>NZ_DGMA01000007.1:322851-438524 GCF_002388205.1 Achromobacter sp. UBA4530 | reverse complement strand
GTGCGTGACGCATGAAATGGGCTTTGCGCGCGACGTCTGCGACCGCGTGGTGTTCATGGACGCGGGCGAAATCCTGGAGATGGATACGCCCGAGCGCTTCTTCAGCGCGCCGGCGCATCCGCGCGCGCAGCGCTTCCTGGCGGACATCCTGCATCCGCGGGGTTGATCCGCGCCGATCGTCCGCGGTGGTAATGTCTGGGGTTTCCATGCGCTTTTCTTCGACCGCGGCGATGTACACCCTCAAGCAATTGGAGGCCTTTTACTGGAGTTCCGAACTGGGCAGCTTCAGCGCGTCGTCGCGCAAGCTGCACACCACCCAATCGGCCGTGGCCAAACGGGTGGGGGAACTCGAGGCCTTTGCCGGCGCGCCCCTGTTCGAGCGGCGCGCCAAGAAACTCCTGATGACCCCGCAGGGCCGCAAGCTGTTCGAGCTGGCCAGCCAGATGCTGGAGCTGAACAGCCGCATCGTGCAGAACATGGCCGATCCGGCCAGCTTCGAAGGCGTGGTGCGTCTGGGCGTGACGGAGCTGGTGGGCATGACCTGGCTGGCCGGGCTGATCAAGCAGATCAGCCAGCGCTACCCCCGCGTGCAGTTGATGCCCGAGATCGATGGCGGCATCACGCTCTATGAACGGCTGGAGCAGGACGAACTGGATCTGGCGATCATGCCCGGCCCGTTCTGGGGCTACCAGTACGATTGCACGCACCTGGGGGCGGTCACCAATGTCTGGATGGCGAGTCCGGCGCTGGACATCGATGTCGCTGCCGCGTTGACGCCGCAGGATCTGGCGCCGTATCCGGTGATCTCGCAGCCCACCAATTCCGCGCTATCGCATCTGTACGACGCATGGTTCGCGGAACAGGGGATGCCGGTCAAGCGCGTGCTGACCTGCAACAGCCTGGGCATGATGGCGCAGCTGACGATGCTGGGATTGGGGATCAGTTACCTGCCGGGCGCGTACTTTGCGCCGCTGGTGGCGCGCGGGGCGCTGTGCCAGTTGAATGTGCAGCCGGACCTGCCGACCATCAATTACTACGCGGTGCACAAAAAGAACATCGTCAATCCGGTCGTATCCCGGGTGATCGACATTGCGCGCGAGGAATGCGCGTTCGAGGTGGCGGGGGCCTTCCTGCCCCATGTGCCGCCGGCGGCGCGGCCCATCGGGGCAGGGGAAGGCGACTTGCCGGACGGAAGTCCGGCCGGCCGGCGCGATTAACCGCAGCGGATCGCCGTCATCACGTCCTTGTCGTCCACGATGAGGTTCAGGCGGGTGTTGTTGTATTCCATGGTGACCAGCTGGCCCGGACGCAGCATGCGCGCGGTGGCGCTGCCGCTGCGCGTGCGCAGGTCTTCCATGACGGACGGCGTGGCTTTCTGACCGATCTGCGATTGCAGCGGGCCGGCGTCGCAGGTCTTGCCGGTGCTGCTGCCGGGCATGGCCGAGGACGAACCGTAGGAAGAGCCGGCGCCGGTGCTCGATGAAGAGGATGCGCTCGAGGAGCTGGAGGCCGGCCCGCTGGACGTACGCGAACCGCCGGTATTGGCGCACGCAGCCAGGCTGGCAACCAGCAGGAAGGGGATCAGCTTGCGGATCATGTAGGACTCCTTACAACGAGCGGACAAAAAGCCATGATAGACCAGCGGCGACGCGCTGTGCTCAAGGCGCCGCGGGCATGTGCAACCGGGCAACAGCGGCGGGCGGCTGGGCGCGCGTCAGGTGTTCGCCAGGTGTCTGACACCCGTATGGACGGTCTTCAGGCTTGAAGGGCGCTTCAAGGGTGTCAGACACCGTCAAGTTGCTCCCGCATCCTCAATGGAAGTCGCGGCTCTGCGACGTCAGCCCGCCCAGGAGGTCGGACATGTCCACCAGCCGCTGCGCGATCAGGTGGCGCACGCCGTCCACGCTCTGCCAGGACCCGAACACCCCCAGCAGGGTGGCGCCCAGCAGCTCGCGGCGCTGGCGTTCGATCAGGTCGGGGCGGACCACCACGTTGACCGGGCCGGTCTCGTCTTCGAGGGTGACGAAGATGACGCCCTTGGAGGTCTGGGGGCGCTGGCGCACGGTGACGATGCCGCAGGCGCGCGCGACCCGCTTGTTGGGATAGTCGTTCAGCACCGAGGCAGGCTGGAAGTTGCGCGCGGCCAGTTGGGGGCGCAGCAGCGACACGGGATGGCTGTGCAGGGTCAGGCCGACGCTGCGGTAGTCGGCGGCCACGGTCTGGCTCTCCGACGGGGCGGACAGCTGCGGGGCCTGGGTTTCCACGATCTCGGCGTCCCGCAGCAGGTCGCGGCTTTGTACGCTGGCGGCGGCTTCCCAGCTAGCCTGGCGCCGGTGGCCGGCCAGGGTGCGCAGCGCATCGCCGGCGGCCAGCGCGTTCAGGTCGTGGCGATTCAGGCCGGCGCGGCGGGCCAGGTCGGCGGTGTTGGCAAAGGGGGCGTCGGCCCGCGCGGCCTCAATGCGGCGGGCGGCGTCCTCGCGCATGCCTTGCAGCAGGCTGAGTCCCAGCCGCACGGCGGGGCGGGGCGTGGGGACCTCCGGCGTATCGACGCCCGGCGTATCGACGCCCGACGCCTCGGCGGTCGGCGCGTGGGGGTGGGGGCGGCGGCGGGCGCCCGGATGCCCGTCGGGCAGCGTTTCCAGCACCGAATCCCAGCCGCTTACCGTCACGTCGGCGGGCAGCACGCAGACGCCGTGGCGGCGCGCGTCCTGCACCAGTTGGGCGGGTGCGTAGAACCCCATGGGCTGGGAATTGAGCAGAGCGGCCAGAAAGGCCTCCGGTTCGTGGCGCTTGAGCCAGGAGCTGGCATACGCCAGCAGGGCGAAGCTGGCGGCATGGCTTTCCGGAAAGCCGTATTCGCCAAACCCTTCCACCTGGCGGAACAGGGCTTCGGCGAAGTCCAGCGTGTAGCCGTGCGCCAGCAGCCCGCCCACCAGCTTGACGCGGAACTTGTCCACGCCGCCCTTGCGCCGCCAGGCCGCCATCGACCGGCGTAGCTGATCGGCCTCGCCGGGCGAAAAACCGGCGGCCACGACGGCGATCTGCATGACCTGTTCCTGGAAGATGGGCACGCCCATGGTGCGGCTGAGCACGCCGCGCACTTTTTCGCTGGGGTAGGTTTCGTCCTCCTTGCCCTGGCGGCGCCGCAGATAGGGGTGGACCATGCCCCCCTGGATCGGTCCGGGGCGCACGATCGCCACCTGCACCACCAGGTCGTAGTATTCGCGCGGCCGCAGGCGCGGCAGCATCGTCATCTGGGCGCGCGATTCGATCTGGAAGACGCCAATGGTGTCGGCGTCGCAGATCATGTCGTAGGTGGGCACGTCGCCTTCCGGGATGTCCTGCAGGGCGAGCGGCTGGCCGCGGCGCTGGCTGGCCAGTTCAAGTGTGCGGCGCAGGGCCGACAGCATGCCCAGCGCCAGGACGTCGACCTTGAGCAGCTTCAGGGCGTCCAGATCGTCCTTGTCCCATTGCACGACGCTGCGGTCTTCCATGGCGGCGTTCTCGATGGGCACCAGGCGCGAGAGCTTGCCGCGTGAAATGACGAAGCCGCCCGGGTGCTGCGACAGGTGGCGCGGAAAGCCCATCATGGTCTGCGCCAGCGATGCCCACTGGCGCGCCACCTGGGATTCCGGGTCCAGGCCGCAGGCGCCCAGCGTGCGCAGCATTTCCTTCTTGCCGTCCCACCACTGGTGCGCGCGGGCCACGGCGTCGATGACGCCCGGGTCCACGCCCAGCGCGCGCCCCGTATCGCGCAGCACGCTGCGCGGCCGGTACGAGATGACCACCCCGGTCAGGGCGGCGCGGTCGCGGCCGTATTTGCCGTAGATGTACTGGATGACTTCTTCGCGGCGTTGATGTTCGAAGTCGACGTCGATGTCGGGCGGTTCGTTGCGTTCCTTGCTGATGAAGCGTTCGAACAGGTTGTTGCCGCGCTGCGGGTCCACCGCCGTGATGCCCAGGCAATAGCAGACGGCGGAATTGGCGGCCGAGCCCCGGCCCTGGCACAGGATGCCGGCGTTGCGGGCGAACTGCACGATGTCGTAGACGGTCAGGAAGTAGGCCTCGTAGTTGAGGTCCGCGATGAGATCCAGTTCCTTGTCGATCTGCGCCGTCACGCTGTCGGGCACGCCCTGGGGAAAGCGCCGGTCCGCCCCGGCCAGCGCTTCCTGGCGCAGATAGCTGGCGGGCGTGTGGCCGGGCGGCACGATCTCGTCGGGATATTCGTAATGCAGCTCGTCCAGCGAAAACGTGCAGCGGCGCGCCACCGCCAGGGTCTGCGCCAGCGCGTCGGGCGGATACAGGCTGGCGAGCCGCATGCGGCTGCGCAGGTGCTGTTCGGCATTGCCCGACAGTTCGTAGCCGCATTGCGACACCTGCTGGCGGGTGCGGATGCCGGTCAGCGTGTCGTGCAGCGGCTTGCGCGACCGGACATGCATCTGCACCTGGCCGACCGCCACGATCGGCAATTGCGAGGCCTGGGCTGCGTGTTCGACGGCGGCGCGGTGCAGGTCGTCGCGCGACTGGTGCAGCAGGTTCAGTCCCACCCACGCGCGCCCCGGAAAGACGCGCGCCAGCCAGCGCGCCTGGTCGGCCATGCGGTCGGCGTCGGTGCCGTAGGCGGGCGTCAGGATGGCCAGGCATTCCGGCAGACTGCGCAGGTGCGCGTGGCCGGCGGGCGGATCGGCAAGGTCTTGCGGGGAAAGCCGGTATTCGCCCTTGGGCGCCCGGGTGCGGCCCAGCGTGATGAATTCAGACAGGTTGCCGTAGCCTTCGCGCGTCTGCGCCAGCAGCGTCAGGCCGAGCGGCGCGGCGTCGGGCGCGGCGCGCAGCTGGAACGTGGCGCCCACGATGAGCGGCAGCTTGAGGGTCTTGGCTTCGGTGTGGGCGCGCACGACGCCGGCCAGCGAGCATTCGTCGGTCAGGGCGAGGGCGGCGTAACCGAGTTCGGCCGCCCGCGCGGTCAGTTCCTCGGGATGCGAGGCGCCTTGCAGGAACGAAAAATTGGACTGGCATTGCAGCTCGGCGTAGCCGGGCAGCTGGGCCAGGACCTCGGCCGGGTCCAGGGGATCGGGGGCGTCGTCGTCCATGCGCATGTCAGGCGTACAGTCCGTGCAGGAACCAGCGCGCGTCCTCGGCGTCGCGCTCGCGGTAGATCCAGTAGCGCGCGCCCGCCGCGTCTTCGGCGACGAAGTAATCGCGCACGGTCAGGGCGGGGTCCCACCAGCCGCTTTCGATGCGTTCGGGGCCGCGCATCAGCCGCAGCGCCTGGCCGGCGTAGTGGGGGCGATGGCCGGACAGCTTGAGGGGCTGCGGGGTTTCCAGCAGCCAGAACGGCCGGTCGAGCAGCGGCGGCAGGGGGGCGGGACGTTCGGGCGCGGCCAGCGCATCGCCCCAGGAATTGGCGGCTTCGGGGCGGTGGTCGGCGGTGGGCTGGGCATGGCGCACCCGGTCGCGGCCCAGCCGCGCCACCAGCAGGTCCAGCAGCCGCGCGTGGTCGGCGGCGGTGCCGCCCGGTTCGGGGAACAAGGTGGTGCTGGCCGCGGGTTGCTCGACGGTGTCGGGCGCGTGCAGCGTCACGGCGATGACGGGGGCTTCCAGCGTGAAGTGGTTGAGTTTTTCGCGCAGCAGATGCAGCAGTTGCGGCGCCTGCCAGATGGGCTGGGCCAGGGCCACTTCAAGTTCGGTGGGCGGGCGGGCGTGGCGGCCGCGTTCGTGGTCCATGCTGAGCACCACGCGCCGCACGGCCAGTTGCCGGGCGGTCAGCCAGCCGCCCAGCTGCTCGGCCAGCCGGCCCGCCACGGCCAGCACGGCGTCGGTGTTCTCCATGTAGTCCATGAGTTCGATCCGCCGCGAAAACTGGTTGGGCGGTTCGAGCCAGCGGTAGAGTTCGGGCACCTGGCCGTAGGCGGCGTCCAGCGCCTGCAGCAGATCGGGCGCGCTGCGCCGCTGCAGCCCCCCGCGCGGCAGGGCGCGCAGGTGCGCCAGCGTGTGGCAGCCGATGTCGTCCAGCCAGTTGCGGCGGTCTTGCGCCTGGGGCAGCAGCGACAGCGGCAGGGCATCGAGCCGCCGCGCCAGGGTGGGCAGCTTCAGTGTGCGCCGGGGCACGCGCCGGCCGGCGCGCCGCGCGAGCAGCCAGGCGCCCTTGGCCGTGGGCGCCATGCCCAGCGACACCCGCAGATCCAGCGCCCGCAGCGTGGCGGCCACCCGCCGGCTCAGCGCGCGCGGCCCGCGGAAGAACATCAGGCTGGCGCCCACGTTCAGCAGGACGGTGTCGCCGTCGGCCAGGGCGATTTCCGGGGTGTACTGCAAGAGGGCCAGCGCCGCGCCGTGCAGGGCGTCGGCTTCGGCCAGCGCATTGCGGGGCAGCAGTTCCACGCCGGGGGCGATGGCCGCCGCGCCCGCGCGGCGCATGCCGGGCGTCACGCCGGCCTGGCGGGCGGCGGGGGTCAGGGCGGCGACCCGTTCCTGATCCAGAACGGCGAACGCCTCCTGTTCATGCGGCCAGTGCGGGCGTATGGCGTCCAGCGGCAGGCAGCGCAGGTAGGCGGCGATCCAGAGGCGCATGGCGGGGAGAAGAGGGGGTAAGCGCGCCGGGCTCCAGGCCTACGTACAGCGGGGTGTCGCAGACGGGCCCCCGGCGCTTCAGGATGTGGACGGACAGGCCGCCGGGCGCGGGCGCCAGCGCCAGCCGCAAGGCGGCGGGCGTGGCGGTCTGCGCGGCGCGGGACGGGCGCACGGCGATGAACAGCAGGTCGCTGGCCTGGGCGGCCAGATGCAGGCGGCGCAGGGATTCGGGGCGCACATGGGGCAGCCAGCAGATCAGCGCGCCGCAACTGGCGTTTTTCAGGATCTGTTCGCTGGCCCACAGCGCGTCGACCGGCTTTTCGGGCGCCACCCACAGCAGTTGCCGGGGATCCAGCCGCCAGCTCATCCAGCTGGCGATGTGCGGCACGTGCGGCGGCTGCACCAGGGCAATGGGACGACGGGTTTCCAGTTGGGCCAGCGCGGGACGCAGCAGGCGGATTTCTCCGATGCCGGGATGGGGGGTGAGCAGTTCAACGAGCGATCCGAGCGGCCAGCCGTTATCCGGCAGTTCGGCTGACAGCGCCGCGTGCCCGGTTGGCAGGGTGCGTGCGGCGCCTTTGGCCAACTGCGTGGCGCGCCACAACGCGGGATGGATCTGTTCGGGGGACTGCATGGCGAAAGCGCCCGGTGCTCAATACCTGTATGAATGTACAGTATTGTACCGGGCTTTGCGCCGGGCGGACGTATCGAATAGTGCCCCCGAATGTGTCCCGAATGTGTCCCCGAAAAGTGCTAGAACCGCATGTCCTGGTACTTCACCCACCGCGAGCCGCGCAGCAGCCGATGGCCGATCCACAGTCCCAGGAACAGCGGAATGGCCAGGTACGTCGACACCACGCCGATCCAGTCGATGCGTTCTTCAAGGAAAGCCTGATAGTTCTGTCCCAGCGTGACCACCAGGCACAGCACGAAGGCCAGCAGCGGCCCGAACGGAAAAAGTCCTGCCTTGTAGGGCAGGTCGGCCGTGTCGTAACCGTGCTTCACGTAGCCCTGGCGGAAGCGGTAATGGCTGACCGCGATGCTCAGCCACACGATGAATTCCGTCATGCCCGCAAAATTGAGCAGCCAGATGTACACGGCCTTCGGGCTGTACACCACGCTGAACAGGCACAGGCACGCCAGCAGCGTCGTGGCCAGCAGCGCATACAGCGGCACGCCGCGCGGGGTCAGACGCTTGAAGAGGGCGGGCGCCTGGCCCTCGGCCGCCATGTTGAACAGCATCCGCGTCGCCGCATACATGCCCGAATTGCCGGCCGACAGCACGGACGTCAGGATCACCGCGTTCATCACCGTGGCCGCGGACAGCAGGCCCGCGTGCTCGAACACCAGCGTGAAGGGGCTGACCGCGATGTCCTCGACCTCGTTGCGCAGCAGTTGCGGATCGGTGTAGGGCACCAAGAGGCCGATGATCAGGATGGCCAGCACATAGAACAGCAGGATGCGCCAGAACACGCTGTTGATCGCGCGCGGCACGTTGCGCCGGGGGTTTTCGGACTCGCCGGCCGCCACGCCCACCAGTTCGGTGCCCTGAAAGGAGTAGGCCACCACCATCGCCACGCCCACCCACGTCGCCGCGTTGCCAACGAAGGGCGCGTCGCCCACCTTCCAGTTGTCCAGTCCCACCGGTCCGCCGCCGTGGATGATGCCGGCCAGCATCGCCACGCCCACCACGATGAAGCACAGCACTGCCACCACCTTGATGATGGCGAACCAGTATTCGGCCTCGCCGAAGCTGCGCGCCGAGAAAGCGTTCAGCCCGAAGGTCAGCGCCAGAAACGCCACGCTCCATATCCAGCCTGGCGTGTCCGGCAGCCAGTACGCCATAACGAGCTGCGCCGCCACGACGTCCACCGCCACGACCGTGGCCCAGCTGACCCAGAAGTTCCAGCCCAGCGCAAAGCCGAAACCCGGATCCACGTAGCGCGACGCATACGTGCAGAACGAACCCGACACCGGCATGAAGGTGGCCAGCTCGCCCAGGCTGGTCATGATGAAGTACACCATCAGGCCGATCACCAGGTAGACCATCAGCGCGCCGCCGGGGCCCGCCTGCGCGATGGCCGCGCCGGAAGCGACGAACAGGCCGGTGCCGATGGCCCCGCCCAGCGCTATCATCGTGAGGTGGCGTGCCTTGAGCACGCGGTGCAGCTGATTGTTGCCGGCGGTGTCGCCGGTAGTGTTGCAGACAGGCGCGGCGGCGCCCGACTCGATGTTCGGTGTGTGCATGACAAGGCGTGTGGTGGCCGCCGCCGGGCATCGCCGGCGCTGGACATTGCCAACGGCGGGCGCCCGTCGTTGCGGGCAAGCGCGGGGCGGCGTGCAAAAAAGCCCGGCGTCATCGGTGCGATGCCAGGCGCGGCGCATTTTACAATGCGGCAATCGGGGCGCAGTCCCACCGTCCCAGGCCAGCACGGAGCAGTTTCATGGCGTCTTCCAGTTCTATCGAATTTCTTCCCGACCCGGGCGTCGACGTGCGCCAGCTCTTCATCCTGCTGCACGGCGTGGGCGGATCGCCCGCCAGCCTGGAACCCCTGGCCCGGGCGGTGCGCGCGGCCTTTCCGACGGCGGCCGTGCTGATCCCCGAAGGTTTCGAGGCCTTTGACGGCGGCGGGACGGGCCGGCAATGGTTCTCCGTGCGCGGCGTCACCGAAGACAACCGCGCCGAGCGCGTGGCCCAGGCCATGCCGCAACTGGAAACCTATGTGCGGCAAGCCCAGGCGCGCTTCGGCCTGCTGCAGTCCGACACCGCGGTGGCTGGCTTTTCGCAAGGCGCCATCATGGCGCTGGAACTGGTGCAGGCGCACGACGGCATGGCCGGCCGCGTCATCGCGTTCTCGGGCCGCTATGCGCAACTGCCCAAGAACGCCCCGCTATACACCACGATTCATCTGCTGCACGGCGCCGACGACGCGGTCATGAGCGTTTCGCAGGCGCAGGCCGCGCAGGCCCGCCTGGCCGAACTGCACGGCGACTCCACCATCGACATCGCCACCCACGTCGGTCACGAATTGCATCCCGCCCTGATCCAGCGCGCCATCGTCCGCCTGCAGACCTGCGTGCCGCTGCGCAGTTGGGAGGCCGCGCTGGGCCTGAACCAGACGCCGCCGGACGGGACGACGGTGCATTGATGGCGGCATCTGCCACGACCGGCGCGAAAGCCTCCGCGCCCGCGCAGCAACGCGCGGCCGATGCCGTCGGCGGCGCGCAAAGCATCTTCCGCGTGCTGCGCATCCTTAAATACGTTGGGGCGGCGCCCGCGCGCGGCGTCGGTCTGACGGATGTGGTGCGTGACGTCGGCCTGACGCCGCCCACCGCGCACCGCATGCTGTCGGCCTTGCTGCAGGAAGGCTTTCTGTCGCTCAATCCGCGGCTCAAGACCTACAGCCTGGGCCGCGAGTCCTACATCCTGGGGCTGGCCGCCGAAAGCCGGCACGGCATCAAGGCCATCGCCGAATCCGCCGTGCTTCGGCTTGCGCAGTCCACGGGCGACACCAGCTTCCTGTCGGTGCGGTCGGGGCACGAAGCGGTCTGCGTGGACCGCAAGACGGGCGACTTTCCCATCAAGATCCTGACGCTGGAAGTCGGCCACCGCCGCCCGCTGGGCGTGGGGGCGGGCAGCCTGGCGCTGCTGGCATTCCTGCCCAACGACGATATCGACCGCGTACTGGCGCGCTACGACGCCAGCGCCGCGCCCGATCTGCCGTCCACCGACATGCTGCGCGAAGACATCGCCGCCGCGCGCAAGAACGGCTACGCGCTCAACCCGGGCCGCATCATTCCCGACATGCTGGGCGTGGGCGTGCCGGTGTTCGACCGCGAACAGCACGTGGTGGCGGCGCTGAGCGTGGCGGCGATCCGTTCGCGCCTGTCCGGCGCGCGCCTTGCGGACGTGGTGGCCGCGTTGCAGCGGGCGGCTTCGGAATTGTCCGCGGACCTGGCCCCGCGCTTCTGATCGCTGCCGGGCAAACGGAAGTCCGGCGCCCGGCTCATCAGGAAACGCGGCGCAGCCGGCGCCTCCGCGAAAGGCCGCGCGCCCGCCGCGTCAACGCCCCGCGCAGGCCTTGCCGCCGTCTACCGGCAGGCAGACGCCGGTGATGTACTTGGCCTCGTCGCTCGCCAGAAACAGCGCCGCATGGGCGACGTCCCACGCATCCCCCATCCGGCCCATCGGACTGGCGGCATTGCGCCGCCGCCGCATTTCCTCGACATCGTCGAATTGCCCCGCAATCTGCTTGTAGATCAACGGCGTGTCGATGACGCCGGGCAGCACGGCGTTCACGCGGATATTGTCCGGCGCATAACGCACCGCCAGCGACCGCGTCAGATGGTTCAGCCCCGCCTTGGCCGCGTAGTACGAGGTGTACGGATACGAATTGACCTGAATCGACGCCAGCGACGAAATGTTGACGATGCTGCCCGAGCCCTGCGCCAGCATGGCGGGCAGCACATGCTTGCAGGTCAGGAACACGCCGGTCAGGTTGGCGTCCAGCACGCGATGCCAGCTTTCCTCGCTGGCCTCGATGGGATCGCCCATTTCGGTGATGCCCACGTTGTTGTGCAGCACGTCGATGCGTCCGGCGGCCGCCAGCACGGCGGCGACCGCGGCCTGGATCTGCGCGGAGTCCGTTACGTCCGCGGTCAACGCCTGGCAACGGCCGCCTTCGGCCTCGATGATGGCGCAGGTTTCGCGCGCGGCGTCCTCCCTGACGTCCACCGCGAAGACCCGCGCGCCTTCACGCGCATACAGCGCCGCCGCGGCTTTGCCGTTGCCCCAGCCCGGCCCCGACGACCCCGCGCCAAACACCAGCGCCACCTTGTCCTTCAGCCGCTCGCCCATGTCATTCCGCCGAGATGTGGGCGAAGTCCGCCACCTTCTTCCATTTGGCCACGTCGTCCTGGATCATCGCGGCAAAGGCCTCGGGCTTGTCGGCGACCACATACGCGCCAACCCCCGCGTACTTGGCCTGCACGTCCTTGTCGGCCAACGCCTTGCGGGATGCGTCGTTCAGCTTGGCCAGCACGTCCTTCGGCAGGCCGGCGGGGGCCAGCAGGCCGTTCCACATTTCTGCGTCGTAGTTGGGCAGGCCGACCTCAGCAAAGGTGGGCACGTCGGGCAATTGCGGCAGGCGCGATTTGGCGGCCACCACGATCGGGCGCAGACTGCCCGACTGGATGTGCGCCATCGACGACGCGGCCGTATCCCACAGGATGGGCACCTGGCCGGCGATCACGTCGTTCAGCGCGGGGCCGGTGCCACGGTAAGGCACGTGCATCATGTCCAGCCCGGACAGCGACTTGTAGTACTCCATCGCCATGTGCGTGGCGCCGCCATTGCCCGACGAGGCATAGGAATACTTGCCGGGCGCGCCCTTGATCAAGGCGGTGAACGACGCATAGTCCTTGGCCGGAAAGTTCTTGTTCACGACGATCACGCCCGGCACGCGGATGATCTGTGTGACCGGCGTGAAGTCCTTCACCGCGTCGTAGGGCAGGTTCTTGTACACGGCGGGGTTGGTGCCGTTGGTGCTGGACGTGCCCAGCAGAAGCGTATAACCGTCCGGCGCGGCCGAGGCCACGGCGCGGCTGCCGACGGTGCCGCCCGCGCCACCCCGGTTCTCCACCACCACCGGCTGGCCGATCTGCTTGGCCAGCGCCTCGGCAAAGATGCGGCCGACCACGTCGGACGTGCCGCCGGGCGGGAAGGGCACGATCAGGCGGATGGGGCGGTCGGGGTAGGTGGCCTGCGCCGCGGCGGCGCCCGCCAGCGACAGCGTTGCAGCGGCGGCCGCCAGCTTGATCCAGGTTCTGCGCTTCATGATGGGTTGTCTCCTTGCTTGATTTTGTTGTGTCTTGAACCGGGCGTTGCGCGCCGCCGTCAGGCGATGCGGTCGCCCGGCTTGATCTTGGCCGCCCGGCTGTCCACACCCGGCAGCATGTGCGCGGGGTCGCGCGTGACCACCACGTCCAGGATGGTGGGACGGTCCTTGCAGGCATACGCCTCTGCCAGCGCGGCCGGCAGCTCTGCGGGGTCTTCGACGCGGATGCCATGGCAGCCCAGCGCGCGCGCCACATTGGCGTAATTGGTGTCGACCAGGTCCGAAGACTGGTAGCTGCCTTCGCCGTACATCAGGTGCTGCAGCGCCTTGATGTACCCGGAGGCCGCGTTGTTGACCACCACGAGCGTAAAGGCGAGCTTCATGCGCACCGCGGTTTCCAGTTCGCCCAGCGACATGTTGCAGCCGCCGTCGCCGGTCAGGCTGACCACCTGGCGTCCCGGCGCCGCCGCGGCTGCGCCGATGGCGCCGGGGATGCCGTAGCCGATGGAAGCAAAGCCGCGATCCGGCACGAAGCCGCGGCCCGCGCGCTTGGTGTCGAACAGCAGGCCGCCCCAGTGCGCCGCGAAGCCGCCGTCGGCCACCAGGATGCCGTCCTCCGGCAGCGAGGCGTTGATCTCGTGCAGCAGCCGCGCCATGCCGACGGGACGGTCGGCCGACGTCAGCTTGGCGTTCACGGATTCGCGCCATGCGTGCATGGCCTGGCCGACCTCGTCCACGTAGTCCTGGCGCGCGTGCTCGCCGTGGGCGGCCAGGCGCGTGTCCAGGTCTTCCAGCGTGGCGCGCACGTCGCCCCACAGCCGCAGGGCGGGCGTGGTGGTGCGGTCGAATTCCTCGGCCACGATGTCCAGATGAATGATCGGCGCGCCGGCGGCCAGCAGGTCGTAGCGGCGCGTCGCCACTTCGCCCAGCTTGCAGCCGACGACGAACAGGCAGTCGGACTTGGCGATCAGGTCGTTGGCAATGCGGCTGTAGCGGCCGAACAGCCCCGCGTTCAGCGGGTCGTTGCAGGCGATCGCGCCCTTGCCGCTCATGGTATGGGCGACGGGGATGCCGAACTTGCGCGCGAAGGCCTGGACCGTCTCGGCCGCATCGCTGATGTGTACGCCGCCGCCGCACAGCATCAGCGGGCGGTCGGCGCCGGCCAGCATGCTGGCGGCTTGCGCCACGTCCTCGGCCGATGGCCGGCAGCGCAGCGCGGGCGAGCGCCGGTAGTTGGGGCTGGAATAAAAGTCGTCGGCATCAAAGGCATGGACGGCGTGTGCGATGTCCTCGGGCACGTCCAGCACCACGGGGCCGGGACGTCCGCTGGTCGCCACGGCAAACGCGCGCCGCACCAGTTCGGGAATGCGCTCGACCATCTCCACGCGCAGCACGTCTTTCACGACCGGGCGCAGCACCTCCAGTTGCCGGGCTTCCTGCGTCATGTTCTTCCACGCGTGCATCCGGTGCGCGTCGCCGACCAGCGCGACCAGCGCGGTGCCGGCGTTGTAGGCTTCGGCCAGGCCGGTCACCAGATTGGTCGCACCTGGACCCAGCGTCGCGTCGCACACGCCGGGACGGCCGCTGACCTTGGTATAGGCGTCGGCGGCAAACACCGCGCAGCGCTCGTCGTTGATCAGGTTGTGATTCAGCTTCAGGCGGCGCGCCGCGTCATAGAAAGGCAGCAGTTGAAAGCCGCCCATGCCGAACATCAGGCCGACGTCGTGCGCCGCGAACATGCGGGCGATGGCTTCGCCGCCGGTGATTTCCAGTTTTTCGGACATGCGGGTGATGCTCCTAGTTGGGGTCTCGCCCGGTCAGCAGGGCGTCGATGAAGGTTTTGAGCGGCGTGCCGACGCGGCAGCCCAGGTTTCGGGCGCGGGCGTTGGCAGAAGAAATGGTCCCTTCCTCGTAGCAGGAACGGGCGTCGCCGATGCGGGCGGTTTGCGCGGACACGGTCAAGGCGGCAATGCCGCGTTGGTCCAGCAAAGGCAGGCGGCCGATGCCGGCGCTGTCCTTGCCGATGCCCGCGTCGTTGAACGTGACGAGGCGCGGAGACGCGCGGACACCGTCCGATTGCAGGCCCGCCAGCCGCTCCCCGTGCGAGGCCGTGATGGCGATGAGACCGTCGTCGCGGGAGTCGACCAGCGAGACGGAGTCGGCGCCGATCACGAGCGGAGCGCCGTCCGGGCCTGTCTTGAATACAGTGCGGGATTCCTTGACGTCGGCGGGCGGACGGGCGCTGCGCGACGCGCGCGCCAGCCGCGAGGCGGCCTCGGCCACTGGCATACCCGGTTTGCAGCCCAGGTCTTGCGCCAGCGCGTTCACAAAGCTGAGGACGCCGTGCCGCGCCATGTCCGCGCCATCGCCGATGCGGCAGCTTTGATAGCTTGCGGTGGCGGCGGGCACGCCCCAGCGTTGCAGGTCGTCCAGGCCTGCAATGCCGGCACGCATCCAGCCCACGCCGGCGTCGTTCAGGACGACGGCCAGCACGCCACCGCGCGCCGCGCAGTAGGCGGCATAGCTGCCGCCATGCGACCCGGCGATCACGACGCGCCCGGCATCCTGCGGTGTGAGCTTGGTGATGCTGTCCAGCACGCGCGCGTCGCCGGCGCTTGCAGGTTGTTCCATATTATGAATTGTCCCCGTCCTCGAGCATCGTGCCGGCGTGGCCGGTGCGATGCCGTCGAATCGTCTGATGTAGTTATTGGCTTGAGACGATTCTAGGAGCGGGGGTTTGGGGAGATCAATGTCATCCCCATAATATGGAAATCAATTTTTGGCGGGCTACTTCTCCCAGCCGCCGCCCAGCGCCAGGAACAACGCGATCTGGTCGCTGCTCAAATCCGCCTGCGATGCGGCCAGCGCGCTTTCATTGCTGGCCAGCGTGCGCTCGGCGTCCAGCACGGTCAGGTAATCCGTCTTGCCGTACTGGAACAGGCGGCGCGCCTGCGAGGCCGCTTCGGCGCTTTGGTCGCGGGCCGCGCGCAGGGCGGTGTCGCGGTCCAGCTGGCGGGCATAGACGACCAGCGCGCTTTCGGTTTCGCGCAAGGCGTTCAGCACGGCCGCGTCGAAACGCGCGGCCGCGGCCTTGGTGTTGGCTTCGGCTTCGGCGATGCGGGCCTGCGCGGCGCCGGTGTTGGGAACGGTCCACGAGATCAGCGGGCCCACGCTCCAGCTGAACGTGCCGCGGTCGCCGAACATGGCGGCCGGGCCGCCCGAAGCGGCGGACAGGCCCAGCGTGATCTTCGGGTACAGATCGGCCGTGGCCACGCCGATGCGGGCGGTGGAGGCGGCCAGCGTCCGTTCGGCCTGACGGATGTCGGGACGGCGGCGCAGCAGTTCGGCGCCGTCGCCGACGGGGATGGTTTCGGTCAGTTTGGGGGCGCTGGCGCATTGCAGCAGGGCTTGCGGAATCTGGCCCGGCGTCTGGCCGGTCAATGCAGCCAGCCGGTACAGCGCGGTGCGCTGCTGCGCCTGGAACGGCGGCAGATTGGCCTGCAATTGTTCGAGCTGGCTGCGCGCCCGTGTGACGTCCAGCGCGGTGCCGCGCCCGGCACGTTGCAGGCGGCTGACGGCGTCGACCGATTCCTTCTGCACCTGCACGGAATGCTGCGCCGAGGCAAGCTGCATGCCTGCCGCGCACAGGTTGGCGTAGGCGCGCGCGGTCTCGGCCGCGACGGTGACGCGGGTGGCGTCATAGGCGGCTTGGGCGGCCTGCGCGTCGCCGGTGGAGGCTTCCACGGCGCGGCGGATCTGGCCGAAAAGGTCCAGCTGATACGACACGCTGGCGCCGGTGGAGTACGACCAGCGATTGGGCGGATCGATGCCGGGTTGCAGTTCCTGCAAGCCGGAAACGTGGCCGAACGTGGGCGAGGCATTGACGCCGATCGTCGGCTGTTGTTGCGCCTTCGTTTCCTGCACCGCGGCCTGCGCGCGTTCCAGATTGGCGCTGGCCACGCGCAGGTCGGTGTTTGCGGCCAGGGCCTTTTCCACCAGACCATCCAGCACGGGGTCGTTGTACAGGCGCCACCAGTGGCCGGGGACTTCCTCTTGCCGATACACGCCGGCCTGCGCCTCCACAAAGGAGGATTGCGCGCTCGGCCGCTGGGAGACGGCCTCCGGCGGCACCTTGTAGTCGGGGCCCACGGAGGCGCATCCGGCCAGCGCGAGGGCCAGCGTCAGCGGAAGGAGGAGTCTGGTTTTCATGGCAGGTACGGCTTGGCGTCGATAAGAAATTGCGGAGTTTCCGGAGAAAAGAGGTTCTGCGTCCCGTCAGGACGCGTGGGGCGCGGCGGCGGACTGGGCCGGGCGGTCGTCCACCGACACCGTGGCGGTCTGGCCGGCGACCAGGCGTACGCCTTCGGGCACCTCGTCGATCTTCACGCGCACCGGGATGCGCTGCGCAAGACGGACCCAGTTGAAGGTCGGGTTCACGTTGGGCAGCAGGTTGGCGCCGGTACTGCGGTCGCGGTCCGCGATACCCAGGGCGATGCTTTCGACGTGGCCGCGGATGTGACGCGGTTCGCCCATCAGCGTCACGGTGACGGGGTCGCCTTCGTGGATGCCGGGCAGCTTGGTTTCTTCGAAGTAGCCTTCCACGTAGAACGAACCGGCGTCCACCAGCGCCATCACGCCGTGGCCGGCGGTGGCGTAGGAGCCCGCGCGCAGGTCCAGGTTGGTGATGCGGCCATCGCTGGCGGCCACGACGCGGCTGCGTTCCAGATTGAGGCGGGCGGTGTTCAGTTGCACCTGTGCCTGCGCAAGCGCGGCTTCAGTCTGCTGCACCTTGGTCTGGCTTTGTTCCACCGCTTCGGCCGCGACAAGCTGGCCCAGCGAGCGGTTGCGCTTGGCGTCGCGCAGCGCTTGGTCGTGCGCCACCTGCTGCGAACGGACCGAGGCCTGCGCCTGGTCGAACGCCAACTGGAAGCGGGCGCGATCGATTTCGAACAGCAGGTCGCCGGCCTTCACGTCCTGGTTGTCGTGCACGGGCACGCTGGTGACCAGGCCGGAGACGTCGGGCGCCACCTGCACCACATAGGCCTTGACGCGCCCATCGCGCGTCCAGGGCTCGACTTCATAGTGATCCCAAAGCTGCCAGCCGGCGTAAGCGGCGGCGGCGACGACGACAGCCGTCACTGCGAACTTGCCGATAGCAGCAGGGCGAAGGGCATTGGGGAGTTTCATACCTATCTCTGAAGAAAATAAGGGGAAATGAGGGAGACGCCGTACAGCAGCACCACGAACAGCGCCAGGTCAAACAGCGCGGGGTGCCACACCAGGCGATACAGCCCGGCGCGTGCCAGCACGCGGCGCACGCCCCAGGCCACGGCCAGGGTGACGACGCCCAGCACGAGCAGCCAGGGGAAATAAATGCCGTAGAGATTGAATTCGCCAATCATGATGCTTGGCCCTCCAGGGTCGGATGGGCGGGTTGATAGTCGGGCGCGTCGGGAAAGAAGGCGCGGCGGATGCCGACCAGCGCCACCACGGCGCGGTCGCGCGCATGGGGGCCTTGCGGGGTGGCGGCCACACTGCTTAGCGCGCGATCAATCTGCGCCAGGAACTCCGGCGTCTTGTCCTGCATGCGGCCCGACGAACGGATCTTGAAGAACTGCGCCAGGCTGTTCAGCACCGGCTGGATCGTGGGCTCGGCCATCGGCAGATGGCGGCGGGCCCGCTGCAGCTCGGTAATGTCGCGGCCCACGCGCAGGTCCTTCAGCGCATCGGCGGCCACCAGGTCGTCGGGCCGCTTGGCCAGCGCCAGGCGCGGCTGCAACAGGCCGATGCGGTCCAGCATGCGGGCGGTGTAGGTATGGCGCGAAGGCGCGCGGGGCGAGCTGGCCAGCGTCGCCAGTTCCTTCCAGTTGGCGGCCTGGATGCGGCGCGCGCTCCAGTCGACGCTGACGGTGCGGAAGATGGCGGCGATGATCGCGGCCGTGGCCACGCCCATGCACTGCGCAACCTGCGTGTCGATGAACGACACGACGTCGGCGGTGTTGGTGTCCTGCAGCGCCATGGTGCCCAGGAACCCGAACAGCATGGCCATGGCCTTGCCGGTGCTGGCCGGGCGGGCAATGAACACGCCCAGCACGAAGGCGGTCGGCAGCATGGACAGCGCCAGCATCTCGAACGAGTGGATGGCCGGCATGATGCCCAGCAGATATAGCGCCGACAGCGGAATGGAATACACCGTGTAGGTCAGGAACTGCATGATGCCCGGCACGGGATTGTCCTGCGACGCAAAGAAGCAGCTGAAGATCGCGGCCATCAGCGCGGCGGTAGCGCCGTTGCTCCAGGCCGTGCCGATCCAGAAGAGGCAGCAGACCGAAATCGCCAGCGCCGCGGCCAGCGCCGACAGCAGCGCCATGCCGTGGTCGCGGTGCAGCGCCGAGTTCGGATCGCGGGTCGTGCGCGGGGCGCGAATCGGCGCGCCCTGCAGCCCGGCCCGGATGTCGCGGCGCAGCGCCAGGCATTCGTCATAGGTGTCGATCAGTTCGCGCAGGCGCGCCATCAGGCTGGCAAGCAGCGCGTCGCGCCACGTGGAGCGGCTGTCGATGCCGGGCGTCAGCCGCGTCACGGCGGCGCGCAACTGGACGGCGGTTTCGTGCGAGGCCTGCGGGCCGGCGTTGATCCATTCCGAGATATCGGCAAGCAGCGACTGCACGGGTTCGGACAGCGGCTGGCCATTGGCCTGCAAGGCGCGCATACGGTCTTCGACGGCGGACACGGCCGGCGTCAGCGCTGCGATCTGGTCCTGCATGGCGCGCACGGCGCCCGCGGTCCAGCGCAGGTTGCTGGTGTCGAAGGGAACGTGCGTGGATAAGAGGCGCAGTTGCGTGATGTCGTTGGCCAGCTCGCGGCGGTCCTTGTCGCGCTGTTCGGCGGTCTTGCCGCTGAGCGTGTCGTGCATCCAGTTGCGCGCATCGCGCACGGCCTTGTCCAATTGCAGCGTCAGCGCGGGCGCCAGGCCGCGCGGCAGCACGATGCTGTGGATCAGCGTGGCGCACACGATGCCCAGGCTGATTTCCTCGACACGGGCCAGCGCCGTGTCGAACACAAGGGAAGGGTCGGTGACGCTGGGAAAGCCGATCATCGCGGCGGTGTAGCCGGCCAGCATGAACAGATAGGACCGCGGTGTGCGGTCCAGCACCGACATGTACAGGCAGGCGCCCACCCACAGCACCATCGCGCCGGTCATGACGACGGGCGAGTTCGACAGCCGCGGCACCATGTACACGGTGGCCGCCGACCCGAAGAAGGTGCCGACCAGACGGTACAGCGCCTTGGAACGCACCGCGCCGGACCAGGGCTGCGCCACGACGTAGGCGGTGGTCATGGCCCAGAACGGACGCGGCAAACCCATGCTGTAAGCCAGATAGAGCGCCATGATGGCGCTCAGGTAGCTCTTGAGCGAGAAGATGGTTTCGCGGACGTTGGGCAGTTTCATGGCCGGGCGTCCTCTTGCGCACCGGCGCCGCTGCGGCCCAGCGACACCTTCATGGCGTCGAAGACGCGCAGGCAGGCTTGCAGATCGGATTCGCTGACGTCGTGAAAGATGCGGCGGCGAAGTTCAACCAGCACGTCTTCGACCTGCGCGCGCAGCGCGTGGCCGGCTTCGGTCAGGTGCAGGGTGCGTGCGCGGCGATCGTGGGGGTCTTCGCGCCGTTCCATCAGGCCGGCGGCCACAAGTTGATCCAGCACGCGCACAAGGGAGGGGCCTTCGACGCCCAAAGCTTCGGCCAGCGCGCCTTGGCGAACTCCGTCGCCAAGACGGCCGGCCAGAATGACGGGCCACGCAGTCGCTTGAGAAAGGCCGTAGTCGGCGAGCGCTTTATCGGCGGCGCCGCGGTAGGCGCGCGACAGCACCATCAGGTTGGCGGTGGTGGCCATGAGCTGGGAGTCGGATGGAGTAAGCATGAATTCGATTGTATCCTATCTATTAGCTTACTAATGATTGAAAATGGCGACTATCGCGATAGATTCTTTCAATTGGGAAGATGGCGGTGCGGTTTTCCGTGGGTGGAAAACTGAAGGCGGGCCCGAAGCCCGCCTTCATGCGCTATCGGGGATCAACCGTTGCAGTCGGCCCAGCAGTTCGGCGTTTCGTACAGACGCACGCGCGTCAGGCGCAGTTCGGCGCCGTAATGGCCGTGGTATTGCGGCGCCAGCGTCTCGAAAACGATGGTGGCCAGGTTTTCAGCGGTGGGAATCCGGTCCAGCACGACGGTCTTGTGGCCGGGCAGGGTATCCAGAAAGCCGCGCACGGCGTCGTCGCCCTCGTAGACCAGGAACGCATGGTCCCAGACGTCCACGATATGCGTCTTGGCGATTTGCTTGATCTCGGAGAAGTCCATGACCATGCCGTTGTCGGACTCGCCGGGCGCCTGCACGATGTCACCCGTCAGCGTGATTTCCAGCACGTAGCGGTGGCCGTGCAGATTGCGGCACTGGCTGCGGTGGTCGGGGATGCGGTGGCCGGCGTCGAACTCGAGCCTGCGGGTCACGGAAATCATCGCGTGCTCCGCAAGGCGTGGGGGTAAATCATGGAATGCCTATGTATTTGTGGGTTTGCAGGCTGAGCCGCCATTGCGGATGCTGCATGCAGTATTGAACGGCCTGCTCGGTGTTGGCTGCGCGCGCCGGTCCGTCCATGGGTTGCAGGAAGAAATGCTCGAAATCCAGATGTGCGAAGGCGTCGGGCAGGGCGTTGAGCTGCGGATAGACCAGCTTGAGCTCATTGCCGCGTTCGATCACGACCGGGGCCGTACCCTTGGGGCTGACGCAGATCCAGTCGATGCCGGCAGGCGGCTTGATCGTGCCGTTGGTTTCGATGGCGACGGTAAAGCCGCGGGCGTGGATCGCGTCGAGCAGCGGCGCGTCCAGTTGCAGCAGCGGCTCGCCGCCCGTAAAGACGACGTAGCGGTTGCCGGCGTCCGGGCCCCAGGCCGCGGCAATGGCGTCGGCCAGCAATTCGGCCGTGGCGAACTTGCCGCCGCCGTCGCCGTCGGTGCCGATGAAATCGGTGTCACAGAAGGTGCAGGCGGCGCTGGCACGGTCGCTTTCGCGGCCGGACCACAGATTACAGCCCGCAAACCGGCAGAATACCGCCGCGCGGCCTGCGTGGGCGCCTTCGCCTTGCAGGGTCTTGAAGATTTCTTTGGCGGAGTAAGTCATAGGAGATGCGGGCGGCTGGGCGCCACGGAATTCGAGCAAAAGCGCACTATTTTACTTGGCGCGGCCGATATCCGCCGAAAGACCCTGCAAGACGGGTCCGCCGCCGGGCGGCGCATGGCCGCTGTGTGGCGCCAAGCCGCGGATCCAGCGGTTTCAACCGCCGGGTGCAGGAAGACGGCCGGCCCTGTAGACTTCCCGCCTATGTTTCACGTCCAAGATTCGCTTTTCATCGACGAGCGCGACCTGACCTTCACCATGATTCGCGCCCAGGGCGCGGGCGGGCAGAACGTCAACAAGGTGTCCAGCGCCGTCCACCTGCGCTTCGATGTGCGCGCTTCGCGCCTGCCGCCCGAGGTGCAGGATGCGTTGTGCGCCGTCAACGACCACCGCATCTCGAAAGAGGGCGTGATCGTCATCAAATCGCAATCCTTCCGCAGCCAGGAAAAGAACCGTGCCGAGGCCATCGAACGGCTGGTGGGCATGGTGCGATCAGCCATCCAGGTCGACAAGCCGCGCCGCCCCACCAAGCCGACGCGCTCGTCGCAACGCCGCCGCGTGCAGCGCAAGGTGCTGCATGGCGAGGTCAAGCGGCTGCGCGGCCGGGTGCAGGGCGACTAGGACGCACCATGGCCGACGCGCGCCGCCGCTATCTGGTCACGCTGGCCGGCGTGTTCGCCGTCATCTGGGTGGCGCTGGCCATCAATCCGCATGACCGCTCGGCCTGGGCGCTGGAGAACGCGCTGGTGCTGGGACTGGGCGCCGTGCTGTTTGCCACGCGGCGGGCGTTCGTGTTTTCGCGGGTGTCATACACGCTGATCTTTCTGTTCCTGTGCTTGCACACGGTGGGCGCGCACTACACGTATTCGCTCGTGCCGTACGACGACTGGTGGCGCGCCTTGACCGGCCGCACCCTGAACAGCGTGCTCGGGTGGGAACGCAACAATTTCGACCGCGTCGTGCATTTTTCGTATGGGCTGCTGCTGGCCTATCCGATCCGCGAGATCTTCCTGCGGGTGGCCGAGGTGCGCGGCTTCTGGGCGTACTTCCTGCCGATGGACGTGACGCTGTCGACCTCGGCGCTCTACGAACTGATCGAGTGGGGCGCCGCGGAGTTCTTTGGCGGAGACTTGGGGGCCGCCTACCTGGGCACGCAGGGCGATATCTGGGACGCGCAGAAGGACATGGCGCTGGCAGCGCTGGGCGCGGTGATTGCCATGGCCATCACGGCGCTGGTCAACTGGAAGGCACAGCGCGACCTTGCCCGTGACTGGGCCGATAGCCTGAAGCCGGAGAGCCGCCGGCCAGATCGCCGGTCGCCGGATCGCACGACCGGCGCCCGAAATCCTTGATTGCAACAGGGGCATGACGATATATCGGATAAACCCGATATATGATTCGATAAATTGCGATATACCAATATGACCGCAACTTCCTCACCCTCCGACCAGAACGCCGCGCAACCCGCGATCGACGCCGACGCCATCCTCAAGGCGCTGGCCAATCCGGTTCGCCGCGACATCCTGGCCTGGCTGAAGACGCCGCATGCGTATTTCGAGGAGCGTCCGGGCCACACCTTCGAACACGGGGTGTGCGCGGGCCACATCGATGATCGCTGCGGCCTGTCCCAGTCTACGGTCTCGTCGCATCTGGCCGTGTTGCAGCGCGCCGGCCTGATTTCGGCGACCAAGGTGGGGCAGTGGGTCTTTTTCCGTCGCAATGAACCCGTGATTGCCGCATTTCTGCGGCAATTGAATCTGGATATGTAGCCCGTCTGCCATACCCGCAAGCGCCCCATTGCCGGGACGAAAGGATTTTGCATGAACCCCCTGTTTGAACCGCTGAAAGTCGGCGACCTGACCCTGCGCAACCGCGTCGTGATGGCGCCGCTGACCCGCCAACGCGCCAGCGCCGGCCGCGTGCCGAACGATCTGATGGTCGAGTATTACACCCAGCGTTCGGGCGCCGGCCTGATCCTGACGGAAGCCACGGCGGTCACGCCGCAGGGCGTGGGCTATGCCGACACGCCTGGGCTCTGGTCGCCGGAGCAGGTCAAGGGTTGGCGCAAGGTGGTCGACGCCGTGCACGGCAAGGGCAGCCTGATCGTCGCGCAGCTCTGGCACGTGGGCCGCATTTCCGACCCGATGTTCCTGGACGGCGAACTGCCGGTCGCGCCCAGCGCCATCGCCGCCAAGGGCCACGTCAGCCACGTGCGCCCCAAGCGCGAATACGTGACGCCGCGCGCGCTGGAAACCGAAGAGATCCCCGGCGTGGTCGAAGCCTACCGCCACGGCGCGAAGATGGCGAAGGAGGCGGGTTTTGACGGCGTCGAGGTGCATGCCGCCAATGGCTACCTGCTGGATCAGTTCCTGCAGGACAGCACCAACCACCGCACGGACCAATACGGCGGTTCCATCGAAAACCGCGCGCGGCTGCTGCTGGAAGTGGTCGACGCCTGCGTGGCGGTGTGGGGCGCGGGCCGCGTCGGCGTGCATCTGTCGCCGCGCGCTGATGCCCACGACATGGGTGATTCGGATCTGCCGGGCCTGTTCGGCTACGTGGCGCGTGAACTGGGCAAGCGCGGCATCGCGTTCATTTGCGCCCGCGAACACGAAGCGCCCGACAGCCTGGCGCCGATGATCAAGGCCGAGTTCGGCGGCGTTTATATCGGCAACGAAGGCTACACGCGCGACACCGCCGAGGCCGCCATCGCGGCCGGCAAGGTCGACGCCGTGGCGTTTGGCGTGCCGTACATTGCCACGCCCGACCTGGCCGAGCGCCTGGCGCGCAAGGCCCCGCTGAATACGCCGAATCCGGCCACCTTCTACGCCTCGGGTCCTGAAGGGTATACGGACTATCCGGCGCTGGCGGCCTGAAGCGGCGGCCTTTCAGAACGCGGCGCGCATTGGATAGGTGAACAATCCGAAGTGCGCCGCGTTCAAGCCCAGATGCGCCAGGACGGCGGCGCCCAAACCGCCGTAACGATAGGCCGCGCCATACGCCGTACCCGCCAGGCCAGCCAGCAGCATCCACTGCCAACCGCCCGCGTAATGGGCCAATCCGAACAGCACGGCCGCCACGGCCACCGCCGCCCACGCGCCCCATGCGCGATGGCGCCACCGCTGCGCCAGGCGTTGCTGCACATAACCTCGGAACAGCGCCTCTTCCGCCAGCGTCACCAGCAAGGCATTGTTGATCAGCCAGATCCAGCCTGAGGCCGGCCACTTCGGCGCCCATGCCACCACGCCCAGCGCCAGCGCCAATCCCAGGCAGACCGCCACCGCGGCTGCGCATGCAAGAACCGCCGCCTGCAAGCTCAAACGCGCATGGGCCGCGGCCATGGGCGGCGCCAGCACCAGCACCACCCAGAAGCCCACGAGCGGTTTGTCCAGGTTCAGGTACATGCTGAAAGGAACTGCATCCGGACTGAGCGGCGCGGGATCAATCACGCGCAGGTTGTGAAACCCGGGCAGCAGATGTGCGAAGAGCAGCACGGCCAGGATCACGAAGAGTCCATGCGCGGCCATGCGCGCGGCCGGTCCCGCGTGGGATCGCACCAGCGCCGCGGCAATCAGCAGCAACGCGGGCCATGCGAGCGCAACGAGGTCGACCGATCCGTCGGCCAATGCCCACGCCCATGTCACCGCCAACGGGGCAAGCGCCCAGCGGCGGGTGCCGGGCGGCCATAGCAAGGCGGCGGCCAGGAACAGGGCAAACCAGGGCATGACAGGCGGCATCGACGGGCGGGCGGCAATCGCAAAGGACCGAGTGTAAGCGCGGTCTTCGCCAACCTTGGCGCTTTCGACGCCGGCAAGTTTGATGCGGCCAACGCCAACGCCAACTTCAACTCCAAGCCGGCGGCGCCACTCGAGCAGCCCGAGCCGCCCGAGCCCCCCCACCGCGCCTTTGCCTTCCCCCGCTTTTCAGGCGACCATGCGGCAGCGGCGGCACACGCCCCGCGCGTCCGGCGGACATCAAGCCGCCAGCAATGGAGTCAGGAATGAAGACAATCGCGTGGTTGATGTTGGCGGCGGCGCTGCTGCCGTTCGTGTCCACGATCATCGCCAAGGCAGGCGGCAAGAAATTCGACAACAACGACCCGCGGGCCTGGCTGGCCCGGCAGGAGGGGTGGCGCGCGCGGGCCAACGCCGCGCAGGTCAACACCTTCGAGGCGCTGCCGTTCTTCTACGCCGCCGTGCTGTTTGCGCTGTATAACCAGGCGTCCCCCGCGCACGTCGCGACGCTGATGGCGTGCTGGCTGGGCACGCGGCTGGGCTATCTGGCGATGTACCTGGCGAACTGGGGCGCGCTGCGCTCGCTGGTCTGGACGGCGGGCGTGGGCTTTGTCATTGCGATCCTGTTCGCGGGCGTCTGACGCGTCCGGCTCCTTTGAACAGGATAGGGGGCGCGGCCGTATCAGCCGCGCCTCAGTGCCATCACTTCCACTCGAACATGGCGCGCGCGGTGCCCGAGCCTTGCACGGTGACCTCGCGCTCCTGCGCCTTGCCATCAAACGTGGCCGAGATGCGGTAGTTGCCCGCCGGCAGCTTCACCAGCATGTAGGGCCCCTGCGCGGTCGTCTGCAACACGGCCTTGCCCTGCGCATCCCGGATCGCGACGGTCACGTCGGCGACATAATCGGCCTTGCCGCCGCGTTGCGCAGCAAAGGTCAATGCCAGCGGATAACTGCTGGACGCGGCTTTCATGGATTCGGATTCGTCGATGCCGATGCCGCCGCTGACATATTCGATAGCGCCCTGGTGCTGCACGGGCGGCATGGCCGCTTGGGCGGTGGACAGGACACCCGCTAAAGCGAAGGTGCCCAGGGTCATGGCGGCGGCGATCGTGCAGCGTTCAAAACGTTTGTTCATGGAGTTCTCCTGCAGAAAAACCGGCGTGGCAGCGCGTTGTCGCTGCCTCCGCCGGTAGCTTGCAACCATTCGACGTGCGCGCGCAAGGCGAGTTCGCGTCCGTCCGCCTCGGAAATCAACCGTTTGTATCAGGCGCCGCGCATCACACGCCGCCGCCGGCCGCCTGCCAGGAAAACGTCAGGTGGCTGACGCCGCTGACCGAGCCGTCCGGGGCGAACCGCCGTTCCTCCAATTCGCCGGCGCCGTCGCCGTGCAGCGCCATGACGCTGGAACTGCGCGTGCCATATTCCGGGCTGACGATGAACGGGCTGCTCAAGAGGCGTTCGCGCGCCAAGGGCAGGCCGGTGGCCGGCAGGTCGGCGTCGTCCGCCGGGCTGCGGTCGCCAAGCGCGGTAAACAGCGCGGGCAGGTCGGGCTGCGACGGATGTTCCAGCACGGCCGAGAACGCCGCCTTCGTGCGCGCCAGTTTGGGCCAGGGCGTGTCCAGCAGATGGTTGGACAGGGCGTAGATGCCGGGGTCCAACGCGCGCGGCCCGCCGTCGCGATTGCTCAGATACCACGCCTGCCGCGTGTCGCCCACGATCAGATTGAAGCCGTTGTACGCCTGGTCCATGGCGTGCACCGTCTCAAGGTAGGCCTGCGGCGTCATTTCGCCGCGCAGAAAGTCCTCGACCAGCGCGCCGCGCGAAGGGGCGTTGTCCAGATGCCGGCCGGGCTCGCGGAAGTTGGTGACCAACGCATAGCGGCCCTGAACGGTTGCGCCCATCCAGGTGCCGCCCGCCTGGCCATCGCGCCCGGCGTAGATGGCCGGCGCGTCGGACCATTGCGCCGCGGGAAGGGTGGCGCGCGCATGAAATTCGTCGCGGTTCGCGGCGATCAGCACGGGGATGCCGGGCAGCGTATGCAGAGCCAGTACGGCAAGACACATGATTCAGACCTGATGAAGGGGGGAAGGGGCGGCGGGGCGGCCGGGCGTTGCCGTGAAGTCGGGGCCGGCCAGCGTGACGCGCAGGGATTCGATTTCGGCGGCGACGTCCCGCAGCGCCGGTGATGGCGCCACGATGGGGGCCGCGGGCACGGGCAGGCCTTGTTCGACGGCGGCCGCAATGCTGTCCAGCGCGGCGGCCAATTGGGCGACCTGCGCGGCGGCGGGCGCGTCCTGTCCGGCGGGCAGCGACCAGGCCGTGTCCGAAATCGCGTTGGCCACGCGTTCCAGTGCGACTTCCACCGGCCACCAGGCCAATGCGCGGCGGCTGACCAGCCGGGGTTCGGACAGCCCGCGCTGCAGGGCGATGCGCAGGTCCGACAGGCGCGCGTAGGCGCGGGCGCGCAGGTCATGCCGGTTGCCGGGGTCGGTCTGGAAGACGGTGTTCAGGTAGGCCGCCAGCGTGGACGTGGCGGCGGAAACGGCATGGTCCAGGTTGCTGCGTTCGATGCGGATCCACGGCAGGTAGCCCACCAGCAGCACGATGGCCGCCGCAACCCCCACATCGATCAGCCGCGCCAGCGCAATAGCCCAGCTTCCCGGCTGCAGCGCCCCGATCAGCAGCATGAGGATCGGCACCAGAATCGCCGAGAACAGCCCGTAGTTGCGCCGTATCGACCACGGCAGCAACGCGGCCAGCGCAGCAACGGTGAGCAAGCTGGCCAGACCGCCGCGATCCAGCGCAAGCACGGTGGCGCTGATCGCCACGCCGACCACGCTGCCCGCGCAGCTTTGCAGCGCGCGCGCGAACACCGAGCCGAAGTTGGGCTTGAACACCACCACGACGATCAGCGGCACCCAGTAGGACCGCGGCAGCGCGGCCGCCAGGGCGACGGCCTCGGCGGCGACGAGGCACAGGCCCAACCGGACCAGGTAACGGACCGTCGTCGGCCCGGGCCGGTACGTGCGGATCAGCACCCGCCACGGCGTGCGCGCCGGTGCGGGCTGCAGGGTGGCGAAGGCGTCGGCCTCGGTGGCCTGGATGGCTTCAGTGGCCCCGGGGGCCTGGTTGGCCTGGCTGGCCCGGGCGCCGTGCAGCAGCGGCTGCACCTGTTCCAGCGCCTCGGCCAACTGCGGCATGCCGGCGCGGTGCAGCGCGGCGATGTCGTCGCGGGCGTCCGGTGGCGCATCGTTTTCGACCCGGTCGGCCAGATGGTTCATGACCCGGGCACATTCGTCCGGCAACACGCGGCCGGCGCGCGCCAGCGCCAGCGCGGCGTTGGTGAGCGGCGTGCAGGCCTGCAACTGTGCGGCCAGCCGCGCCAGTCTGGGCGACGGACCCGCCGACCGGCCCCGCGCGGCCAGGACGGTGTCGTAGGCCGTGGCCATGGCGGCTTCCATGTCGCGGCGCGCGGCCATCACGCGCGAGGTGCCGATGGCCGCGAACATCGCCGCCAGCTTGCGGTAGGCCTGCGCCACGGCGGCCCGCTCCGGCGCGATCGGGTTGACGACCCAGCCGGACAGCGTCAGCGCCAGCCCGAACAGACCGCCCACGCCCACCAGCACCGGCGGCAGCCAGGGCGGCAGCGTGGGCGTCAAGCTGGAGCCGACGATGACATACGTGGCAAATTGCAGCGTCGCGACCGCGGCGATGTTGTTGAAGGTGCCGACCAGGCTGGCCGCCAGCACCAGCAGCGTCATGCCGGCGGACGTCCACAGGCCGTGGCCCGACATCAGGTTGCCCAACAGATAACCGAACGCGCCGCCGAACACCGTGGAACCGATGGAAAGCGCGCGGTTGCGGTAGGGGCCACCGTTGTCGCCCGTGATGGCGGGCAGCGCTCCCAGCGCCACCAGCGCGGCCGCCGCACCCTGGTCCAGCGCCATGCCCACCGCGGTCGGCAGGCCGATGGCCAGGGCGGCGCGCAGCATCACCCAGGGGTTGACCGGCGACGGCTCCATGTGCGCCAGGCTCATCAGCCAGCGCATGTTGGAGGCGCGCGCGCCGTGGGTCATCAAAGGGCGGGACAAGGTGGCCTCATGGGCGGCGCCGGTCAGGCCTTGATCAGCGGCGCCTCGTCGGGCGCGGCCAGGCGGAAATAGTCGTCGGTGTTCAGCAGGATGGACGCGTCCAGGCGTCCGGCGTTGAACACGATTTCGTCGTGGCGCTCGCGCAGGCTGGGATCCACCAGCAGCGTCAGGTCGGGATTGAAGCTGAAGGGCGGGATGGCGCCGATCTCGCAGCCCGTGAGTTCACGTGCCAGGTCCTGCGATGCCAGCGAGGCCTTCTTGCCGCCGGCCGCCCGCGCGATGGCGTCCAGGTCGGCCTGTTTGTCCGCCGGAAAGACGGCGAGCACGTTCTTGCGCTGGTTGGACGAGATCTTCACGCGGCAGACCAGCGCCTTGGCGCCCTGGCTGACCTCGGTGCCGCGGATGGCGGCCACTTCGACGGACTTGCCGGCGGCAGCGTGTTCGAGCAGGCGGTAGCGCGCCCGATTCTGGATGAGCAGGGCTTGCAGGCGTTCAAAGACTTCCATGGGACGGATGGGGCAGAGGCGGGCCGGGAGTCGGCCCTGTACGCGGAATCATACGCCCGCCGCGCGTCAGATTTCCCCGGTGAACGCGTAGCCCCAGCCCCAGACGGTGCGAATGGGCAGTTCCACGTCGACGTCCTGCGCCTTGCGCCGCAGGCGGCTGACGACGACGTCCGTGCGGCGCATGGATTCGCGGCCGGAATGCGGGTCGATGCCAGGCGGATCGCCGCGCGGCATGCGCTTGTCCGGCGCGCCGGTCAGCTTGAGCAGGAACTCGCGCTCGGCCTGGGTCAGCGCCAGGCGTCTGCCCTGGGGGCTGACCAGCGTCCAGGCGGCGTCCAGGAATTGCCACTTGCCGGTCGGCTCGGCGGACGCCACGGGCGGCGGCGCGGGCCGGGCATCGGCCTCGGCCGCCCCGCGGCGGTTGGCGGAGGTGGGGACGCGGCGCACCAGCGCCTGCAGGGCTGCGGCGATTTCGCCGGTGACGACCTCGGGCGAAAAGCAGGCGTCGGCGCCGCAATGCAGGCCGAGGATGCGGTTCTCAGGGGTATCGAAGGCGGAAATGGCAACGATGCCGGCGGTGGTGTCCATGGCGCGCAGACCTGCGACGGCCATGCAGAGATCGGTGAACTCGGCCTGCATCACGAGCAGCGGGGTGCGGCGGGCCTGAAACAGGCGGAACAGTCCGTTGGAGTCTTCGCAAGGGCGCGGCGAGAACCCCATTTCGGCCAGTTCGTCGCTACGGCGGACGCGCTGGCCGGCGTCGGGCGCGAAGACGATCAGGTCTAATAGGTCATTCATGAAATCGTTGTAAACATCATGCAGCTTGAGCGCTTGCATGATGAGGGGATACCGCGCTTTCCCAAGCCCCGCACAACGACACTTTCCTACCCGAATTCTCGGACATGGCCGCGCAGAGCGCGTTTTGCGGGCTTACGGGGCGGGTGCAACCGCCTCATTCCACCAGCCGCCGCCCAGCGCTTGTAACAGCGCCGCCGTGTCGGTGTAGCGCGCGGCATCCGCTTCGATGCGCGAAATCCTGGTCTGCAACACCTGCCGCTGGCTGTCCAGGAGGCTCAGGTGGCTGATGCCGCCGGCCTGGTAGCGGCCCGCCGCGATGCGTTCGGCCTCGTCTGCGCGGCGCCACGCATCGTCGTAGGCCGCGAAGGCGTCACCGTCCGTCTGCAGCGCGCGCAACGCATCGGCCACCTGGCGAAAGCCGTCAAGCACCGTCTGGCGAAATGATGCGGCGGCAGCGTCATACGCCGCTTCCGCCGAGCGCTTGCGGGCCCGCAGCTCGCCACCATGAAAAAGAGGCTGAACCAGCCCGAGTCCCAAATTCCACACGTTGACGCCGTCTGACAGTTCGTTCACGCCCGTGCGCTGCGAACCGAAACTGGCGGTCAGCGTGAACTGCGGATACAGGTTGGCCGTCGCCACGCCCACGTCGGCCGACGCCTTGCGCCACAGGGCTTCGGCCGCCAGGATGTCGGGCCGCTGGCGCGTCAGCGCCGACGGCACGCCGGTCGGAACGTCGGGCGGCAGCGTCAGGTCCGCCAGGCGCAGCGGCGGCGATTGCAGGGCGGCGGGCAGCACGCCCAGGTAGGTGGCAAGCTGGTGGGTCACCTGCGCAAGCTGGTATTCCAGCGGCGGGACGGTGGCGCGGGTCTGCGCGACCAGCAGCTCCTGGTTGCGCAGATCGGCCAGGGCAATGCCCCCGGCGTCCAGGCGCTTGCGCATGATGTCCTGCTGGCTGACTTGCGCCGCCAGCAGGTCGCGTGTGGCGGTCAGCCGCTCGGCCAGATCCGCCTGGCGGATCGCGGCGGTGACCACGTTGGCCGCCAGCGACATGCGCGCCGCCTGCAGTTCATGCGCCTGGTAATCCGTTTGGGCGGCCAGGCTTTCCAGCGCGCGGCGGTTGGCGCCGAACACGTCCAGCGTGTAGGACACGTCGATCGAGGCGTTGTACAGCGTGAAAGGCGGGGGCGGCTCGGCCACCGGCACGCCGTAGGCGGCGGGATCGACCTTCTTGCGCGCCGCCGACAGATTGCCGTCCACCGCGGGCAGCATGCGCCCGCCGGTGTCCGCGGCCAAGTCTTCCTGCGCCTGCCGCAAGCGCGCACGCGCTTCTTCCAGCGTGGGGCTGGCGTCCAGCGCCTGCCGCACCAGCCGGTCCAGCGCGTCCGACCGGAACAATTGCCACCACTGCGCGGGAATGTCGGCGCCCGCTTGCAGACGCTGCTGGCCCGCGGGCAGCGCGTCCTGCCCGTTTGGCGTATAGGCTGCAACGTCCGGCGCGGCGGGCGTATCGAAGTCGGGGCCGACCGCGCAGGCCGACAGCAGCGCGCACAGCGCCATCGAGACCAGGGGACGGGAAGCGGGCATGAAGGCGGGGCAGGACATGGGCTTCAATCCAGGGTGCGGCGGTAGAACTTCACGGCGGCGGTCATGACGATGACGGTGAACAGCATCAGGGGCCAGATGTTGGGCCACAGGTCCCACCAGCCGTTGCCCTTGAGCAGGATGCCGCGGATCAGCCGGTTGAAATACGTCAGCGGCAGCAGGTTGCCCAGGTGCTGCGCCCACATCGGCATGCCCTGGAACGGAAACATGAAGCCGGACAGCAGCATGTTCGGCAGGAAATAGAACATGGTCAGCTGCATCGCCTGCAGCTGGTTCTGCGCCAGCGACGACAGCGTGATGCCCACGGTCAGGTTCGCCGCGACGAACAGCAGCGCGGCCAGGTACACGGACAGCAGGCTGCCCATGATGGGCACGTGGAAGACGAAATGCGCCGCCGCGAGAATGATGCTGGCCTGGATCAACCCGATGGCGATGTACGGCACGATCTTGCCCGTCATCACCTCGATCGGCCGCACCGGCATCGCCAGCAGGTTTTCCATGGTGCCGCGTTCGCGCTCGCGGGTCATCGCCAGTCCGGTCATCATCACCAGCGTCATCGTCAGGATCACGCCCATCAGCCCCGGCACGGTGTTGTATTGCGAGATCTGCTCTTCGTTGTAGAGCTGGTGGATGCGCACGTCGAAGGGAGGCTGGCCGCCCGCCAGGCTGGCAAGCGGTCCGGTCAGATCCTTTTGCGCGACGGCCTGCGTCAGCTGCGTTGCTGCGCCCAGCGCCATCCCGGTCGCCATGGGGTCGGTGGCATCGGCTTCGATCAGCAGCGCCGGGCGTTCGCCGCGCAGCAGGCTGCGCGTGAAATCCGGCGGAATGGTCACGACGAACAGCACGCGGCCCTGCGCCAGCGCGGCGCGGCCCGCTTCTTCGGTGTCCAGTTCCTCGACGATGTGAAAGTAGTCCGACGACCGCATCGCCGCGATGAAGCTGCGCGTGAACGGGCTGTGGTCCGCCGCGATGATGGCGGTGGGCATCTGGCGCGGATCGGTGTTGATGGCATAACCGAAGAGCGCGAGCTGCATGATCGGCAGGCCCACGATCATGCCGAAGGTAATGCGGTCGCGGCGCAGCTGCAGGAACTCCTTGAGCACCATGCTCCACCAGCGCGACCACGAAAAGCCGTTCAGGCGCGCGGTCATGGCTGGCCCGCGAAGTTGTCGGTGGACCGGTTCATCAGGTAGATGAAGACGTCCTCCAGGCTGGTGTCGATGCGTTCCAGGCGCAGATCCTGGCCCGCGATGGCCGCGCGCAGCGTGCTTTCCAGCGTGGCCGCGTCCCGGCCGCTGACGTGCAGCGCAGATCCGAACGCGACCGTCTGGTCAACGCCGGGCGCACTGCGCAGTTGTTGGCCCAACGGCACCAGGTTGACGCCGTGGATGGCCCAAGTGGTCAGTTGCTGCTCGGCGATGACCTCGTCGGCGGTGCCTTGCGTCAGCAGCTTGCCGTACGAGATGTAGGCCAGCTTGTGGCAGCGTTCGGCCTCGTCCATGTAATGCGTGCTGACCAGCACCGAGATGCCGCGCGCCGCCAGTTCATGCAGCTGTTCCCAGAAGTCGCGCCGCGCCGTCGGATCCACGCCGGCCGTGGGCTCGTCCAGCAGCAACAGGCGGGGCTGGTGCAGCAGGCAGGCGGCCAGCGCCAGGCGCTGCTTCCACCCGCCTGACAAGGATCCCGTCAATTGCCCCGCACGCGTTTGCAGCCCGAGTTCCTGCAGGGCGCGGTCCACGGCCTCCTTGCGCTGCGGCATGCCGTACATGCGCGCGACAAAGTCCAGGTTCTCGCGGATGGTCAGGTCCTCCCAGTACGAGAACTTCTGCGTCATGTAGCCGACATTGCGCTTGATCTCGGCGCTGTCGCGCAGGATGTCGTAGCCCAGGCATGTGCCGCTGCCGGAATCCGGCGTGAGCAGGCCGCACATGAGGCGGATGCACGTCGTTTTGCCGCTGCCGTTGGGCCCCAGGAACCCGAAGATCTCGCCTTCGCGAACCTGCAGCGACACGTCGTTCACGACATGCTTGTTGCCGAAATGCTTGTTCAGGCCGCGTACGTCGATGACGTTGCCGCCGGCGTTGGGCGCATTCATGGCAGCGTCGCCTCCACCGGCTGACCCGGATGCAGCCGCGCCGCCTGGTCGGCGGCGGGGCGGGCCTCCACCATGTACACCAGCTTGCTGCGGCTTTCGCGGCTGTAGATGACCGGCGGCGTGTATTCGGCCTGGTCCGACACGTAGTCGATGCGCACGGGGATCGGATCGCCGCAGCCGTCGCAGCGCAGCGTGGCCTGCTGGCCGATCTTCAGCGACCCGACCACCGTCTCCGGCACGAAGAACCGCACCTTGATGTTGCCGGGCGGCAGCAGGCTCACGACCGGACTGCCGGCCGGCACCCATTCGCCCACGCGGTACATCGTGTCGAAGATCCGCCCGGCGGCCGGCGCGGCCAGCCGCTTCTGGTTCAACGTCCATTCGGCCTGCGCCAGCGCGGCGTCGGCGGCCTCCACCTGGGAGGCCTGCGCGCGGCGGGCCTCGTCGCGGCCGGGCAGCCGGTTTACCTCGACCTGCGCCTGAAGTTCGCGCACGCGCGCCGCGTCCGACTGCGCCTGTTCGCGGCTGTCGTCCAACTGCGAGCGCGCGATGCCGCCGATGCGGAACTGCGCGTTGTCGCGGGCCAGCTGCGCCGCGGACCGGCGGCTGGCGGCCTGCGCCTGCGCCAATTGCGCCAGGCTGACGTCGACCTCCGGCGCCCGCTTGCCGGTGGCGATGTCCTCCAGTTGCGCGCGCGCCGCGGCCGCTTCTGCCTGCGCCTGATCGCGTGCCGCGGCCTCGCGTGTGGCGTCCAGTGCGTACAGCGGCTGGTTGGCGTCGACCTGCTGGCCGCGCCGCACCGCCAGGGTGTCCAGGCGGCCCGGTTCGGACGAGGCAACATACACGTAATCGCCTTCGACATAGCCCTGATAGAACGGCTGGTCGTTATTGCCGCAGCCGAACAGCGGCAGCAAGGCGAGGGGGGCGGACAGGCGGCGTAAGGTGCGCATGGTCAGCGTCCTGGAGTCGGGGAGGGTAGAGACGGCGCGAACAGGCCGCCGGTCAGCATGGCAATGGCGTGGGCCGCAATCGCCTCGTTATCGATCGACTGCGCCACCGGGTCGTCCTGCCAGATGCGGCGCCACAGGTTGGACGTGGCAAGCGGCAACAGGGTCAGGCCCAGGATGGAAAGGAACACGAGGCGCGGTTCCACGCCCGGCGTGATGGCGCCGCGGCGCTGGCATTCGGCGATGAGGCCCGCGAACGCCTGCAGCCGGTCCGACGGCAGATGGCGCAGCACGCGATCTCGCAACTGGCCGCCTTCGTTGACGACCTCGTGCATCCACAACGACGGCAGCCAGGGCTTTTCCGTGGCGCTTTGCACCACGCGGCCGACCACTTCGGTGATGAAACCGCGGGCGGCGGCGGCCGGGTCGGGCGATGCGCCGGGCCCGGTAGTGGGGGCCCCGTCGATGACGGCCCCTCCGCCCTCCAGCGGCACGGGCGCCCAGACAAATCCGATCACGGGCACGATCCGTTCCAGAACCACGGCGTCGATCAACTGATCCCGGCTCTTGAAGTAGTAATGCAGCATCGCCGGCGTCACGCCGGCACGCTGCGCAATGTTGGCGATGGTGGTGGCGGCGACGCCCTGGGCGGCGAACAATTGCGTGGCCAGATCCAGGAGATTGGCGCGGGCGGCGGCGTTGTCCGGACGGGGCGGGCGGCCGGGCCGGCGGGCGGGAAGGCGAGTGGGGGAAGACATGCGGCCGATTCTAATTAAAGACTTAATTAATTAAAAGAGGGTTCGATCAACAGGGTTTCAAGCCGGCCGCGCGGCCATGGGTGGTGTAATGGGCCGGTTCCCCAACCTGCCGCCCGGGGTTGTCCGCAAGGCCCGGCCGGCGCTACGAAGGAGACCGAACCTCATGCCGCAATCCGCATCCACTAACCGCCGCATCGTGCTTGCCGCCCGGCCGCACGGCGAACCCACCGATGCCGACTTCCGCCTGGAAACCGGCGACATCCCTCAACCGGGACCGGGCCAGGTGCTGCTGCGCACCGTCTATCTGTCGCTCGACCCCTACATGCGCGGCCGCATGAGCGACGCGCCGTCCTATGCCGAGCCCGTGCAGATCGGCGAGCCGATGGTGGGCGGTACGGTCACCCGCGTCCACGCCTCCAACAATCCGCAGTTTCAGGTCGGCGAGTGGGTCCTGGCGCAGACCGGCTGGCAGGATTTCGCGGTGTCCGACGGCGCTGGACTCTTGCGCCTGGGCGCCAATCCCGAAAACCCGTCGTGGTCGTTGGGCGTGCTGGGCATGCCGGGCTTCACCGGCTACATGGGGCTGCTGGACATCGGCGAGCCCAAGGCCGGTGAAACGGTTGTGGTCGCCGCGGCCAGCGGCGCGGTCGGCGCGGTGGTCGGCCAGATCGCCAAGATCCACGGCTGCAGGGTCGTCGGCATTGCGGGCGGGCCGGACAAGTGCCGCTACGTGGTCGAGGAACTGGGCTTTGACGAATGCGTGGACCACCGTCAGCCGGACCTGCCCGGGCGCCTGGCAAAGGCGGCGCCGCAAGGCATCGACGTGTACTTTGAAAACGTCGGCGGCGCGGTCTTCGATGCCGTGCTGCCCTTGTTGAACCCGCGCGCCCGCATCCCCGTCTGCGGCCTGATCTCGGCTTACAACGCCACCAGCCAGCCCGAGGGCCCGGATCGCCTGGCGCTGCTGATGCGCACCATCCTGACAAAGCGGCTGCGGATGCAGGGCTTCATCATCTTCAACGAATATGCGCATCGCTACGGCGAATTCCGCGAGGCCATGCAGGACCTCATCAAGCAAGGACGCATCAAATACCGTGAAGACGTGGTCGACGGCCTGGAGAACGCCCCGCGCGGGCTGATTGGGCTGCTCAAGGGTGAAAACGCCGGCAAGCGCATTGTGCGCGTCGGCCCTGACGAATGGAGCGCTACATGAACATCCTGATCGTGCTGACTTCCCACGACACGCTGGGCAACACCGGCCGCAAGACGGGCTTCTGGCTGGAAGAGTTTGCGGCGCCGTACTACGCGTTCCTGGACGCGGGCGCGAAGATCACGCTGGCCTCGCCGCTGGGCGGCCAGCCGCCGCTGGATCCCAAGAGCGACGATCCTGACGCGCAGACCGACGACACGCGCCGCTTCCAGAAAGACGCGGACGCGCAGCGCGTTTTGGCGTCCACGCGCCGGCTATCCGACGTGCAGGCGTCGGACTACGACGCGGTCTTCTACCCGGGCGGTCACGGCCCGCTGTGGGACCTGGCCGAGGACGCCAAATCGGTGGCGTTGATCGAGACCATGCTGGCCGCGGGCAAGCCGGTCTCGGCGGTGTGCCATGCGCCGGGCGTGCTGCGCCATGCCAAGACGGCCGACGGCAAGCCGCTGGTGCAGGGCAGGCAGGTCACGGGCTTTTCCAATGCGGAAGAAGCCGCCGTGCAGTTGACCGATGTGGTGCCGTTCCTGGTGGAAGACGAGCTGAAAAAGCTGGGCGGGCTGTACAGCAGCGGGCCGGACTGGCAGTCGCATGTGGTCAGCGACGGCCTGCTCATCACGGGGCAGAATCCCGGCTCGTCGGTGGGCGTGGCCAAGGCGCTGCTGGAACGCCTGAAGGACTGAACGCCGTCACGGCACAACAGCAGGAAGACGAAGCGCGGCCCCGCGCTCGACGCTCGGCGGCCGGACATCGTTGCGAATTGTGTCAGAATTCCGGCTTTCCGATATGCGCGCGCCGCCATGCCAGTGCGGCGCGCAGTTTTCCAATGCCCCCCGACGTACCCGACATATCCGCAGGATCCTATGAAGCGGCGCTCTTTGCCGCAATACAGGCGCGTGACCCGGCCACCGGCCGGCATTGCAATAGAGTGGCTGCGTTGAGCGTGGCGCTGGCCGAAGCCTGTGGACTGCCGGAGCACGAGGTGGACGTCATTGCCGTGGCCGCGCGGCTTCACGACGTGGGCAAGATCGCCACGCCCGATCGTGTGCTGCACAGCCCGCACCGGCTGGTATGGGAAGACTGGGAAATCATGAAGGCGCACGCCGCCGCGGGCGCTGCCCTCATCATGCAGACCGCGATGCCGCAGCGCGAGGCCATTGCGCTGGCGGTGCGGCACCATCACGAGCATGTCGACGGCTCCGGTTATCCGGACGGTCTTGCCGGCCACGCCATCCCGCTGCATGCGCGGATCATCTCGGTGGCCGATTCCTATGACGCGCTGGGCGATACGCGGCCCTATCATCCGGCGCGCTCGCACACGCAGATCATGGACATCCTGAACCAGGAGTCGGGATCGAAGTTCGATCCCGACCTGCTGCGCGTGTTCGAATCGTTGATCCGCGAAAGCCGCCTGCGCGTGCCGTAGCGGTTTACCGTAGCGAACTACTTCAGGCGATAGGTCGCCGCGACGGTGGCCAGGTCCTGCAGCGTGCGCTGCTGCCAGGCCGCGTCGTGGCCCAGTTCCTCGGCCAGGATGCGGGCCACTTCCGGCGCGGCCAGCATCGCGGCCTCGGCATCCAGGAACAGCGCGCGGTTGCGGCGCGCCAACACGTCCTCGGCACTGCGCGCCAGTTCAAAGCGCGCCGCAAAACGCACGTGCGCTTCGGTCAGGCCGCTGGCCTTGACCAGCATGCGCTGCGCGCCGGGCAACGCCTGCAACGTCGCCAGATCGCTGCCGTAGTAGCTGTCCGGCGTGCCGGCGTGTTCCTGCGACGGTGCAAGACCATTGGCGCCATGCAGCGGCAACGATTCGGTGCGGCACGAGGCCTGCGTCAGCAACTGATGCTGGATGGCGGTGTCGACCACGTCCTGCGCCATGCGGCGGTACGTCGTCCACTTGCCGCCGGTGACCGTCACGAGGCCGGCCTTGGACACCAGAATCGTGTGCTCGCGCGACAGCTTCTTGGTGGAGGCTTCGCCGGTCGCCTTGACCAGCGGACGCAGGCCGGCCCAGACGCTGGTCACGTCGTCGCGCGTCGGCTTGCGGCTGAGATAGCGCGCGGCGGTGCTCAGGATGAAATCCACGTCCTGTGCGCCGGCATCCGGGTCCAGCGGCAGATCCTGGCGCGGCGTGTCGGTGGTGCCGACGATGGTGTGGCCGTTCCAGGGCACCACGAACAGCACGCGGCCGTCATCGGTCTTGGGAATCAGCACGGCACGCTTGCCGGGCAGGAAATCCTGCGGCAGCGTCAGGTGCACGCCCTGGCTGGGCGCGACCATCGTCTGCGCGTTCTTGTCTTCCATGCGGCGTACGGCGTCCACCCACACGCCGGTGGCGTTGACCACGCAGCGCGCGCGCAGCGTGAACGACGCGCCGCCGATCACGTCCTGTGCGGTCACGCCGTCGACCTTGCCGTTGGTGGTGGTCAGGCCCGTGGCGCGCACGTAGTTGACTGCCGTGCCGCCCAGGTCGAATAGCGTGCGCATCAGGCTCATGGCCAGGCGCGCGTCGTCGAACTGGCCGTCGTAGTACAGCACGCCGCCCTTCAGGCTGCGCCCGCTGACGGTTTCCGCAAGGGTGGGGGCGTTGGCCAGCGTTTCGCGGCGCGACAGCCAGCGGCTGGGCGACAGGTTCAGCTTGCCGGCCAGCATGTCGTACATCTTCAGGCCGATGCCGTAGAACGGCTGGTCCAGCATCGTGTAGGCCGGCACCACAAAGCCCAGCGGCCACACCAGGTGCGGCGCGTTGCGGTTGAGCAGGCCGCGTTCATGCAGGGCCTCGCGCACCAGGCTGACGTTGCCTTGCGCCAGATAGCGCACGCCGCCGTGCACCAGCTTGGTAGCCTTGCTGGACGTGCCCTTGGCGAAGTCGGCGCCTTCGATCAGCAGCGTCCGGTAGCCGCGCGCGGCGGCGTCGACCGCCGTGCCCAGGCCGGTTGCGCCGCCGCCGATGACGATGACGTCCCAGGAATGCGTGTTGTCCAGCGTGTTCAGAAGACGGCTGCGGTCGGGCGGGGTGACGGAGGCGAGGGGTTGGTTCATGTTCTTTTAGGGCGGCAGGGCCGCGAGGTAAATGCGTCGATGTGCTTGCCGGCGGGGCTTGCGCGGACGATGCGTCCGCGGCGGCGCTCGGGTCAGGGTGTAGGTTTGGGGACGTGCGGCGCGGCGGCGACGTCGCAGCGCACGCCGGCGTCCAGCAACACTTGTGCCAGCGGTTCCTGCGGATGCGCGTCGGTGAAGAAGCGGTCGATCTGCGAGATATGCGCCAGTTCCACCATGGCCTGGCGCTTGAACTTGCTGCTGTCGGCGGCCAGCCAGACCTCGCGCGACTGCTCGATGATCGTGCGCGCCACGCGCACTTCGCGGAAGTCGTAGTCGCGCAGGGTGCCGTCGGCCTCGATGCCCGAAATGCCGATCAGGCCGATGTCGACCTTGAACTGGCGGATGAAGTCCATCGTGGCTTCGCCGACGATGCCGCGGTCGCGCGAGCGCACCACGCCGCCGGCGACGATGACTTCGCAATCCGGGTTGTCGGACAGGATGTCGGCCACGTGCAGGTTGTTCGTGATGACACGCAGTCCGCGATGGCGCAGCAGCGCGCGCGCAATGGCCTCGGTGGTGGTGCCGATGTTCAGGATCAGCGAACAGCCGTCCGGCACGGCGCGGGCCACGGCTTCGGCGATGCGCTGCTTGCCCGCGGCGTGCAGCCCCTGGCGCTTGCGGTAGGCGATGTTCTCGATGGTGGAGGCTTCAATGCGCACCCCGCCATGAAAGCGCGATAGCAGGCCGGCTTCCGAAAGGATGTTGACGTCCCGCCGCACGGTCTGCAGCGTGACGTCGAAACGTTTGGCAAGCTCTTCGATCGAGGCCGAGCCCTGGGCCCGCACCATTTCGATCAGCGCGCTCTGTCGTGGATTCAGTGTCATGTTCGAATGATAAAACAACAAAAGCGAAAAATAATGACGCACCGCAAGATTGTTTTTTGTTCGCTTCTTCAGTAAAACGCACAAAAAACGAAAGCCATCTGAAAGAGTATGCTCATCGTGTTGCGCCCGCGCGGGAACGTGGCGGCGCGCAAGCTGGGACGCTGTGCCGAATACCGAAGTCCGTAGAAAACAGGGACGTATAAGTAGGTTGAGGAGACTAGATGCAGCTGACCTTGGACGGGATAGCTTTGCGGGCCGGCTCGCAGACGCACCTGTATCCCATGAGCCTGGCCCCGGTTCCGGGGGCCATGACCGTCCTGCTGGGGGCCACCCTGGCCGGCAAGACCTCGCTGATGCGCATCATGGCCGGGCTGGACCGGCCTTCCGAGGGCCACGTGCGGGTCGACGGCGCGGACGTCACCGGCGTGCCCGTCCGCCAGCGCAACGTGGCGATGGTCTACCAGCAGTTCATCAACTATCCGTCCATGTCGGTCTACGACAACATCGCCTCGCCGCTCAAGCTGCGCGGCGAGCGCGACACGCGTGAAAAAGTCCACGCCATGGCGGCGCGGCTGCACATCGACCATTTGCTGGACCGCTATCCGTCCGAACTGTCGGGCGGGCAGCAGCAGCGGGTGGCGCTGGCGCGGGCGCTGGCCAAGGATGCGCCGCTGATCCTGCTGGACGAGCCCCTTGTCAATCTGGACTACAAACTGCGCGAGGAATTGCGCGACGAACTCTCGGAATTGTTCGCGCAGGGGCGGTCGACCGTGGTCTACGCCACCACCGAACCGGGCGAGGCGCTGTTGCTCGGCGGCCACACCGCCGTTCTGGACGCGGGCGAACTGCTGCAATACGGCCCCACGGCCGAGGTTTTTCACCGGCCCAATTCGATCCGCGTGGCACGCGCCTTCAGCGACCCGCCCATGAACCTGTTCGCCGCCCGCCGCCACAACGGCGGGTTCGTGCTGCAGGGCGACGTGGCGGTGGACCGCGCGCTGCCGGCGGGCGTGGACGCCGAAATCACGGCCGGTCTGCGCGCCGGCGCGCTGGATGTGGAATCGCGGCCCGGACACGTCGGGCTGCCCGGCCGGGTCAAGCTGGCCGAGATCTCCGGGTCCGACACCTTTGTCCATGCCGAGACGGCTGCGGGCGACGTGGTCGCCCAACTGCCCGGCGTGCACCGGTACACGCTGGACGAGCATGTGCGGCTGTATTTCGACCCCGCGCAAACCTACGCGTTTGGCCCGGACGGCGCGCTGCTCGCGGCGCCCCGGCAGCCGGCGGGGGCGGGGGAGGTGGCCTGATGGCGCAGATCGAGCTGGACCTGTCCCATTCGTATGTCGCCCATCCCAAGTCCGACGACGACTACGCCCTGCTGCCGCTGCAGTTCACCTTCCGCGACGGCGGGGCCTATGCTTTGCTCGGGCCCTCGGGCTGCGGCAAGACCACGCTGCTCAACTGCGTGTCGGGCCTGTTGCGGCCATCGCACGGGCGCATCCTGTTCGACGGGCAGGACGTCACCGACAAGACCCCGCAGGCACGCAACATCGCGCAGGTGTTCCAGTTTCCGGTGGTGTACGACACCATGACGGTCGCGGAGAACCTCGCGTTTCCGCTGCGCAACCGGGGCGTTGCGCCCGATCGCATCCGCGAGCGCGTGGGCCGCATCGCCGAAATGCTGGAAATGTCCAACGTGCTGGACCGCCGGGCCAGCGGGCTGACGGCGGATGCCAAGCAGAAGATCTCGCTGGGCCGCGGCCTGGTGCGCAGCGACGTGTCCGCGATTCTCTTTGACGAACCGCTTACCGTGATCGACCCGCAGCTCAAGTGGGAACTGCGCCGCAAGCTCAAGGAGATCCATCACGAGTTCAAGCTGACGCTGATCTACGTGACCCACGACCAGACCGAGGCGCTGACCTTTGCCGATCAGGTGATGGTCATGGCGCGGGGCCGCGCCGTGCAGGTGGGCAGCGCGGATGATCTGTTCGAACGGCCCGCGCACACCTTCGTCGGTCATTTCATCGGGTCGCCGGGCATGAACTTCCTGTCGGCGCAGTGGCGCGACGGCGCGCTGATGGTGGGCCAGCACCGGTTGCAAGGCGTGCCGGCCGAGCTGGCCGTCAAGCTGGAAGGCGCGGGCCTCGTCAAGCTGGGCGTGCGGCCGGAATACCTGCGCGTGACCGATCCCGGGACGCCCGGCGCCGTGCCCATGCGCGTGGAACGCGTGCAGGACGTGGGCACCTACACGCTGCTGGTGGCTGACTTTGAAGGCACGCCGGTGCGCGCCCGCCTGGGCAGCAACGTCGTGGCCGGCGGCAAGGACGCCACGGTGTGGCTGTCCGTGCTCAACCCGCACACCTGCTTCTACCGCGACGAGGAACTGATCCGATGAAACCCACCGATCACCGGGCCTGGTTCCTGGTCATGCCGGTTGTGCTGTGCGTGGCGTTCTCGGCCATCCTGCCGCTGATGACCATCGTCAATTATTCGGTGCAGGACATCATTTCGCCCGAGCGCCGCGTGTTCGTCGGCACGGAGTGGTTCGCCGCGGTGCTGCAGGACGAGGAACTGCACGGCGCGCTGTTCCGGCAGATCGGGTTTTCGTTTGCGGTGCTGCTCATCCAGATTCCGCTGGGCATCCTGCTGGCGCTGTCGATGCCGGCCAGCGGCTGGCGCGCGTCGGCCGTGCTGGTGATCATCGCGCTGTCGCTGCTGATTCCGTGGAACGTGGTGGGCACCATCTGGCAGGTGTTCGGCCGCACCGATATCGGGCTGCTCGGCGCCACGTTGTCCTGGCTGGGCGTGGACTACAACTACACGGGCAACGACGTCGACGCCTGGGTCACGGTGCTGGTCATGGACGTGTGGCACTGGACGCCGCTGGTTGCGCTGCTGTGCTACGCGGGGCTGCGCGCCATTCCGGACGCCTACTACCAGGCCGCGCGGATCGACGGCGCCTCGCGCTTTGCCGTGTTCCGGTACATACAGCTGCCCAAGATGCGCGGCGTGCTGATGATTGCGGTGCTGCTGCGGTTCATGGACAGCTTCATGATCTACACCGAGCCGTTCGTGCTGACCGGCGGCGGCCCGGGCAACGCCACGACCTTCCTGTCGCAGTACCTGACGCAAAAGGCGGTGGGGCAGTTCGACCTGGGCCCGGCTGCGGCGTTTTCGATCATCTACTTCCTGATCATCCTGCTGCTTTGCTTCATTCTCTACAACTGGATGCAGCGCGCGGGCACCACGGGCGGTTTCGACGAGGAGCGGGGCAATGCCTGAGAAATCCACCTGGTGGCGCGGCGCCTTTCTGACGCTATATCTGGTGTTCGCCATCCTGCCGCTGTACTGGATGCTGAACATGTCGTTCAAGTCGAACACCGAGATCGTCAGCACGCTGACGCTCTGGCCGCGCGACTTCACGTTCGAGCACTACCGCACCATCTTCACCGACCCGGCCTGGTATTCCGGCTACATCAATTCGCTGATCTACGTCGTCATCAACACGGTCGTCTCGCTGGCCGTGGCGCTGCCGGCCGCCTATGCGTTCTCGCGTTACCGCTTCATCGGCGACAAGCATGTGTTCTTCTGGCTGCTCACCAACCGCATGACGCCGCCGGCGGTATTCCTGCTGCCGTTCTTCCAGCTCTATAGCTCGTTCGGCCTGATGGACACGCACCTGGCGGTGGCGCTGGCGCACCTGGTGTTCAACGTGCCGCTGGCGGTGTGGATCCTGGAAGGCTTCATGTCCGGCGTGCCGCGCGAGATCGATGAGACCGCCTATGTCGACGGGTACTCGTTTCCGCGCTTTTTCCTGACGATCTTCCTGCCGCTCATCAAGTCGGGCGTGGGTGTGGCGGCGTTCTTCTGCTTCATGTTCAGCTGGGTGGAGCTACTGCTGGCGCGCACGCTCACGTCTGTGAACGCCAAACCCATCGTCGCGACCATGACGCGCACCGTATCGGCCTCCGGGATGGATTGGGGCGTGCTGGCCGCGGCGGGCGTGCTGACCATCGTGCCGGGGGGCATCGTCATCTGGTTCGTTCGGCACTACATCGCGAAGGGCTTCGCGATGGGCCGCGTGTAGGCATCGGGACTACAGGAGGGCGTGCCCATGTTCAGCTGGATGGTGTGGACCACCCCGGTTGCCGTGTTCTTCAGCTGCATCGTGCTGATGCTGGTGGGCATGACGATCTGGGAGCTGAAGTCGCCCACGCAGGAGCGCAAGGGATTTTTGCCACTGCGCACGACGCGGGGCGACCGGCTCTTCATCGGCCTGATGGCCGCGGCGTGGCTCAACCTGGCGTTTCTGGGGTTTGGCCAGAAGGCGGTCGAGTGGTTTTCGCTGGATCAGCCGCCATCGGTGTGGATCAGCTTCGTGCTGTCCATGCTGCTGCTGGCCTTCATCATGAAAAAAGGGTGAGAGAAGGGCGCCAGACCCTTCGTTGGTTTCGGGCAGTCAGGAAAAGGACTATCGGCCAGCGTCTTCCCCGGCCAGCGGTCCGCAGCACGATAGGGGAAGACTTATCGAGGAGACAGGTCATGAAATTGCGCATGCACGCCATGGCGGCCGCTATCGCCCTGATCGGAACGTCAGGGGCTTGGGCCGGCGAGCCGGAGGCAAAGAAGTGGGTAGATTCGGAGTTCCAGCCTTCGTCGCTGTCCAAGGAACAGCAGATGGCCGAAATGAAATGGTTCATCGACGCCGCGGCCAAGCTCAAGGCCAAGGGCGTCAATGAAGTCAGCGTGGTGTCCGAAACCATCACCACGCACGAGTACGAGTCCAAGACGCTGGCCAAGGCCTTTGCCGAAATCACCGGCATCAAGGTCAATCACGACCTCATCCAGGAAGGCGACGTCGTCGAGAAGCTGCAGACGTCCATGCAGTCCGGCAAGTCCATCTACGACGGCTGGATCTCCGATTCCGACCTGATCGGCACCCACTACCGCTACGGCGCCATCCTGCCGCTGTCCGACTACATGGCCGGGGCCGGCAAGGAATGGACCAATCCCGATCTGGACCTGAAGGACTTCATCGGCACCAAGTTCACCACCGCGCCCGACGGCAAGCTGTACCAGTTGCCGGACCAGCAGTTCGCCAACGTGTACTGGTTCCGCGCCGACTGGTTCGCGCGGCCGGACCTGAAGGAAAAATTCAAGGCCAAGTACGGCTATGAACTGGGCGTGCCCACCAACTGGTCGGCGTACGAAGACATCGCCACGTTCTTCTCGAACGACGTCAAGGAGATCGACGGCAAGCGCGTCTACGGCCACATGGACTACGGCAAGAAGGATCCGTCGCTGGGCTGGCGCTTCACCGATGCGTGGCTGTCGATGGCGGGCGCGGCCGACAAGGGCCTGCCCAACGGCATGCCTGTGGACGAATGGGGCATCCGCGTGGCTGACGACAAGTGCACGCCGGTCGGCGCGTCCGTGTCGCGCGGCGGGGCCACGAACAGCCCGGCCGCCGTGTACGCGCTGACCAAGTACATCGACTGGATGAAGAAGTTCGCGCCGCAGCAGGCCATGGGCATGACCTTCTCGGAAGCGGGACCCGTGCCCGCGCAGGGCCAGATCGCCCAGCAGATCTTCTGGTACACGGCCTTTACCGCCGACATGACCAAGAAGGGGCTGCCGGTCGTGAACGACGACGGCACGCCGAAGTGGCGCATGGCCCCGTCGCCGTACGGCCCGTACTGGAAGGACGGCATGCAGAACGGCTACCAGGACGTGGGCTCGTGGACCTTCTTCAAGTCCACCAACCCCGACAAGATGGCGGCCGCGTGGCTGTATGCGCAGTTCGTCACGTCCAAGTCGGTGTCGCTCAAGAAGTCCATCACCGGCCTGACCTTCATCCGGGACAGCGACATCAACAGCGAGTTCTTCACCAAGAACGCGGCCAACTACGGCGGCCTGATCGAGTTCTACCGCAGTCCCGCGCGTGTGGCATGGACGCCCACCGGCACCAACGTGCCGGACTATCCGAAGCTGGCGCAGCTCTGGTGGAAGAACGTCGCCACCGCGGTCACAGGGGAAAAGACCCCGCAGGCCGCGATGGACAACCTGGCCAACGAAATGGATCAGGTGATGGCGAGGCTTGAACGGGCGGGCATGGCGCAGTGCGCGCCGAAGCTCAACCCCAAGAGCGATCCGAGCAAATGGCTGTCGGACCAGCACGCGCCGTGGAAGAAGCTGGCCAATGAAAAGCCGAAGGGCGAGACGATTCCCTACGAGCAACTGCTGTCGGCGTGGAAGGCAGGGAAGGTGAGGTAAGCGGCAGGCTCAGGGCGCCGCCAACCTCGCCACCAACGGCGCCGTCAACCGCGCCGCCAGCGCCAAGGATGCGGAGGCGCCGTCCAGGGGACGGCACTCCGCGGGCAGGGCGCTGGCGGCGTCCGCCATCCACGGATGGGCGAATGCCACCACGTCCGCGCCGCCTTCCTGGGCGTCGCGGGCCGCTTGCGCGACGGCAGCCAGACATGCCGCCGTCTCGCCGCGCTTGAACAGATCCCAGGCGATGGGCACCAGACGCACGTCGACCGTGCCGCCGACGGGGCCCGCCTGGCGTTCGAACAGTGCGCGATTGGCCTCGAGGGTGGATTCGACGGCGCACAGCACCACGATGCGGGCGCCTGCACGAGCCGCCGCGTGCGCCAGCGCCTCATCCGCGCGGATGACGGGGGCGCCTATCCCCGTGATGCCGTCAACGACGGGACCGAGCGTGGCGCATGTGACAATCACGGCGTCCGCGCCGGCCGCCAAGGCCTGCAACGCCGCCGCGATGTCGTCCTTCACGCTGCCGGGTATTGCGCTGGCCGTGGCCCGCGCCTGATCAACGGCAAGCCTGAACGCTGGCCTCACGGCATGGCGCAGCGCGTCGGCGGCCAATCCCGCGTCGCGGGCCGCCTGTTCGAAAATCGCCGGGTTGCTGTCGATGGTGTGCAACAAGGAAATCTGCATGGGGAAAAACCTTGGGCTTCGTGAATGTCGAAAGCGGCATTCTGGTGCCGGCTGAAAATGGCAACAAGACAAGCCCGAATACTGGTATTGCCGATACCCTGCGCGCGACAAATCGATTCAACGCTTTTCCTCAACTTGCCCGTATGACCTACGCCTCGAAATTTCTGCACGTTCTGATTCCTGCCGTCCTGGCGCTTTCTGGCGGTACAGTGCACGCCGCCGGCTTCCAGCGCCTGAATCTGCCGATGGACCAGAACGGCCCGGGCCTGCAAGGCGCGGTCTGGACACCGTGCGCCGAGCCCGCAGCGGAAATCAAGGTGGGCCGCGTCGCCATTCAAGGGGTGCAGGGCTGCAAGGCGCCGGAAGGCCGCTATCCGCTCATCGTCATGTCGCACGGCTCGGCGGGCTCGTATCTCAGCCACCACGACACCGCGGCCGCGCTGGCGGATGCCGGCTTCGTGGTGGCGGCGATCAACCACGTGGGCGACAACGCGCAGGACAAATCGCGGCAGGGATATTTGTCGATCTTTTCCACCCGGCCCCGCGAAATGCGCCGGCTGATCGACTACATGACGGGCGCGTGGCCGGACAAGGCAAGGATCGATCCCGACAGGATCGGCTTCTTCGGTTTTTCGCGCGGCGGGTATACGGGCCTGGTGCTGGCCGGCGCGGCGCCGGATCTGGCGGCGGGGCTGGCGATCTGCGCTGACCAGCCGTCGCTGCCGATGTGCCGCGACATCGCGGCCGGGAAGGTGCCGCAGCAACCCTATCCGGCGGAGCCACGCATCAAGGCGGCGGTCATTGCCGATCCGCTCAACGTGTTTCCCGGCGATGCGCTCAAGCGCGTGACGCTGCCCATTCAGCTATGGGCGTCGGAGCGGGGCGGCGAAGGGGTCAGCCCGGCCAGCGTCGAGGCCGTGCGCCAGGGCCTGGGCGTCACGCCGGATTTCCGGGTTGCTGCGGGCGCGGGACATTACGCGTTTCTAGCGCCGTGCTCGACTGAACAGGCCGAGGCGCTGCCCGGCATCTGCCGCGACGAGGCGGGTATTGATCGGCTGGCGTTTCATCGTGAACTGAACGCCCAGGTGACGGCGTTCTTCAAGGCGCGGCTGCAATAGCCGCGCATTCGCGTTCCAAAGGAACGGCCGCGCATCCGCGTCCCAAAGGAGCAGCCGCGCATCCGCGCTTTCCGGAGCGAGCGCGCCGGCGCATCGGAGAACGGTCGCGCGCCGCCGCTTCAACGGTAAATGCGCCGCGCGGTCGATCAGTGAATGACGCGCGCCGCCCGGCGCGCGTGCTTGATTTCATACATGCGGGTATCGGCCAGTCGGACGGCAGCCTCCGCGTCCAGGCCCGCGGGGTCCAGCGCCACGACGCCGGCGCTGGCGCCTTCGTAGGCCACGGTGGCGTCGCCCAGCCGATAACGGCCCATGGAGGCGGCCAGGACGCGTTCTTCCATCGCGCGGGCGGCCTCGTCCGGCTCGGCCTGTTGGCTCACGCCGCCTTCGTCGGCACGTTTGCCCGTCAGCGCGGGGCCGGGCCCGATGAGCAAGAATTCGTCGCCGCCCACGCGTCCCAGCATGTCCGACCCGCGCAGCGCCGCCGCCATGCGCCGCGAGACTTCTTGCAGAAAGAGGTCGCCAGCCTGGTGGCCGTACGTGTCGTTGATGCTCTTGAAACCATCCAGATCGATGACGCCGACCAGCACGCTGCCGTTTTCGCGCACGGCGCGCGCCAGCAGCCGGTCCAGCGCCTCATAGACGGCACGCCGATTGGGCAGGCCCGTCAGCGTGTCGGTCAGCGCATAGGACATGAGCCGGACGTTGGCCGAGTGCAACTGTTCAACGAGCATTTCGCGTTCGATGAAGCTGGCGATCACGCTGGAAAAAAGCTTCAGCACCGCTTCGGCCTGCGGGCTGATGTTGTGGCGCCGCGCACTGGCGGCGCACAGCGTGCCGTACAGGGCGCCGTCATCGGCGCGCACCGGCGCGCTGACGTAGGTCTGGATGCCCAACTGCCGGGCCGCGTCTGAATCCGGCCAGCATTGCGACACGTCGCTGGTGCACATGCGGCCTTCGTCCAGCGCGCGCTTGCACAGCGTGTCGTCCCAGGGCACGGACAGTCCTTCCGGTATCTGCAGCTGCCCCACGTTGCGCGCGTAGCGCACATGCTGCAGGTCGGCCTTGAGGTCGATGGCGGTGAGGTAGGTGGATTCAAGTCCGGTGACGGCGCCCAGCATGTCCAGCAGCGGGCGGGTCAACTGCTCGACCGACTTGGCGGCGGGCAGGGTCGTGGAAAGTTCGGCGAGGATGGGATCCAGCACGGCTGCTCCTGGATTCGTGGTCGGATGAACTTGCGGCCCGTGCTCCATGCCGGAGACCGGGCCGCCAATCCCGCCATTATGCACGGCCTCGGGTTCAGGCCAAAGACCGCTTACGCCATGACCAGCGACCGGTGCGTGCAGACGCCGGCCATGACGCCGGAGGCGCTGGCCAGCGTGGCGTTGGACATCGGTGTGGACGCGTCGCCGGCGGCGTACACGCCGGGCACCGTGGTCTGCTTCAGATCGTCCACGCGGATCACGGGTCCCAGCGGCCCCTCGTCGAACGCGCATCCCAGCTGATCGGCAAGCGGACTGGCCATGTGTGCGCGGCTGGCGACGAACAGCGCGCGCAGCGGCACCTCGCGTCCATCGGCCAGCACGACGCCATCCAGGGCGGGCGCTGCGCCCAGCAGCCCGACTACCGGCGTGCGCTCGATGTGGACGCCACGCGCGGCGAGATGCTGCGCGTCTTCTGCAGAAGGTTCGAATTGATCCTGCGTGAAATACGTGGTCGGCCCCCAGTCGGGCAGCATCATCGCCTGATGGGCGGACATCGGATGCGCGGCCAGCACGCCCAGCGGATTGCCTGCGACTTCGTAGCCATGGCAGTACGGGCAGTGCAGCACCGTCTGCCCCCAGCGTTCCTCAAGTCCGGGCAGCGGCGGCAATTCGTCGCGCATGCCGGTGGCCAGGATCAGGCGCGCGCCGCGTACCTGCTTGCCGTCCGCCATGACGATGCCGAATCCGCCATCTTGCGGCTGGGCCTGGACCGCCTCGCCGTCCAGGAAGGCAACGGTCGGATAGCGGGAAAGTTGCGCGCGGGCGGTGGCTACGATCTCGTGCGGCGGCACGCCGTCCTGCCCAAGAAAGCCGTGCGCGTGCGCGGCGTAGCGGTTGCGGGATTTGGCCGCGTCGACCAGCAACACCCGCCGGCGGGCGCGCGCCAGTTGCATGGCAGCGGACAGGCCGGCAAAGCTGCCGCCGATGATGATGACGTCGTAGTGCATGGTGAGACCCTCGCGCGGTGGTTACGATACTTGATAAGTTGCATGATAGAAGTGCATTCAATCTTATGCAACTTATGTTGTTGCGTCTCGCCCGGTCGCGGGCAGGAATGCCGCTTGCGGCAGAGCGCCCCGCCGCATTGAGCGGTCCAGAGAACACGCTGCGCGTAGCGGGCATCCCCCCGCCGCCGGGTTGCGCCGGCCCCCCGGGCGGGACTACCCTGAAACCCTCTATACCGGCAGCCCGGCCACACGCCGGCCGCCAAGGAGACTGGCATGCAGCACACGACTGACCTGAACGGCCGCGTGGCCGTGGTGACAGGCGCGTCTTCAGGCATTGGGCGCGCCATCGCAATCGGCCTTGCCGAAGCGGGAGCGCGAGTGGTGGTGAACCACCGGGCGGGCGGAGACTCCCAAGCCCGGGGCGCGGCGGTGGTGGAATCGATCCAGCGTAGCGGCGGGACGGCGGTCGCAGCCGCGGCAGACATCAGCCGGGAAGCCGACGTCGACCACCTGTTCGAGCAAGCCGTGCAGCACTTCGGACGGGTGGACATCCTGGTCAACAACGCGGGGGTTGAGCACCCGTCGCCCATTGCCGACATGACGCTCGCAGACTGGCAGCGCGTGATCGACGTGAACCTGACCGGCCACTTTCTGTGCGCCCGTGCGGCGGCCCGAGCCTTCAAGACGCAGCCGCCCGATCCCTCCCGCCAGAACCGCTCGGTGGGCAACATCCTCTTCATCAGCTCGGTGCACGAAGTGATCCCCTGGGCGTTCCAGGTGAACTACGCCGCGTCCAAGGGCGGCATTTCGCTGCTGATGAAATCCCTGGCGCAGGAGCTGGCGCCCGACCGCATCCGGGTCAACTCCATTGCGCCCGGCGCCATCCGCACCGCGATCAACCAGCCAGCGTGGGACACCCCGCAGGCGCTGGCCAAGCTGCTGGAACTCATCCCCTACGGCCGGATCGGCGAGCCCGAGGACATCGCACAGGCGGCCGTTTGGCTGGCCAGCGATGCGTCCGACTACGTCACCGGCACCACGCTCTTCGTGGACGGCGGCATGACGCTATACCCCGAATTCCGCGGTGCAGGCTGAGGCGCGCATGTCCAAACCCCTTGAAGACTACGGACTCATCGGCAACATGCTGTCCGCCGCGCTGGTGGCGCGCGACGGCTCGATCGACTGGCTGTGCCTGCCGCATTTCGATTCGCCCGCGTGCTTTGCCGCCTTGCTGGGCGACCAGCGTCACGGGCGCTGGCTGATCGCGCCGCACGGCAAGATCAAGTCGACGTCCCGCCGCTACGTGCCCGACACGGCGGTGCTGGAGACCCGCTTCGAGACCCGTACGGGCTCGGTGCTGGTGTACGACTTCATGCCGCTCAGCGACGACGACGAGCGCGTGGACGTGGTGCGCATCGTGCGCGGCGAGTCCGGCCATGTGCAGATGGACATGGAGCTGATCCTGCGCTTCAACTACGGTCAGAGCGTGCCGTGGGTGCGGCGGCGCGATTATGGCCTGAACGCCATCGCGGGCCCGGACGCGGTCGAGCTGCATACGCCCATCGAGCTCGAAGGCCACGACATGAAGACCACGGCGCGGTTCTCGCTGCATCCGGGCCGCGTCGTGCCGTTCACACTGTCCTATCACCGCTCGCACCGTACGCCCCGGTTCGTGCCGGACCGCGTCGAAAGCATGGACCGCACCGTGTCGTGGTGGCAGGAATGGGCCAAACGCTGTCATTGGGACGGGCCGGGCGACGGGCGTCGCGATGCCGTGGTGCGTTCGCTGATCACGCTGAAGCTGCTGACGTTTCAGCCGACGGGCGGGATCATCGCCGCGCCGACGACCTCGCTGCCTGAAGCGCTGGGCGGCAGCCGCAATTGGGACTACCGCCATTGCTGGCTGCGCGACTCGGCGCTGACGCTGTACGCCTTGCTCAACGCCGGCTATCGCGAAGAGGCCGAGGCGTGGCGCCAATGGCTGCTGCGCGCGGTGGCCGGTCACCCCGACCAGCTGCAGATCATGTATGGCATCGCGGGCGATCGCTGGCTGCCCGAGCTGGAGATTCCGTGGCTGCCCGGCTACGAAGGCAGCCAGCCGGTGCGCCGGGGCAATGGCGCGGCGGGGCAGAGCCAGCTCGACATCTACGGCGAACTCATTGATACGCTCTACGCCGCCCGCGTCGCGGATCTGGCGCCGCTGGCCGAAGCCTGGCGCCTGCAGAACGTGCTGCTCAAGCCGCTGGAGCAGCGCTGGCGCGAACTGGACCACGGCATCTGGGAAGTCCGGGGCGAACGGCGCGCCTTCACGCATTCGCGCGTGATGTGCTGGGTGGCGTTCGACCGGGCGGTCAAGGCCTGCGAGCGCTGGGGGCTGAAGGGGCCGGTCGATGCCTGGCGCCGGCTGCGCGAACGCATCCACAAGGACATCTGCGAGCATGGCTACGACCGCACCCGGGGCTGCTTCGTGCAGAGTTACGGATCGCCGGCGCTGGACGCGAGCCTGCTGCTGATCCCGCAGGTGGGCTTTCTGCCGGCAAGCGATCCGCGCGTGGCGGGCACCGTGCACGCCATTGAACGCGAACTCATGCACGGCGGCCTGCTGCGCCGCTATTCGGTCGAGGATACCGACGACGGGCTGGAGGGAGAGGAGGGCGTCTTCCTGGCGTGCAGTTTCTGGTTGGCGGACGCCTACGTCATGCAGGGCCGGCTGGGCGATGCGGAGCGGCTTTTCGACCGTCTGCTGTCCCTGCGCAACGACCTGGGGCTGCTGTCGGAAGAGTATGACGTCGTGCGCCGCCGCCTGGTGGGCAACTTTCCGCAGGGCTTTTCGCATATCGGCCTGGTGAACACGGCTTACAACCTGAGCCGCGCCATGGGACCGGCGCAGCAGCGTGCGGAACAGGACGCGCCGCGGGCATAGGGGACGGGCCGCGCGGGCTTAAAAGGTGCACCGCGGGTGTTGCACAACGCGCGCCGGCCGGGGCCCGCGCCGGTGTATTCTCGCAATCACACGGCGCCGCCCGCCCGGCGCCGGTCATGCACACCACAAAAAACGCGCGCCGCGGCTCGATCGACGGCCCGCCGCATCAGGAGAGACAAGCATGCTTTTGACCGACGAACAGCAAAGCGTCCAGGAGATGGCGCGCCGGTTTGCGCAGGAGCGCCTGGCGCCCAATGCCGAGCGCTGGGATCGCGAACACCACTATCCCGCGGATGCCATCGCCGAAATGGCGCAGTTGGGCTTTTTCGGCATGCTGGTGCCGGAAGCGTGGGATGGCAACGACAGCGGCTATATCTCGTACGCGGTGGCGCTGGAAGAAATCGCCGCGGGCAGCGGCGCCTGCTCCACCATCATGAGCGTGCACAACTCGGTCGGCTGCATGCCCATCCTGAAGTTCGGCAACGACGACCAGAAGGCGCAGTTCCTGCGGCCGCTGGCGCGTGGCGAACACATCGGCGCATTCGCGCTGACCGAACCGCAGGCCGGCTCCGACGCCAGCAGCCTGCATACCCGCGCGCGGCGCGACGGCGACCACTACATCCTCAATGGCGCCAAGCAGTTCATCACGTCCGGGCGCAACGGGCAGACGGTCATCGTGTTCGCGGTCACCGACCCCGACGCGGGCAAGCGCGGCATCTCGGCGTTCATCGTCCCCACCGATACGCCGGGCTACAAGGTGCTGCGCGTGGAAGACAAGCTCGGTCAGCACGCGTCCGACACCTGCCAGATTGCATTTGAAGACATGCGCATCCCGGCGGCGTGGCGGCTGGGCGAAGAAGGCGAAGGCTACAAGATCGCCTTGTCCAATCTGGAAGGCGGGCGCATCGGCATTGCGTCGCAGTCGGTGGGCATGGCGCGGGCGGCCTTCGAATGCGCGCGCGACTACGCCCGCGATCGACTAGCCTTCGGCAAACCCATCATCGAACACCAGGCCGTGTCGTTTCGCCTGGCGGATATGGCGACGCAGATCCACGCGGCCCGCCAGATGGTGCTGCACGCCGCGGCCTTGCGCGAAGCGGGCAGGCCGGCATTGACTGAGGCGTCCATGGCCAAGCTGTTTGCGTCCGAGATGGCTGAAAAGGTCTGCTCGGCGGCGATTCAAACGCTGGGCGGTTATGGCTACCTGAAGGATTTTCCGGTCGAGCGCATTTATCGCGATGTGCGCGTCTGCCAGATCTACGAGGGCACCAGCGACATCCAGCGCCTGGTGATCGCGCGCAGCCTGTAGCGGCGCGGGGCGGGGGTGGGGCGGTTCGCGTTGTTCAGGAGCGGCCCTGTATGGACTGCCCCGCTTGGGCAGCAGCCGCAGCCGCAGCCGCGCGGCGCGCATCGGCCCGGCGGCGCGCCCACACGGTATAGACGACGATGTTGCCCACGATCAGCACCGCCGCCAGCAGCATCTGCGTCGCCCGCGTGATGCCCTCGGGGTAGATGATGCCCAGCACGTAGTGCTCGATGAAGCCGCCCGCGTAGCCTTCCTGCCCCGCGCGTTCGCGCAGCGACACTTCCAGCGGCGTCAGCGGACAGATCCAGCCCATGCCGATCACCATTGCACCCCACGCTAGCGCCGGCAGGTGCCAGAACGCCATGCGCGGTTTCCACAGCGCCAGCAGGCCGCCGAACACCACGAACGCGACAAACAGGCCATGTATGACCAGCACGAGGTCGGCAAGGATGCGATAGGTCATCTTTGAAATGGGTAAATGGCGGGGCGCCGGAAACCGGCGGGAGGTGCATTAAAGCGTATGCCCGAACGCGACGTGCGGGGCATTGGCAACAAGGCAAGACGGCTGATGACCGAATAGAATGCGGGCGTGTTCAATCCAAGATACTTCCGGGACCCGCGCCATGCATGCTTCGATCACCGCCGCCATCCAGGACGCCGAGGAACGGCTGCGCCAGGCCATGCTGTCCTCGGACATTGCCGCGCTGGAAGCGCTGCTGCATCCGGACCTGCTGTTCGTCAATCACATGGGCTGGACCGTCACGCGCGAGGATGACCTGGATGCGCACCGCGGCGGATTGCTGAAGATCCACGCGCTGGACCTGTCCGAACAGTGCATCCTGCCGCGCGCGGATTGCGCGGTGGTGTCGGTGCTGGCCCGCATCGCGGGCAGCTACAACGGCGTGCCGGCCAACGGCACGTTCCGGTTCATGCGAACCTGGGCGCCGGATTCGGGGGCGGGTGCTGCGGCGGGTGAGGGGGCCGGCGCGACGCCTGGTGCCACGGCAGGTGCGTGGCGCGTCATCGCGGCCAGTTCGGTGATGGTGGTCTAAGGCTGCCCGGCGGTCTTCAGACCTTCAGGTCGCGCAGCAGTTTGGTCAGTTCCGGGGCGGTCATCAGGGAGACGCCCTGCGCCTTGGCGTATTGCAAGGCGTTGTCCGACACGTCGCCCAGCGCGATGTAGATGGCTTCGCGGGCGCCGCGCTTTTCGCGCACGGCCTGCAGCTCGCGCAGCGGTTCCACGCCATTTCTGGCGGCTTTCCAACGCTTGGCGCTGACGATGGCCACGTGGCCGTCCTTGCTCAGCGCGAAATCGGCGCCAGGCGCCTGCAGGCGTTCGACCTCACAGCCGTCGCGGCGGAAACCGGCTTCAACGGTCTTTGAAAAGTCTGCCCACGACATGGCGGCAACGGTTTCGGTCACCGCCTGCACGCGGGCGCCGGACGGCGCGCGCAGCTGCTTGTAGGCGGCCATGATCGAAATCACGGCAAACGGCACCGCGGCAAAGACGCCCATCGCGGCATACTCCAGCGGCAGCGCGGCAAAGCCGCCTGCGCTCAGCAGCACGGCCACGCCGGCGCTCATCCACCACGGCGAGCGCAGCAGCACGGCAAAGATGGAGTTCTGGGACATCTTGAATTTCATGGCAGCTCGCGGCGTGGTGGGATCAACAGGGAAGTCAGGCGCTGTCGCCGTGGTCGTCGTGGCCGCCGGCAAAGGCGCGAACCACGATGCGCACACCGCCGCAGGTGACGATCTGACCATCGCGGATCTTGGCCGTCTTGCGGGTTTCAACCACGCCGCCGACGCTGACCTGGCCGTCGGCCACCAGCATCTTGCCGGCGCCGCCGCTGTCGACGACGCCGGTCGCCTTCAGCAGCTGATTGATTTCAATGTAGGGGCTGCCTTCGGCAAGCGTGAATTCGATGATGGACATGGAAGTGCTTCGGTAAATCGAGGTCAGGCGGGGCCGTTGCCGGGGGTGCGCGGATTGGCCGGGTTGGCCGGGTTTCCGGTAGCGGCGGGCTGGTCTGCGGGCGGCGCGACGGACGGGGAGACGGCCGGGGCGACGGACGGGGAAACGGACGAGCCGGCGGTTTGGCCCGCGGGCTGGGCGGCCGGCTGCGACACCGGATGAGCCACCGGCTTATCCGCGGCCGCGTCCGGGCTGGCGGTGGGCACGGGGCGGATGCCGCCGGTTTCTGCCCGCGCCATCCAGGCGATCAGCGACGAGCGCATGGCTTCCTCGACCGACATCTGGATGGGCTGCACCCATTCCTGCGGCACGAACACGGTATAGCCGCCAATCATGTAGCCCATCGGCAGGTAGACGGCGACACGATCGCCCTGGGTGAATCCCTCGGGCAGGCCATCGGTGCCGCGGCGCGTCACCAGGCCCACCAGCTCAAGCTGCTGGCCCGGGATGCGCAGGACAACGACCTGCTGGGCCGTGTTCTTGGAACTGGGGGAGAAGTAATCCGCAAAGCTCTTGAGCGACGAATAGATGCTCTTGACCACCGGCAAATTGGTGAAGGGCATCTCGACCAGCGTCAGGAAACGCTGCACGCGCTGCTTGGACACCAGGTAGCCGATGGCCAGAATGCCCAGGATGCCCAGCGCCAGGCCCATGCCCGGCACATAGAAGCCGCCGATGAAGGGGCGCAGGAACGTCAGCGCCACGCCTTCCGTCCAGGCCAGAAAGAGGTACAGCAGGTAGATCGTCAGCGCCAGCGGCAGGACGGTGATCAGGCCGCGGAAGAAGTATTTATAAAGACGGGTCATGGGCAAGAGCAAAAATTAGGGTCGGACGAGCGCATCGGCTCGCCGGGGAGGGCCGCAGCATAGCAGCCGCCGCAGGAATTATCGGTAACAAGGCGGGCGCCTCTGGCCGGGGGCCCCAGGCCGGGCGCCCCTAGCCGGGCGCGGCGCATCCCTTCTTTTAGTGTGAACAGGCCCTAGCGGTCCACCGGCAGGAAGAGCGTCTCCTTGATCTCCTCCATCACGATATAGCTGTGAGACTCGGCGGACGCGGGCAGCCGCTTCAGGATTTCGCCCAGAAGACGGCGGTATTCATTCATTTCAGACAGGCGCGCCTTGACCAGGTAGTCGAATTCGCCCGACACCAGGTGGCATTCCATGACCTCGGGCACGTACAGCAGTTCCTGCTTGACCTTGTCGAAGACGTCGCCCGACTTGGCCGACAGCTTGATCTCCAGGAAGACAAGCAGATTCTTGCCGAGCGCCGCAGGATTGACGCGCGCATGGTAACCCGTGATGACGCCTTCGCGCTCCATGCGCTTGACGCGGTCGGAGCAGGGGGTGGCCGACAGGCTCACGCGCTCGGCCAATTCCGTGACCGAAATCCGGCCTTCGCGCTGCAGGATGTCGAGGATTTTGAGGTCAATTCGGTCGAGGTCGCGCATTTCACTAACGCCGGTCGAAAAACAAGGTTGGCCCGAGAAAAACCACTGCCGAAGGAAAATTTTCAGTGTTTTTCACTGCTGCAGGGGTCATAGACTACCGAAATTCCCAGACAAATCCAAATACCGGAAAGAATCATGCATGTGATCGTCCTCGGCAGCGGCGTCATCGGCACCACCACCGCCTATTACCTGGCCCGGCAGGGCGCCAAAGTGACCGTACTGGACCGCCAGCCGGCCGCGGCGCAGGAGACCAGCTACGCCAATGCCGGTCAGGTGTCGCCGGGCTATTCCACGCCCTGGGCCGCGCCCGGCATTCCGCTCAAGGCGATCAAATGGCTCTTCAAGAAACATGCGCCGCTGGCGATCCGCCTGGACGGCAGCCTGTTCCAGCTCAAATGGATGGCCGCCATGCTGGCCAACTGCTCGGCCGACCGCTACGCCGTCAACAAGGAACGCATGCTGCGCCTGTCCGAGTACAGCCGCGACTGCCTGCGTGAACTGCGCGCCGCCACCGGCATCCACTACGAAGAGCGCGCGCGCGGCACGCTCCAGTTGTTCCGCACCGAAGCCCAGATGGAGGCCGCGCGCCGCGACATCGCGGTGCTCGAAGAGGTGGGCGTTCCCTACGAATTGCTGGACCGCCACCGTCTCGTCACGGCCGAGCCCGCGCTCGCCAACTCCGCGCACAAGCTCACCGGCGGCCTGCGCCTGCCCAATGATGAAACCGGTGACTGCCAGCTTTTCACCCGCCGCCTGGCGGACATGGCGGCCGCACTGGGCGTTGAATTCCGTTATGGCCAAAGCGTCACGGGCCTGAACACCGCCGGCGGCCAGATCACCGGCGTGCGCGTCGGCAACGAAGTCCTCACGGCCGACCGCTATGTGGCCGCCTTCGGCAGCTACACCCGCGGTTTTCTCGAACCCCTCGGCCTGGACCTGCCGGTGTATCCGGTCAAGGGCTACTCCCTGACCATTCCCATGAAGGACGAGGCCGCCGCGCCGGTGTCGACGGTGCTGGACGAAACCTACAAGGTCGCCGTCACGCGCTTTGACCAGCGGATCCGCGTGGGCGGCATGGCCGAATTGTCCGGCTTCGACCTGCGCCTGAAGGACGCCCGCCGCAAGACGCTGGAACTGGTGGTCAATGATCTGTTCCCCGGCAGCGGCCACGTGGCCCAGGCCGAGTTCTGGACCGGCCTGCGTCCCATGACGCCGGACAGCACGCCGGTCGTCGGCGCCACGCGCTACAACAACCTCTACCTGAACACCGGCCACGGCACGCTGGGCTGGACCATGGCTTGCGGTTCCGGCAAGCTGGTCGCGGATCTCGTCATGGGCCAGCGCCCCGCCATCAGCACCGACGGGCTCGGGTTGTCGCGCTACGACCGCAGCGCGGCGTCCCGCCAGCAACTGGTCCTGGACGGCAAGGGCGCTTGAGCAGGACTTAAGCTGCACCTCGAGGCGTGCTTGGACTGCTTGATCTGCGCCTCGAATCGCATCTGAACTGCGTCTCACCGGCCTGCGCCTGATCTGGCGCTTGCACGGCCAGTAGGACGCACACCCTCCGGGCCGCTTCGATGCGGCCCGCGTGTTTTTGAGTGCGCTGAATTGCGCACGCTGTGCGCGAAACGGCTCGTTGCTTTATGCCAAAATCGCCGCATGACCCATTTCCTGCACACTGCCGACTGGCAGATCGGCCGCCAATACGGCCAGTTTGAAACCGACGATGCCGCCATGCTCGCCGAGGCCCGTTTCGAGGTCGTCGCGCGCATCGCCACGCTGGCCGCCGAGCGCCGCGTGGATGCCGTGCTGGTCGCCGGAGACGTCTTCGACACGCAGGCCGTGTCCGATCGCAGCATCCGCCGCCTCTTTGCCGCCATGGCCGGCTACACGGGGCCCTGGGTAATGATCGCCGGCAACCACGACGCGGCCCTTGCCGACAGCGTCTGGAGCCGCGCCATGCAACTGGGCTGCATCCCCGCCAACGTGCATGTGCCGCTTACGACCGGCGTGGTGGACCTGCCGGACGCCAACCTCGCTGTGCTTGCCGCGCCGCTTACGCAACGCCACACCTACGACGACGTCACCCAGGCTTTCGACACGCTGGAAACGCCACCCGGACGCATCCGTGTGGGCCTCGCCCATGGCAGCGTTGCCGGCCGCCTGCCCGACACGATCGACGCCACCAATCCCATTGCGCCCGACCGCGCGGACCGCGCCAGTCTGGACTATCTGGCCCTGGGCGATTGGCACGGCTGTCTGTCCATTGACACACGCACCTGGTATGCCGGCACGCCGGAACAGGACCGCTTTCGCGGCAACGAGCCCGGTTATGTCCTGGACGTGCGCATCGACGCGCCGGGCGCCGCACCCGTGGTCGAACGCATTGCAACCGGCAAGTACCGCTGGTCCGCCTGGACCGAAACCCTTAGCCTGCCCACCGATGCCCAGGCGCTGGCCGAACGCATGGCGGCGTTGCGGTCAGACGACGTGCTGCGCCTGGACGTGCAGGGGCACGTCAACCTTGAAACCTGGGATGCGCTGCAAAAGGCCGTGGCCGAGGCCGCCGCGCAGGTGCGGGCCTTGCTGCCGGACTTGTCCGGCGTGCGCCTGGAACCCGACGAAGCTGACCTGGCCGAATTGCGCGCCAGCGGCTACGTGGGCGAGGTCGCCGCACAACTGCAGGCGTTGCAGGCGGACGAAGACCAGTCCGCCGTGGCCAGCGAGGCCTTGCGCCTGCTGCTGCGGTTCCAGCGCGAAACCGCCACGCCGGGAGCCGCCAAATGAAGATCTCCCGCATCGCCCTCGAAGAATTCCGCAAGTTCCGCCAGCCGCTGTCGCTGGACGGACTGCAAGACGGCCTGAACCTCTTTGTCGGCCCCAACGAGGCCGGCAAAAGCACGGTCGCGGCCGCCATCCGAGCCGCCTTCCTTGAACGCTACAGCACCAGCAAGGTCGCCGACCTGGCGCCGCGCGGCGAATCCGGCGCGCGCCCCAGCGTTGAAGTGGCCTTCACGCACGCGGATCACGCCTACGTCCTGAAAAAGCAGTTCCTGTCCAAGGCCCGCTGCGAACTCGTGGTGGACGACGGCGCGCAGCGGCTGGACGGCGAAGAAGCCGAAAACGCGCTGGCCGGTTTACTGGGCTTTGAAATGCCCGGGCGCGGCCAAAGCAAACCTGACCTGGCTGGCGTACCGGGCCTGCTATGGATCCGCCAGGGCGACGGCCAGAACCTGCACGAAGCCGCCGGCTTTGCGGGCTCGCATCTGCGCGATGCGCTGACGCAGCTCTCCGGCGAGCTGGCCTCCGGAGACGGCGACCGGCTGTTCGATCGCGTGTCGGCCGAGCGCGCCGCGCTGCTGGACGCCCGCAACGGCCGTCCCAAGGGCAGCTACAAAGACGCCGAAGATGCGCTCGCGCGCGCCTTGTCCGAACGCGACGAATGCGGGCAGGCCATGGCCCAGCTCAACGCCGACGTCGATCGCCTGGCCGAACTGCGGCGCGAACATGAACGCGCCCAGGCCGCGCAACCCTGGAAGGATTTCGAGGCCAAGGCTGTCCAGGCCCGCGCGCGCCTTGCCGCACTGGCCAAGGAGCGTGAAGCCTTCGACGGACTGCAACGCGAGCAGGCGCAGGCCGCCCAGACCCTTGCACTGCTGCAGGATCAGGTCCGCCGCGATCAACAGGACGAAGCCGATTACCAGGCGCTGCTTCGGGATGCGCGCGCGGCGCACGCCCATGTGCAGGCGATGCAGGAACCGCTGGCGCGCGCGTTGCAGCAGCGGCAATCGCATGCCGCCGCAGTCGAGGCCGCGCGCCGGCGCGTGACGCGGCTTCAGGCGCTGGCGGACCGCCGCGACCTGGACCGGCAGCTTGCGCAGCTCACCCCCGAAATCGAACGCCTGGACGGCGCGCTGGTCGCAGCCACCCACCTGATCCAGCAAGGTTCGGCGTTGCGCACAGAAGCCGTCCAACTCGAAATATCCGATGCTGAAATCGAGGCGCTGCGCAAGGCCGGCCGCGAACTCGGAAATCTGCAGTTGCAGCAACAGGCGGTCGCGACGCGCTTGCGGTACCGGCTCGATGCCGGCGCGCAGGCGCTGCTGGACGGCAAGGCCGTCAGCGGCGCGGGCGAAGTCCTGCTTACGGCCGCGGCCGAACTCGATCTGCCCGGTGTGGGGCGCCTGCAAATCGAGCCGGGCGGACAAGACCTGCCGGCCTTGCAGCGCGAACTGGCGCGCGCGGAGTCGGCAAGCGCCGCGTTGCTCAAGCGGGCGGGCGTCGACACCCTGGCCGATGCCGAACAGCGTCACGCGCGCTACAACGCGCTGCAGCGCGAACTCGAAGGCATGCGCAAGACGCTGAGCATTCATGCGCCCCGCGGCGTGGATGCGCTGCGCACCCAGCGCGACGAGGCACTGGCGCGGCTGGCGCAGTTGCAGGAAAGGCTGTCCAAGCTGCCGCCTGTGCAGGAAACCGAAGACGGCATTCGGGTTGCTGATGCAGATGCCGGCATCGTTCCCGACACAAGCGATGACGATCTGCCCGACGCCGTGCAGGCCCTGCGCGAGGCCGAAGCCGTTGCGGCGCAGGCGGAAAAGGCAGTCGCCGATGCGCAGCGCGCGCTGGACGCCGATACGGCCCGTGCGCAGTTGCTGGAAGGGCAGGCTGCCGCCCGGGGCGCAGAACTGCAATCCGACGAACGCACGGCGCAACGCCACGCCCGCGCCGGCCGCCTTGCCGAAGTGCGCAGCGCCCACGACCAGCTCGAACTGCGCGTACGCGAGGCCCGGGCCTCGCTGGCTGAACACCGGCCCGAACTCGCGGAGCAGGACGTGCAGCGGTTTGAAAAATCTGCCGCCATCGAACGCGACGCCCAGCACAAGCGGCACGGCGACATCCTGCAATTGCAGGGCAAGCTGGACCAGGCCGGTGCGCAAGGCCTGGGCGAACGCCTGTCCGAAGCGCAGGCAGCCTGCGAGCGTCTGCAACGGCGCCGCGACGAATTCTCACGGCGCGCCGCCGCGCTGGACCTGCTGCAAAAGCTGTTGGCCGACAAACGCGCCGCCGCCACGCAACGCCTGCAAGCGCCGCTCGCCCGCCGACTCAACCACTATCTGGCGCTGCTCTTTCCCGACGCCGCGCTGCGCCTGGACGATGCGCTGCTGCCCACGGCGCTGCGCCGGGGCGATGGCGAAGACGCGCTGGACGCCCTCAGCTTCGGTACGCGGGAACAGCTCGGCATCCTGGCGCGGTTCGCCTACGCCGATCTGCTGCAAGAGGCCGGCCGGCCCACCTTGCTGCTGCTGGACGACGCGCTGGTCCACACCGACGACGCCCGGCGCGACTTCATGAAGCGCGCGCTGTTCGACGCCGCGACCCGCCATCAGATCCTGATGTTTACGTGCCACGGCGAGGCATGGCGCGACATGGGGGTGGAGCAGCGCAGGATTGGTTAGCGCACCGGCCCGGTTCCGGCGCCTCGGTGCCGGGAAACCGCGCGGCCACAACCGCCGATGCTTGACGCTGCGGCCCGGCGCCGGTAGTCTGCGCGGATGCCTGCTTATACGCATTTCGCCATGCTTGCCCGCGCCGTCCGCGCGGGTCTCGCGTGCGCGCGTGTATCGGCTTCCTTCTCCGCCGGCGCTCCGCCGGCTGTGTCTCCTGTCAAGAACGCGGCGCCGCCGCCCGCATCGCCGCCTCGCGGCGTCGTGTCGGGCGCGCATCCGCCTGTGTCAGCCGTCCTAGGCTGACCCGCCGCATCTCCGTCTCCCGCCTGAACTCCAGCGCCGCCCCGCGAGCATGACGCATTGACGTCGCCCGCCGCGCGCGCACATGGGCGCGCGTTATCGCGCCCCGGGCGGGAGTCTGTACCCCATTCAGACAGGTGATACCTCATGTCCATCATCCGACACGCGTGGACTGCCCACGCGTCCACCACCTTGTTCGTGCTGCTGTGGAGCGGCGGCGCGATCTTTGCCAAATGGGGGCTGTCGCATGCCTCCGCCTTCGGCTTTCTCTTGTTCCGCTTCCTGCTTGCGCTGGCGGTACTGCTGCTGATCTGCGCGAGGCGCGGTCGTTGGTTGCCGCAGACCGGCACCCGCATGCAGGTCGCCGCGACAGGCGCGCTGCTGATCGGCAGTTACTCCATCTGCTATCTGCTGGCGCTGGACCACGGCGTGACGCCTGGCGTGCTGGCCACATTGCTGGGCGCGCAGCCCATCCTGACGTTGGCGCTGACGGAGCGCCGCTTTGCGCCGGCGCGTCTGGCGGGACTTTGCCTGGCGCTCGCCGGGCTGGTGCTGGTCGTCTACCAGAGCATCGCGCTGACGCGCATGTCCGTCGCGGGCATCGCGTACGCCTGCGCGGCGCTGGCGAGCATGACGGGAGGCGCCTTGCTGCAAAAGCGCGTCCAGCAACCGCCGATGGACGTGATGCCGTTGCAGTACGCGATCAGTCTGGTGCTGTGCCTGCTGTTCGCACCATTCCAGCCGCTGCATGCCGACTGGAGCGTCGGCTTCATCGTGCCGATGATCTGGATGGGCCTCGTGATTTCAGTCGGCGCCACGCTGCTGTTCTACCGCATGATCCAGGCGGGCAACCTCGTCAACGTGACCAGCCTTTTCTATCTGGTGCCGGTGGGCACGGCGGCGCTGGACTACCTGATTCTGGGCAATCGCTTGCCGGCGCTCAGCCTGGCTGGCATGGCCGCGATCCTGACAGGGTTGATGCTGGTGCTACGCCATCCCGCGACGCCCCACAAAGCGGGGCGGCGATAGCGGCGATGGCAATCAAACCCGCTGCGACGCCCGACAACCGGTGGCGGCGTTCTCAGCCTTGCGGGCCGCCTGCGTAGCCGTCACGCTTCGCCGCGCCGACATCCATCCACCCGTTCCACGGCTGGTCGGGGGGCGTGGAGCCGGCGTTCGTCGCACCGTCCGGTCCCGCCCAATGCCCGCTGACCAACTGTGCCGGGCGGGATTGGGCGACCACCCGCGCACACAGATCCCACGCGTCCAGCCGCACGCTCAGTCCGGCGTAGACGCCGTGTCCCGCGCCCGCCTCGATGACGCCGGCCGCCTGCGCGCCTTCGCCCGCGCGGATGGCGCCCTCGGCGCGGATGTCCTCGCCGGCGATCAAGCCCCACCCGCAGGCGAGGTGTTCGCCCGACTGAATGGACCCGCCCGCCTGAATACCGCAACCGGCATTGATTTCCTGCTCCGCGGTCACGCCGCCGCCTGCCTTGATCCCTTGACCGCACTTGATGGCGCCTTGCGTATTGATGTCCTGGCCGGCATGCAGGTGGCCGGTCACGGCCAGGTCCTGTCCGGCGCAGATGTCCCACTTGGCGCGCACGTTGCCGCCGCAATCCAGGCGCGTCGCAATCTCGATCCCCCAGTCGGCCGCCACGTCGCCGCCGGCGCGCAGGTTGCCGCCGCTGGCGATGTTGCCGCCGGCGGTGATGTTTTCACCCGCCACGATCGACTCGCCGGCGCGAATGCCGCCGCCCGTGATGAGGCTGCGTCCCGCGCGCACCACCGTGTCCACGTTGATCCCCATGCGGACTTCAAGCGTCCCGGCAAACACGATGGCGGTGGCATCCAGCGTATCCAGCCGCAACACGGCGTCGGTCGGACCAAACTGGTCCAGCAGCCAGCAGGCGTCGCCGACGCGGCCGTCGGCGACCAGGGCATCGAGCACGGCCTGATAGTCCCCCTGTCCGTTGTGGTCGCGCAGGAACCATTTGTAGCCGCCCGCGCAGGGGTTCTTGGCTTTGACGAATTTCTTGGTGAGTTGCATGGCGCTGAATCGAAAAGGTGCGGTGCGTGGCCGCCGCGCAAGCCGAAAAGGGCGTGCGAGCGGCGAAATGGGGACGAGCGCCCGCCACGCGGCAGTGCGCCCGCCGGCTGGTTTCAGGCTGCAGGACGCGCGGATGTGCGCAGGCAGCCGGCAACGGGCCGGAGCAAAAATCAGAAAGGGGAGAGGCGGGCGATTAGCCGGGCTTGGACCGCGCGTAAGCGGAACGCGCGGCGACCTCCTGCGAACTCAACAGCGTTGAGCGCAGGGCGCAGAGAGCGCAGGTGACGCAGGGAAGGGAAGATATATCGGATTGCACGGGGCAGATGCTACCACCGGGGCAATTGCCGTCAAGCGGGGACGAATGCAAAGCGGGGCGCCAACCGCAAACCGCCGGCCCGCGCCCCTCTCGTCAGGTTGCGATCAGTTCGTCAGGACGATGTTGCGGTCCTTGGCGATGCGCTGGCGCAGTTCAAGTTCGCGCTTGATCTGTGCGGCGTACTCGGCCGGCGTGTTGCCGTCCACGATCGATCCGCCGTCGGCCAGGCGCTGGGCGATCTTCGGATCCTTCAAGGCCTTGACCGCCGCGGCGTGCACGCGGTCGACCACGGCTTGCGGCGTGCCGGCGGGCGCCACCAGGCCGTACCAGGCCATGTTGTCCATGTCGGGCAGGCCACCCTCGGCGAACGTCGGCACGTCCGGCAGCGCGGGCAGGCGCTTGGGCGCCGCCACGGCCAGCGCGCGCAGCTTGCCCGCCTGGATGTGCGGCATGGAGGAGGGCAGGTTGTCGAACTGGACGTTCACCTGGCCGGCGATCACGTCGTTCAGCGCCGGACCCGATCCGCGGTAAGGAACGTGAACCATGTCGGTCTTGGTCAGCGACTTGAACAGCTCGCCGTCCAGGTGGCTGATGCCGCCCGCGCCCGACGAGGCATAGCTGTACTTGCCGGGGTTGTTCTTGAGCAGGGTGATGAATTCGGCCAGGGTCTTGGCGGGCACGCTCGGGTTGACCGTCATGACGTTGGGCACGTTCACCATGTTGGTGATCGGCGTGAAGTCCTTGAGCGGGTTGTACGGGTTCTTGGGGTTCGTGGCCGGATTGGTGGCCATGGTGCTGACCGTGGCCACGCCCAGCGTGTAACCGTCGTTGGCAGAGCGAACCAGGGCGTCGGCGCCGATCGAGCCGCCGCCGCCGGCGCGGTTTTCCACGACCACGGGCTGGCCGAGTTCACGGCCCAGACCCTCGGCCACGACGCGCGCCACAATATCGGTGGTGCCGCCGGCTGCAAACGGGACGATCAGGCGGATGGGTTTATTGGGGTAGGGATCTGCGGCCTGGGCAGCGGAGGTCAGGCAGGCGCCAGCGATGGCGGCGGCCAGGACGGCCTTGGCATGTGACAACACGTTCAAGAGTCTTCTCCATATTGTTGTTCCGAGCCGGCCATCTTGCCGGGCCAGCTTCGGTGAGGCGCGCATTGCCGGGGTGTCGCAAGCCAACGCCTCGTGGCCGCATTCCACACAGGTATGTCCCCATGGTCAACTCGGGATTGTCCCTGTCATGAGAAATCGCAAAATTTCTAACGTGTTCCCAAAAAGCGCGGAGATGACAGAAGTTACAGGAAAAAGTCAGTCTGACAGGCAGTTGAACACAAATTGAGAAGCTTTCGGTGCGCAATCGCTGCGCAGTCATCTTGCTGTCATTAGCTGGGTACGTACATAAATCCCTGCATAACTTACAAGAATCTGATATTTTTCGGCTGAGATTCTTGCCCGGTCTTGCAAGAAAGCTATTGCGTTTGTTTCTGTCTGCGCCGTTCAATTGGCGTTGGTTGATGACCCCTCGGGGCAACGTGTAGTGCAGCGACGCACCGGGCCAAGGGTTCCGTCCGTTTTTCAATCCCCGGTCTGTTTCGTCTCTCGCTGCCCTGCGCTGGCGGGAGGGGGCCCGGACATTTTCGGAACGCCATGTCGCTGATCCTGATCCTCGCTCTGCCGTTCGCCGGCAGCCTGTGCGCCGCGCTGCTGCCTTCCAACGCCCGCAACGCCGAGGCGTGGTTGGCTGGCCTCATCGCCCTCGCGTGCGTGGTTCTGATCGCGACGCTCTATCCGGACGTCGCCAACGGCGGCGTCATACGGGCCGACATGCCTTGGGCGCCCGCCCTGGGTCTGCAATTTACCCTGCGCATGGACGGCTACGCGTGGCTCTTTGCGCTGATCGTCTCCGGCATGGGCGCGCTGGTCGTGTTGTACGCGCGCTATTACATGTCGCCGGAAGACCCGGTCCCACGCTTCTTTTCGTTCTTCCAGGCCTTCATGGGCGCCATGCTCGGCGTGGTGCTCTCGGGCAACTTGATCCAGCTGGTTCTGTTCTGGGAAATGACCAGCCTGGCGTCGTTCATGCTGATCGCCTACTGGCACCACCGCCTGGACGCGCGCCGGGGCGCGCGCATGGCGCTGACGGTCACCGGGGCGGGCGGTCTCTGTCTGCTGGCCGGCGTGCTGATCCTGGGTCATATCGTCGGCAGCTACGACATGGACCGCGTCCTGGCGTCGGGCGACCTGGTCCGCGCCGACCCCTGGTATCCAGCCGTCCTGGTGCTGGTGGCGCTGGGCGCGCTGACCAAGAGCGCGCAATTCCCGTTCCATTTCTGGCTGCCCAACGCCATGGCCGCGCCCACGCCTGTGTCCGCCTATCTGCACTCGGCCACGATGGTCAAAGCAGGCGTTTTCCTGCTGGCGCGCTTCTGGCCCGTGCTGTCTGGCACCGACGAGTGGTTCTGGATCATCGGCGGGCTGGGTCTCATCACCCTGGTGCTGGGCGCCTATGCAGCCATCTTCCAGCAGGACATGAAGGGCGTGCTGGCGTATTCCACGATCAGCCACCTGGGCCTCATCACGCTGCTGCTGGGTCTGAACAGCACGCTGGCGCTGGTGGCCGCCATCTTCCACATGATCAACCACGCTACGTTCAAGGCGTCGCTCTTCATGGCGGCGGGCGTGGTCGACCACGAAACCGGCACGCGCGACCTGGGCCGGCTGTCCGGGCTGTATAAGGCAATGCCCATCACGGCCACGCTGGCGATGGTGGCTGCGGCTTCGATGGCGGGTGTGCCGCTGCTGAACGGTTTCCTGTCCAAGGAAATGTTCTTTGCGGAAACCACCTTCGTCAGTGCCGACCGCTACGTCCAGCTTGGCCTGCCGCTGCTCGCCACGATCGCCGGCGCATTCAGCGTCGCCTATTCGCTGCGTTTCATCCTGCAAGTGTTCTTCGGCCCACCGGCCACCGACCTGCCGCGCGAGCCCCACGAGCCGCCGCGCTGGATGCTGTTGCCGAGCGCATTGCTGGTCATGATGTGCCTGTTGGTGGGCATCGTTCCCAGCCTGACCGTCGGCCCGTTCCTGGCCACTGCGGCGCAGAGCATCCTGGGCGAGAACATGCCCGACTACAGCCTGGCCGTCTGGCACGGTTTCAATCTTCCGCTGGCGATGAGCCTGGTCGCCACTACCGCAGGCGTGCTGCTGTACCTGGCCCTGCGCGCGCATCAGCGCGCCAATCCGGGCCGGGTGCCGTTCATCTACCGCCTTGACGGCCGCCGCACCTTCGAAGCGCTGCTCGATGGCTCCAGCGTCGCCGCCGCATGGCTGCTGCGCTGGGTGTCGTCCACGCGTCTGCAGGTGCAGATGGTGCTGATCCTGGTGGGCACGCTGTTCGTCGCGTGGCTGCCGCTGCGCGCCGGCGGCTGGCTGGACGGCGCCGTGCGCCTGACGCCGGTCGATCCGGTTTTCGCCTTGCTGTGGATCGTGGGCGGCACCTGCGCCCTGGCCGCCGCGTTCCAGGCCAAGTACCACCGCCTGGCCTCCCTGGCGCTGGCGGGCGGGGCAGGGCTGATCACCTGCCTGACCTTCGTCTGGTTCTCCGCGCCCGATCTGGCGCTGACGCAGCTGTCTGTCGAGGTCGTGACGCTGGTGCTGTTGTTGCTGGGCCTGCGCTGGCTGCCTCGCCGCATTGTGCAGGACGACGAGGAAAGCCTGAAAGCCACGCTGCAGGCACGCGGCCGCCGTCTGCGCGATCTGCTGCTGGCAGTCGCCGCCGGCACGGGCATGTCCGCGCTGGCCTATTCGGTGCTGGCGCGGCCGCAGACCAATCCCATTTCGTCCTATTTCGTGAATCGCGCGCTGCCTGACGGCGGCGGCACCAACGTCGTCAACGTGATCCTCGTGGACTTCCGCGGCTTCGATACGTTCGGCGAAATCACGGTGCTTGGCATCGTGGCGCTGACCGTCTACGCCCTGTTGCGCCGCTTCCGTCCAGCCGCCGAGAGCGCGGACATTCCGCGCCAGCAGATGGATCAGGACGGCGGCATCCCGGACGCGCCCGACATCAAGTCGCCGGTGCCCGCAGGCTCGATGATGGTGCCCGCGGTGCTGGTGCGCCTGCTGCTGCCGATTGCCGCGCTGATCTCCGTGTATTTCCTCTTGCGCGGCCACAACCAGCCCGGCGGCGGTTTCGTGGGCGGCCTCATCTTCGCCACCTCCGTCATCCTGCAATACATGGTGGGCGGGGTGTATTGGGTCGAATCCCGCAGCCGCCTGAATCCCCAGAACTGGATCGGCATCGGGCTGCTGTCCGCCGGCATTGCCGCCGTGAGCGCGTGGCTGGCCTACAAGCCGTTCCTTGCCGCGCTGGCCTGGGACGTCGCGCTGCCGCTGATTGGCCACGTCCACGTGTCCAGCGTGCTGCTTTTTGATCTGGGCGTCTACATGCTGGTCGTCGGATCCACCGTGCTGGTGCTGGTGGCGCTTGCCCACCAATCGCTGCGCGCGCAACGCAAGGCCGCCGCCGAGCTCCAGGCGGCCGCCGTTCAAACAGGAGAAGCCTGATGGAATTGATATACGCTGCCGCAATCGGCGTGCTGGCGGGCTCGGGCGTGTGGCTGCTGCTGCGGCCCCGGACGTTCCAATTCATCATGGGCCTGTCGCTGGTCTCCTACGCAGTGAACCTCTTCATCTTCGGCATGGGCCGGCTCACGTCCGGCAGGCCGCCGGTGGTGGACCCGTCCATGGCGCATGATCCTTCCTGGTATGCGGATCCGCTGCCGCAGGCGCTGGTGCTGACCGCCATCGTCATCGGCTTTGCCACCACCGCGTTGTTCCTGGTTGTGCTGCTCGCCTCGCGGGGCCTCACGGGTACCGACCACGTTGATGGACGGGAGTCCCAATCTTGAGTTTCTGGCTTCAACACCTTCCTGTCCTGCCCATCATCATTCCGCTGGTCGCGGGCGCAGCGATGCTGCTGTTCGCCGACACCAGCCGCTACGCGCGCGGCGGGGTCGCGCTTCTGTCGACACTTGCCCAGTTGGCGGCGGCGATCGCCTTGCTGGTCGTGGCCGGCGGGGGCGTGCCCGGCGTCTGGGAAAACGGGGTAGGGGCCTACCTGGTGGGCGACTGGCCCGCGCCGTTCGGCATCGTGCTGGTGGTCGACCGCCTGGCCGCCGTCATGCTGACGCTGACGGCCGTACTCGGTCTGGCCACGCTGGTCTACGCGCTGGCCCGCTGGGACCGCGCCGGCGTGCATTTCCATTCGCTGTTCCAGTTCCTGCTGATGGGCCTGAATGGCGCCTTCCTGACCGGCGACCTGTTCAACCTGTTCGTGTTCTTCGAAGTGCTGCTGGCGGCGTCCTACGGCCTGCTGCTGCACGGGTCCGGCGTGGCGCGCGTCAGCGCGGGCCTTCAGTACATCGCCGTGAACCTGGTGGCCTCATTCCTGCTGCTGATCAGCATCGCGCTGATCTACGGCGTGACGGGCACGCTCAACATGGCGGACCTGGCGCTGCGCGCAGGCAATCTGGCGGGCGCCGAACGCATGCTGTTCGAGGCGGGCGCCGCCATCCTCGGCGTGGCCTTCCTGGTCAAGGCAGGGGCCTGGCCGCTCAACTTCTGGCTGGTCAAAGGGTATGGTTCGGCCGGTGCACCGATCGCGGCCATGTTTTCCATCATGACCAAGGTCGGCATCTACGCGCTGTTGCGCATCGGCTCGCTGCTGCTGCCGACCGGCGCGCCCGCCGCCTTCAGCCTGGACTGGATGTTTGCCGCCGGGCTGGCCACGCTGCTGTTTGGCGCCCTGGGCCTGTTGGCGACCCAGCAGCTGGAAAAAATGGTCGGCTACTGCGTCATCGTGTCGGCCGGCACGTTGCTGACCGCGTTGGGCATGCCGGGCGTGACGCTCACGGGTCCCGCGCTCTTCTACCTGATCAGCTCGGTGCTGACCACGGGCGCGTTCTTCCTGCTGGCCGAACTGATCGAACGCACCCGCAGCTTCGGCGCAAACGTGCTGGCGGTCACGCTCGATGCCTTCGACCTGGACGATCCAACCTCTGTGAACCGCTCCGACGACGTCGTCGGCGTGGCGATTCCCGCGGCAATGGCGTTCCTGGGCCTGGCCTTCATTTCCTGCGCGTTGCTGGTGACCGGCCTGCCGCCACTGTCCGGCTTTGTCGCCAAGTTCTCGCTGTTGTCGGCAGCGGTGTCGGCCGCCACCGAGTCGGCGCCGCCGATGGACGCCTGGCTGCTCGTGGCCGCCGTGCTGGTGTCGGGCCTGGCGGGCCTGATCGGCCTGGGCCGCACCGGCATCCGTATCTTCTGGGCCAGCGACGACCGCAGCACGCCGCGCCTGCGCGTGATCGAGGCAGGCCCGGTCGCCGTGCTGGTGCTGCTGTGCGTGGGCCTGGCCGCCGGCGCGGGTCCCGTGTCGGCCTACCTGGACGACGCCGCCCGTTCGCTCGACCAGCCCGCGTCGTATATCGACGCCGTCATGTCCGCGCAGACCGTGCGCGGCGTCAAGGGAGGAAGCTGATGCGCCGCCTTTACTTCCTGATCCTGCCCACGCTGCTGTTTGCACTGTGGCTGCTCCTCAATGAAAGCGTGTCGCCGGGGCAGATCGCCCTGGGCATCGCGCTGGCGCTGTGGTTCACGTGGGCCGCCTCGCGCCTGCGCCCGCTGCATGCACGGCCGCGCCACCTGTGGAAGGTGATCCCGCTTTTCCTGCACGTGACGTGGGACATCATCAAGTCCAACATCGCGGTCGCGCGGCTGATCCTCAATCCGCGCCGCAATGAGTTCTCGCCGGGATTCATCCTGATCCCGCTCACCATGCGCGACCCGCATGGCCTGGCGATGCTGGCCTGCATCGTCACCTACACGCCCGGCACGGTCTGGGTGAGCCTGACTGAAGACCACGCGCTGAAGCTGCATGTGCTCGATCTGCAAAACGAAGACGAGTGGATCGAACTGGTGCAGCAGCGCTACGAGCGCCCGTTGATGGAGATGTTCGAATGAATTCCGTACTGTATTGGGCGGCATCCTTTGCCTTGCTCTGCTTTGCGCTGGGCATGGTGTTCGCCACCATCCGCCTGTTGCGCGGCCCCACCGCCCAGGACCGCGTCCTGGCCCTGGACACGCTGTACATCAACGGCATGCTGACGATGCTGGTGTTCGGCATCCGGTCCGGCACGTCGGTGTACTTCGACATCGCGCTGCTGATCGCGCTGTTCGGCTTTGTGGGCTCTACCGCCATGGCGCGTTTCCTGTTGCGCGGCGAGGTCATCGAGCCATGATGGAAGTCGATATCCCCCTGTGGGCCGGTATCCCCGCCACCATTCTGCTGGTGCTGGGCGGACTGCTGGCCGTGACCGGCTCGGCCGGGCTGCTGCGTTTCCGCACCTTCCAGTCGCGCATCCATGCCCCCACGCTGGGCAACACGATGGGCTGCGCCTGCGTGCTGGCGTCTTCCATCCTGGTGTTCTCGGCGCTGTCCGCGCGCCCGGTGTTTCACGAGGTCATCATCACGCTGCTGCTGATTGTGTCGTCGCCTGTCACGGCCATGTTGCTGATGCGCGCAGCCACGTACCGCAACCGCCTTACCAAGGCGGAAGCGGACAAAGACGCGCGCTGATTTCGCGCCGTCCCTGTTTGCTGACGTTGAAACGTAACCTTACGAATTCACGTCGCTAGTTATGTCCCCCATCGCGCGGTCATGGGATAGTGAGGTCAGTTGGCGGCGCGGTTGATACCGCGCCGTCCGGGTTCAATCTCTTCATAAGGAGCTGACCATGAATACTGTTCCCATGCCTTCGAAGCGCCTTGCTGCCATTCTCTGCACCGCCGGCCTGATGCTCGCCGCTGGCGCGGTTCAAGCGCAATCTTCCGGCGCCTCGGCGCAGTCCAGCTATCAGCAGGACGTCGCCGCCTGCAAAAGCGGCAGGACCGGGCAAGCGCTGGATGCCTGCCTGCGCGAAGCCGGCGCGGCGCGCCAGGAGCGCAGCCGCCAGAATCTCCGCGAAGAAAGCCCCGAACAACTGCAGCAGAACATGGTGGCGCGCTGCAACCGTCTGCCCGAAACCCAGCGCCAGAATTGCGTCACGCAAATGACCGCGCCGGGCAACGTGCGCGGCAGCGTGCAGGGCGGCGGCGTGCTGCGCGAGACCGTGATCCAGGTGCCCGCCGGCACGGCCCCGGGCATGGCCCCCGCGCCGGGCATGGCCCCGGCTCCGGGCATGGCTCCCGCCCCGGGCATGGCTCCCGCTCCCGGCACGGGAACGATGACCGCGCCGATCCGCCAGTAAGGCGTTGCTCCGAACCAGGGCGCATGATTTAAAGCGCATGAAGCGAAGGTGAAGCAGGGCGCTGCGTGATGCACCGCGCCGCTTCCGAGGCGCAGCCGCTGCCGCATTCAGGCAAAATGGCGGCTGTCGCCTTTTTTTACGCATATTCATGTCCGACGTCATCGCCCTGATTTTCGATTTCGACGACACGCTGGCCTCGGACAGCACGTCCGGTTTCCTGGACAGCATCGGCGTGGACACGGCCTCGTTCTGGAAGGAAGAGGTCGATCCCCTGCTGTTTCAGCAGGACTGGGATCCCGTGCCGGCCTATCTCTATAAGATGATCGAACTGTCCCGGCAGGGACGGCACGGCCTCATCACGCAGCAGCGCCTGAAAGATTGGGGCGCGCGCCTTGATCTGCACGATGGCGTGGCCACGCTGTTCCAGCGTCTGCGCGCCGCGGTCCGGGCCGAGCACCCGCAGGTGCAGCTCGAGTTCTATCTCATCTCCAGCGGCATCGGCGACGTGGTGCGCTCGACGCCCATCGCACATGAATTCACCGAAATCTGGGCGTCCGAATTCGTCTATGGCGAGGACGGCGGCATCGCGTTTCCGCGGCGCGTCGTCAGCTTTACCGACAAGACTCGCTACCTATTTCACATTCAGAAGGGCATCATCGGCCGCGAATTCCGCAACAAGCCGTTCGAGGTCAACCGCAAGGTGCCCGAGGACCGGCTGCGCATCCCGTTCGACCAGATGGTCTTCGTGGGCGACGGATACACCGACATTCCGTGCTTTTCGCTGATCCGCCGTGCCGGCGGCTTTGCCTTTGGGGTCTGGGATCCCAAGCACCGCGACAAGCGCAGCCGCGCCTGGGGCTTCATCGAAGAAGGGCGCGTGTCCAACCTGAACCAGGCCCGCTACGACGAAGAAGCTGAGTTGTATCAATGGCTCGAAGAAGCGGTCACCAGCCTGGCGGGCCGCATCGCGCTGAAATCGCGGGTGTACCGTGGCTGAGTCGGCCCCGATGGACGCGGTGCCGCGCTGGACCGAGCAGGACGCGCGTTTCATGACCCTGGCCCTGGAACAGGCCCAGGCCGCCTACGACATCGGCGAGGTGCCGGTGGGCGCGCTGGTCGTGTCCGCCCAGGGCGACATCCTGGGGCGGGGCTACAACCGCACCATCATCGATCACGATCCCACGGCGCACGCCGAGATCGTCGCCCTGCGCGGCGCCGCGCGCCAGCTTGAAAACTACCGGCTGCCCGGCATCACCGTCTACGTCACGCTGGAACCGTGCGTGATGTGCATCGGCGCCATGCTGCATGCGCGCCTTGCACGCGTGGTGTTCGGCGCGTACGACCCCAAGACCGGGGCCTGCGGCAGCGTGCTGGACGTCGGGTCCGTGCCCAAGCTCAACCATCACACTTCAGTCACCGGCGGCGTGCTGGCCGAACCCTGCGGCGACCTGCTGCGCCGGTTCTTCCGCGAACGCCGCGCCAAGGAATCCATCGCATGAGTACCCCCAAAGCCGCCAAGTCCGCTGCCAAGCCCGCCGCCAAGGCGCGCCGCGCCAAGGCCGCAGCCACCCCGGCGCACGATCACCCGCACGATCACGGCCCGGACTGCGGCGACGCATGCGGTCACGACCACGATCATGGCCACGATCATGGCCACGACCACGCGCACGATCACGGTCCCCAGCCGGACGCCCGCGGCATCTACCTGATTTCCCCGTCGTCCGCCGTGCGCGACCCCGCCACCGTGACGCTGGCGCGCGAACGCTTGGAGCAGCAGGGCTTCAAGACCGCACTGGACCGCACGGCGCTGGCCGAACATCAACGGTTCGCCGGCACGGACGCCCAGCGCCTGGCCAGCCTGACCCGCGCCACGAAGCAGAAGCTGCCGATCGTCATGGTGACGCGCGGCGGCTACGGGCTGGGCCGGTTGCTGCACGCCATCGACTGGAAGGCCATGGCCGACAGCGGCAAGCGCTTTGTCGGCATGAGCGATTTCACGGCGTTCAACCTGGCGCTGCTGGCGCAGACCGGCGCGGTCAGCTACACGGGCGCCACCGCGGTCCAGGACTTCGGCGGCAAAAAGGTCGATGACCTGACCGAAGCGCTGTTCGGCGAAGTGATGCGCGGCGAGCTGGAGATCCTCAGCTTCGAAACCCAGGACGCCGACCCGGTCGACGCGCGCGGCATCCTGTGGGGCGGCAACCTTGCGATGCTGACCTCGCTGCTGGGCACGCCGTATATGCCGAAGATTCGCGGCGGCATCCTGTTCCTGGAAGACGTGGCCGAGCATCCGTACCGCGTCGAGCGCATGCTGATCCAGCTCTGGCAGGCCGGCATCCTGGGGCGCCAGAAGGCCATCGTCCTGGGCCGTTTCACCGAGTACAAGCTGGCGCCGCACGACAAGGGGTACGATCTGCACGAGGTCGTGGCCTGGCTGCGCAAGACGGTCAAGGTGCCGGTCATTACCGGTCTGCCGTACGGCCATGTCGCCACCAAAGCCACCTTGCCCATCGGCCAGAAGGTCGGCATCGCCACCGAAAAGGGCCTCGCGCATCTGGTGCTGGACGAGCATCACCACTGATCCCCGGTCTGGCGGTGCGGCGGTCCGGCGCGCCGGGGGCGGGCGGTCCGGCGCTCCAGCACCGCCGCTCTCGCCAATATAAATAAGGGCCGCAGCCCGTTTGCTACACTAGCAGGTTTTCCCGCATGCGCTTTCGGGCGCCTTCAAACGTACATACACCGTGATATCCACCGCCAATCTCACCATCCAGTTCGGTCCCAAGCCCCTTTTCGAGAACGTCAGCGTCAAGTTCGGGGAAGGCAACCGGTACGGGCTGATCGGGGCCAATGGGTCCGGCAAGTCTACGTTCATGAAGATCATCGGCGGCGACCTGGAACCCTCCGGCGGCAACGTCGCGCTTGAACCCGGCGTGCGCCTGGGCAAGCTGCGCCAGGACCAGTTCGCGTTTGAAGACGTGCGCGTGCTGGACGTCGTGATGATGGGCCACACCGAAATGTGGGACGCCATGTCCGAGCGTGACGCGATCTACGCCAACCCGGAGGCGACCGAAGACGATTACATGCGCGCGGCCGATCTGGAAGCCAAGTTCGCGGAATACGACGGCTACACCGCCGAAGCCCGCGCGGGCGAACTGCTGCTGGGCCTGGAAATCGCGGTCGACCAGCACAATCTGCCGATGCGCGAAGTCGCGCCGGGCTGGAAGCTGCGCGTGCTGCTTGCGCAGGCGCTGTTCTCGAACCCCGACGTGCTGCTGCTGGATGAACCCACCAACAACCTGGACATCAACACGATCCGTTGGCTGGAAAACGTCCTCAACGGCTACCAGAGCACGATGATCATCATCAGCCACGATCGTCACTTCCTGAACCAGGTGTGCACGCACATGGCTGACGTGGATTACGGTGAAATCCGCATCTACGCCGGCAATTACGACGACTACATGCTGGCTTCCACCCAGGCCCGCGAGCGCCTGGTGGCCAACAACGCCAAGGCCAAGGAACGCGTCGCCGAACTGCAGGACTTTGTCCGCCGTTTCGCGGCCAACAAGTCCAAGTCGCGTCAGGCCACCTCGCGCCTGAAGCAGATCGACCGCATCAAGGCCGACCAGGTCGTGGTCAAACCCTCGTCGCGCCAGAACCCGTACATCCGGTTCGAGCAAAGCAAGGTCATGCACCGCCTGGCCGTCACTGTCGAAAACCTCACCAAGGCCTACGACGCGCCCGTCATCACCAAGTTCTCGGCCATGGTCGACGCCGGCGAAAAGATCGCCATCATCGGCGCCAACGGCGTCGGCAAGACCACGCTGCTGCGCCTCCTGGCGCAGGACCTGCAACCCGATTCGGGCACGGTGAAATGGTCGGACAACGCCGACCTCGGCTACATGGCGCAGGACGTATCCGACCAGTTCCAGCAAACCGACATCAACCTGCTGGACTGGATGGGCGACCACCGCCAGCCGGGCGACGACGACCAGTCGATCCGTTCGGTGCTGGGCCGCCTGCTGTTCTCCGCTGACGACCTGCCCAAGGCCCCCAAGGTGCTGTCCGGCGGCGAAAAGAACCGCATGACCTTCGGCCGCCTGATGCTGGGCCGGCACAACGTGATGCTGCTCGACGAGCCGACCAACCACCTGGACATGGAATCGATCGAGTCGCTGCAGTTCGCGCTGGAAAAGTACGAAGGCACGCTGGTGTTCGTGTCGCATGACCGTGAATTCGTGTCCGGCCTGGCCACGCGCGTGATCGAAATCCTGCCCACCGGCGAGATCGTCGACTACCGCGGCGGCTACGAAGACTACCTGTCCTCGCGCGGCATCGAGGCCTGATTCCGCGGCGGGTCCTGAAGCGGCGCACGGGTTCGTGCGCCGCTTTCTCATTTGCGCCACGGCCGCGCGCCATGTAGTCCGCCGGGCCGCGATGGCCACCTGTTCAGCCGGGCGCAATCTGCGCTGCGCTATCATCGGGCCCGACCCTGGCGGCTGTCCGGCCAGGCTTCTTTTTGTCCCCACATGTCTCCCTCTATGCATGACGCGCCTGATGGCGCGCAGATCGGCACGTTCACCCTGACGGCCCGCATCGTTGCCATCGCCTTCTTTACCTTCATCTGCTACCTGGCCATCGGCCTGCCGCTGGCCGTGCTGCCGGGTTATGTGCACGGCAACCTGGGATACGGATCCGTGCTGGCCGGCCTGGCGATCAGCGTGCAGTACGTGGCGACCTTGCTCAGCCGCTCGCACGCCGGCCGCATGGCCGATACGGTCGGCCCGAAGCAGACCGTCGTCATCGGCATGGCGGCCTGCGCAATCAGCGGCATCTTTCTGCTGCTCGCCTACGCCTTTGAACGCACCGCGTGGCTCAGCCTGGCGGCAATCATCCTCAGTCGTCTGGCGTTGGGATTCGGCGAGAGCTGGGTCGGCACCGGCTCGGCCACCTGGGCCATCGCGCGGGTAGGGCCGCTGCACACCGCCCGCGTCATTTCCTGGAACGGCATCGCCACCTATGGCGCGCTGGCGCTGGGCGCGCCGCTGGGCGTGCAGCTTGAAAAGCACTGGAGCATGGGCGCACTGGGCGGTGCGGTGCTGTTGCTGGGGTTGGCCGGACTGGGTCTTGCCATGATCCGGCCGGCCGTCGCCATCGTGGGCGGGCACCGCATGGCCTTTAAGAGCGTGGTGCTGCGCGTATTTCCGCATGGCGTGGCGCTGGGCCTGGGGTCCGTTGGCTTCGGCACGCTGGCCGCCTTCGTCGCGCTGTATTACGCCAGCGTCTCATGGGACGGCGCCGCAAGCGCGCTCAGTGCGTTCGGCGGCGCCTTCATTGGCGTGCGCCTGCTGTTCGCCGGCACCATCACCCGCTTTGGCGGATTCCGGGTCGCGCAGGTGTCGTTCGTGGTGGAAGCGGCCGGTCTGTTGCTGTTGTGGCTGGCGCCCAACCCGGGCATGGCGCTGCTGGGCGCCGCGCTGACCGGCTGCGGCTTCGCGCTGGTGTTCCCGGCCATCGGCGTCGAGGCCGTGGCGCGCGTGCCGGCCGGCAGCCGCGGCGCGGCGCTGGGCGCCTATTCGGCCTTCCTGGACCTGGCGCTGGGCGTGACCGGCCCGATCGCGGGCTACATCTCCAGCGGCTTCGGCTACCCCGCGATCTTCCTGGCCGCGTCCCTGTGCGTCACGCTGGGCTTCGTCATTGCGTTCGGATTGCAGCGGGCGGCCAGCCGGCAGCCGGCGACGATCTGATCATTATTACGAAAAGAAGTAAAGACATTCGATATTGATCGTTTGGATTCATATAACGAATTGTTAGATTTGAGGCTCGTTTTCACGCGCGCTGACGATTCGTTCCATGAACCTGACTTTCGACCACGTCCACAAGCATTTCGGCGACCTGCCCGTCGTCGACGGCTTCACCAGTGAATTCAAGACCGGCGAGCTGGTCGCGCTGGTCGGCCCCTCGGGTTGCGGTAAGTCCACCTTGCTGCATCTGGCCGCGGGGCTCGAAATGCCCACGCAGGGCAGCGTGCTGGCCGACGGCGACAAGGTCACGGGACCGAATCCCAGCCGCACGCTGGTGTTCCAGGAACACGCCCTGTATCCCTGGCTGACGCTGGAAGACAACGTGGCGCTGGCGCTGGAATTCCAGAACACGCCCAAGAAGCGCGCCCGCGAAGCCGCACGCGAATGGCTGGCGCGCGTCAGCCTGGAAGGCTTCGAACACTACTATCCCCATCAGGTCTCCGGCGGCATGCGCCAGCGCGCTGCGCTGGCCCGCGCGTTCATCGCCCAGCCCCAGACCATGCTGATGGACGAACCCTTCGGCGCACTGGACGCGCTGACCCGCCTGAGCCTGCAGGATGTGCTGCGCCAGCTCATCGCGCAGGAAAAGCCGACGGTGCTGCTGGTGACCCACGACGTCGACGAGGCCCTGTTCCTGGCCGATCGCATCGTCGTCTTCAGCCCGCGTCCGGCGCGGGTGCTGCGCGAATTCAACCTGGCCCACCGCGTCAAGACGCACGACCTGTCCGACCTTGCCAGCGAAAAGCGCGAAATCCTGCGCCTGTTGGGCATCGGCGTCGGCGGTTCGGACGCGCACGCCGACATCGCGCTGGCCGCCTGATCTTCTTCCCCCAAATACCGACGGCCGCCCGGGCGCGGCCGCTTATCGAATTTCCTGGAGCTCTTCTGATGAAACTGAAGCAATGGTTGTCCCTGCCGCTGGCCGCGGCGCTGCTGGCGGCTGCCCCCGCGATGGCTGCCGAGAAGTTCCGCGTGGGCTACCTGCGCGTGATGGACGACGCGCAGGCGATCGTCGCGCAAGAGGGCGGCTACTACAAGAAGGCCGGCCTGGATTCCGAACTGATCGAATTCAAATCGGGCACCGATCTCATCAAGGCAATCGTCGGCGGCCAGCTCGACATCGGCGTGCTCGGCTTCACCAACGCGGTCGCGTGGGCCTCCAAGGGCGCTGACCTGAAGGTGGTGGGCGGTGCGCAGCAGGGCTATCACTCGCTGATCGTGCGTGACGATTCCGGCATCAAGGACATCGCCGGCCTGAAGGGCAAGACGCTGGCCTCGCAGGCCGAAGGCAGCACCGCCGACGTGGTCCTGAAGGGCGTCGTGCTCAAGCAGGGCAACCTGACGGCCGACGACGTGAACGTCATGGGCGTGAGCCCGGCCGTGGCCGTGCAGTCGCTGGTGGGCAAGCGGGTTGACGCCGCCTTCCTGTTCGAACCCTACGACCGCATCGCGCAACTGGTCGCGCCGGTCAAGCAGATCTACGAAGTGGGGCAGGCCTGGCCGTTCCCGTGCATGGTCGTCATCACCTCGGGCGAAACGCTGGCCAAGCGCAAGGACGATGTCTGGAAGGCGCTGGACGCCCAGAACCAGGCCATCACGCTGCTGCAGAAGGAACCGGCGCAGGCGTCCAAGCTGATCGCGTCGTACTTCATCGCCGAGCCCACGCTCAAGACGCTGACTCGCGGCGAGCTGCCGCGCGAAACCGTCATTTCCGAGGCCATCAGCACGCAGGTGTTCACGCCCAAGCTGACGGAGAAGGACACGGCGCGCATGCAGGAAATCGCTGACATCCTGCAGGCCCAGGGTTCGCTCAAGACGCGCGACGGCAAGCCGTACGACGTCTCCAGCATCATCGACCTGTCCTGGCAAGAGGCTCGCAAGCTTTGAGCGCATCTACCCGTGTGACCGGCGCCCGCAAGCATCTTGCGGGCGTTTTGGGCGTCCTGTTCATCCTGGCGCTGTGGCAACTGGCCGCGTTCGCGCTGCCCGACTTCCTGATGCCGGGCGTGCCCGCCGTCGTCGAGCGGCTGTTCGAAGACCTGGGCAAGCAATCGTTCCACCAGAGCCTCATGGGCACGCTGGGGCGGCTGGGCGCGGGCTACGGGCTGGCGCTGGCCGCCGGCGTGGGCTTCGGCCTCGTGGCGGCCGTGCTGTTCTTCTTCCGCGAAGTCCTGCGCAGCGCCATCGTCATCCTGCAGTCGATCCCGTCCATCGCGTGGGTGCCGCTGTTTCTCATCGTGATGGGCTTTGGCAATACGCCCATCATCGTGGTCGTGGCGCTGTCGGCGTTCTTCCCGGCTGCGCTCAGCGTGATGAACGCCACCGAATCCGTGCAGCGCGTGCACGTGTCGGCGGCGCGCGTCATGGGCGCGACGCGCTGGGGGCTGATCAAGCGGGTGTACCTGCCGGCGGTCATGCCTGAGCTCATCACCGGCGCGCAGTTGGCGTTCGGCAACGCCTGGCGGGCGCTGATCTCGGCCGAAATGCTGATCGGCTTCGGCAAGGGGCTGGGCCGGTCGCTGGCGTACTCGGGCGAAATCGCGGACATGACCGGCGTCATGACCAACATCCTCGTGATCGCCGTGCTGGCTGCGCTGATCGACCAGTTCGTGCTTGAAAACCTCAAGCATCGTTTGCTGCGTTACCAATACGTCTGACGTTGTCATCATGATGTCCCGCATGCGTCCATTCGTCCTTGCCGCGGGCCTGCTGCTCGCGGGCTTCGCGCAGGCGCAGCCGGAGACCTTTCCGGCGGCGCGGGCGCGCGGTGAGCTGGTCGTGGGCGTGCCGTATCTGGCGCCGCCGCCGGTCGCGGGGGCGAAGATCCGCACGCCCGAAGGCCTGGACGCCGCCATCACCGACAAGCTGGGCGCCAGCCTGAAGCTGCCCGTGCGGCTGGTCCAGTTGCCGGCCGCTGACGCCGCCCGGGCGCTGAAGGCAGGCGAGGTGGATCTTGTGCTTGCGGACCGCGCCGACGGACAGCCGCAGACCGTCGCGGTGCAAGCCACCGGCTATGCGGCACGGCCCAAGGCCGTGATCCGCACCGACACGCGGATGCGCAAGCCCGCCGACGTGCAGGGGCGCAGCGTGTGCATGGCCGAAGCCGCCACGCAGGCGCAAGCCCTGGCGCAAAGCTGGGGCGCAACCGTCAAGACCTATCGCGTGCCCTCGGACGCGCTCGTCGCCGTGCGCGAAGGCGAGTGCGACATCGGTCTGGTCGACGATGCCGTCTGGGAGCCGCTGATGCGCTTTCCGGAATGGAAGAAGTTCTCCTCGACGCTGACGCCGGATGGCGCACGCCAGGAGCGCGTGTGGCTGCTGCCCGCGCAGGACGAGGCCTCGCGCGCGTGGCTCGGGCAAGAGATGCGGGCGTGGGACCGCGCCGGCGCCTGGAAGGCCATGACCACGAAATGGGCGCGCGACGTCGCCTTCGACGTCTATCTGGATCAGGAAGTCCCGGACTGCCACGGCTGATGCGCGGCCGGTCCGCGCCGCGCAGGCCGGGCCGCGCAGGCCGCATCCGCGCTGTCGCATCGCCTGCCGATCCGCGCACTTACAATGCCGGGCATGACGCACACGCTGACCGCTCCCTGCACCTACCAGGAAGACATCAAGAAAAGCCGCTTTGCCGCGTATGCCGCGCCGGTCGCCACGATCGACGACGCCATGCGCTTCTTTGCCGAGCACAGCGACCCCGAGGCCACGCATAACTGCTGGGCTTACCGCATCGGACAGGAGTACCGCTTCAATGATGATGGCGAGCCTGGCGGCACCGCGGGCAGGCCGATCCTGCAGGCCATCGAAGGCCAGGACATGGACCGCGTGGCGGTATTGGTCGTGCGCTGGTACGGGGGAATCAAGCTAGGTGCGGGCGGACTGGTGCGCGCTTACGGCGGATGCGCGGCCAATTGCCTGCGGTTGGGCGAGCGTACGGAAATCGTCGACCTGGCAACGGTGCGCTGCGCATGCGGATTCGGCGAGATGGCGCTGTTGAAATCGCGGTTGGCCCAGGCAGGCGCCGCCATCTTGCAGGAAGACTACAACGCAGACGGCGTCACGCTCACGTTTACGGTGCCGCGTGTGGTGCTGACTGAATTGGAAGTCACTGCGGCGAACATCACGCGCGGCCGGTCCGCGTGGGAAGTCGTTTCGTAGCCTGCCAGCGTCCGCACCGGCCTGCCGCGCAGCGGCATCCGGGAAGCAAATGTCCCCGTGCAAAAGGATGGGGCCCGATCCGGGCCCCTTGCGGTTTTACGCGTCCTGGCTGTCTTGCGCCGCGGCGATTTCCTGGTGGACCTTTTCCATGTCCACTTCCTTGATCTTGGCGAGCAGTTCGTTCAACTGACCGCCGGACAAGGCGCCGGGTTGCGAGAACAGCAGGACCTTTTCGCGGAAGACCATCAGCGTCGGAATCGAGCGGATGCCCAGCGCGCCGGCCAGTTCCTGCTCGACGTCGGTATTCACCTTGGCGAACGTGACGTCCGGATGCTCGGTGGCGGCCTGTTCAAATACCGGCGCGAAACCGCGGCACGGGCCGCACCAGGGCGCCCAGAAGTCGACGATGAGGGTGCCGTCGGGCGTGATGGCTTCCTGGAAGCTGTCTTTGGTGAGTTCAACAATACTCATGTGGAATCCTTGCCGCGAGGGCGGCGAAAAGCTGTGGCAGTAGACGCCGGGTATCCGTCCCGGATGTGTGCGGCGACGCGCGGTTGCCGAGAGCCTGAAAGGCAATAGTAGAACCGGTTTAGGCTGCGTCGCAATGGTTGGCGCTGGGTAAAGCGCAGTTTTGCGGCCCCTAGGTCGCCGATTTCGTGGAGATGCCCGCGCCGTTTTTCAGCGAGGCGACGATCTCGAAAGAACGCAGGCGGTCTGCGATGTCGTAGAAGTCGGACACGATCATGACCTCGTCGGCCTGGGTTTCCGCGACCAGGGCTTCGAGTTCCCGCTTGACGGTGTCCGGGCCGCCCACGATCGACGCGCCCAATCGTTGATTGACCGCTTCGCGCTCCCATTCGTTCCATACGCCGTCCATGCTTTCGACCGGCGGCTGCAATTGCAGGCGATGGCCGCGCACGAGCGACAGGAATTTCAGTTGCTGCGTGGTCGACTGGAAGCGCGCGGCCTCGTCGGTTTCGGCGGCAATGACGGGCACGCCGATCATCGAATAGGGGCGCGCCAGCGTCTCGGAAGGCTTGAACAAGTGACGGTACAAGCGCATCGCGGCCATGCCTTCCGGCGAGAAATGCCCGGCAAACGAGAAGGGCAGGCCTAGTTCAGCCGCCATGCGCGCGCTGAAGTCGCTGGAACCCAGCAGCCAGATCGGCACATCCAGGCCTTCGCCGGGGATGGCGCGCACGGGCTGGCCGGGGCGAGAGGGAGCCAAAAAGCTGCGCAGCTCCTCGACCAGGGCCGGGAACTCAAGACCGCTGCGCGGGCTGCGGCGCAGCGCCTGTTGCGTGGCGCCGTCGCTGCCGGGTGCGCGGCCCAGGCCCAGGTCGATGCGGCCGGGGTACAGGGTCTCGAGCGTGCCGAACTGTTCTGCGATGATCAGCGGCGCGTGGTTGGGCAGCATGACGCCGCCCGAGCCGACGCGCAGCGTGCATGTGTGGCCGGCCACATGGCCGATCAGCACAGCCGTGGCGCTGCTGGCGATGCCGTTGATGTTGTGGTGCTCGGCCAACCAGAAGCGGTTGTAGCCCAGTTGCTCGACATGCTGCGCCAGCGCGACCGTATTGCGGAACGCGTCTGCGGCATCGCGGCCCTGCACAATGGGGGCCAGGTCCAGCACGGAAAAGGGGATGTTCGCCAGGGCGCTCATGCGTGCGCCTCCGCTGCGTCATGACAGGCCGGCAGCGCGGTTATGAAAGGGGAAGGGCGCAAAATGTACTCCATATGCTGATCTACATGGGGAGTGTATCGGCGAATTCAACCGAGCCCGCCAGCAACCATGCCCTTGGCCGGGTTGATTGATTTTCTCGATCCCTACAATAGCAAGCACAAACGCGGCCTGGAATGGCCGCGCATTGGCTATACAACATTTGCCATTCAACCAATGGAGACGCGCATGGGCGCCAGCGGCCAGAACAACCGCATCGACAACATCGAATTCAACGTCGCGGACATCGCGCGCAGCAAGCGCTTCTATGGCGAGGTCTTCGGATGGACGTTCACGGATTACGGTCCCACGTATTCGGAATTCACCGATGGCCGGCTGAAGGGCGGCTTCACGACGGGTGAAGCGGTGCGGCCGGGCGGTCCGCTTGTGATCCTGTACGGCGACGACCTGGCCGGAATCCGGCAACGCATCACGGCCGCGGGCGGTCGCATCAGCCGCGACGAGTTCACGTTTCCGGGCGGCAGCCGCTTCCATTTCACGGACCTCGACGGCTACGAACTGGCGGTGTGGACGGCCGCCAAATGAAAAAACCGCCGCAAGGCATGGCCTGCGGCGGCTTTGCGTGAACAGCGTGTCAGCCTGACTATTCAGGGAAGAACGCGTAGCGGATCACGAACAGCACGGCCACGAGCCAGGTGGCCGGGTGCACGTCGCGCATCTTGCCCGTGGCGGTCTTGAGCACCACGTAGCTGATGAAGCCGAAGGCAATGCCATTAGCGATCGAGTACGTGAACGGCATGACCAGCGCGGTCAGCGCGGCCGGCGTGGCTTCGCAGACGTCGTTCCAGTCGATGTCGATGAGCTCGCGCATCATCAGGCCGGCGACGTAGAGCAGGGCGGGTGCGGTGGCGTAGGCCGGCACGGCGCCCGCCAGCGGCGAGATGAACAGCGCGGCCAGGAACAGCAGGCCCACGATCAGTGCAGTCATGCCGGTGCGCCCGCCAGCCTGCACGCCGGAGGCGCTTTCCACGTAGGCGGTGGTGCTGCTGGTGCCCAGCATCGAACCGGCCACGATGGCGGTGCTGTCCGCGAACAGCGCGCGGCCCAGGCGATTGGGGCGGTCTTCAGGCACCAGGCCCGCGCGCTTGGCCACGCCCACCAGCGTGCCGGTGGCGTCAAACACTTCGACCAGCACGAACACCAGAATCACGTGCACGAAGCCGGAATGCAGCGCGCCCATGATGTCCAGCTTGAAGAGGGTAGGCGACAGGCTGGGCGGCGCCGAAAAGATGCCCTTGAACTCGTTGTAGCCCATCACCATCGACAGCACCGTGACGACGATGATGCCGATCAGGATGGCGCCCCGCACGCGCAGCGCATCCAGCGACGCGATCACGAAAAAGCCCAGGATGGCGAAGAGCGGACCGTGCGTGGTCAGGTTGCCCAGCGTGACCTTGGTGGCCGGATGGGCGACCACGATCCCCGCGCTGGATAGCGCGATAATGGCCAGAAACAGCCCGATGCCGGCCGCAATGGCACTGCGCAGTGAATGCGGGATGCCCTTGACCAGCCAGACCCGGATGCCGGATATCGTCAGGAACAGAAAGATGATGCCCGAGATGAACACCGCACCCAGCGCCTGCTCCCAGGTGTAGCCCATGGTCTTGACCACGGTGAAGGCAAAGAAGGCGTTCAGCCCCATGCCGGGCGCCATGCCGATCGGCCAGTTGGCGATGAACGCCATCACCAGCGAGCCCAGCGCGGCGGCCAGGCAGGTGGCAACAAAGACCGCGTCGCGGTCCATGCCCGTCGAGGACAGGATGTCAGGATTGACGAAGATGATGTACGACATCGTCAGGAATGTCGTCAGGCCGGCCACGACTTCCGTTCTTGCGGTCGTGCCGTGCTCACGCAGCTTGAATAGCTTCTCCAGCATTCGAGTCCCCAGGGTTTTTGCAGGATTTTCAGGTTGTGGCGGGCGGGGCGGAAAGCCCCGTCCCGGTCAAGAACCCGCGTATTTTCGCATCAGTTGTAAACTCTGCCGCCATGATCATTCTCGGCTTTGAAAGCTCCTGCGACGAAACCGGCGTCGCAGCCGTCTGTACGGAACGCGGCCTGCTTGCGCACGCGCTGCATACCCAGATCGCCATGCACCAGGAATACGGGGGCGTGGTGCCGGAACTTGCCTCGCGCGACCACATCCGCCGCGTGGTGCCGCTGACCCGCCAGGTGCTGCAGGACGCTGGCCTGCAGATGTCCGACATCGGCGCCGTGGCCTATACGGCCGGGCCCGGTCTCGCCGGCGCCTTGCTGGTTGGCGCCAGCGTCGCGCAGTCGTTCGCCTGGTCGCGCGGCCTGCCTGCCATCGGCATCCATCACCTGGAAGGCCATCTGCTGTCGCCGATGCTGGCCGATCCCCGGCCCGAGTTTCCCTTCATTGCCTTGCTGGTCTCAGGCGGCCATACCCAGCTCATGCGCGTGGACGGCGTGGGCCGCTACGAGCTGCTGGGCGAAACCCTGGACGACGCCGCGGGCGAGGCCTTCGACAAATCCGCCAAGCTCATGGGCCTGGGCTACCCGGGTGGACCCGCGCTGTCCCGGCTGGCCGGCAGCGGCGATGCCTCGCGCTTCGACCTGCCGCGCCCCATGTTGCACAGCGGTGACCTGGACTTCAGTTTCAGCGGCTTGAAAACCGCCGTGCTGACCCGAGTCAAGGCGGCCGAACAGAATGGCGGCCTGGACGAACAGACCCGCGCGGACCTTGCCGCCGCCACGCAGGCGGCCATCGTCGAGGTGCTGGCGGCCAAGTCCATCCGCGCGCTGAAACAGACCGGGCTGCGCCGCCTGGTCGTGGCCGGCGGTGTGGGGGCCAACCAGCTTCTGCGCGCCAAGCTCGATGCCGCGCTCAAGTCGCTCAAGGCCCGCGCATACTTCCCGCCGCTGGAACTGTGCACCGACAACGGCGCCATGATCGCGTTCGCGGCCGCCGAACGGGTGAAGGCCGGATTGGCCACGCTGGACGCCAGCGCCCATAGCTTCACGGTCAAGCCGCGCTGGGATCTGGCCGATATCGCCTGAAATGAAAAACGGGCGGCCAGGCCGCCCGCTTGTTTCACCCATCTGATCCGCCCATCGCGGGGGGATTACTTCTTCTTGCTGCCGATCCGGCTTTCGGTGCCCTGGATCAGCCGGGCGATATTGGCGCGGTGACGGTAGAACAGCAGGATGCCGATGATCGCCAGCGCAACGCCGAGCGCCGGCTGCGCCTGCCAGGCCAACCCGGATCCAAATACGTAGTACACCGGGGCGAAGAACGCGGCCACCAGCGAAGCCAGCGACGAATAGCGGAAGAAAATGGCGATGATCAGCCAGGTTGCCGCGGTGGCGACGGCCAGCCAGGGCTGGATGGCCACCAGCACGCCCAGCGCGGTCGCCACGCCCTTGCCGCCCTTGAAACCCAGGAACACGGGGTAGAGGTGGCCGATGAAGGCCGCCAGCGCCACGCAGGCCAGCGCGACGGGGCCGATGCCCGGCGCCAGCTTCTCGGCCAGCCAGATAGCGAACCATCCCTTGGCGGCGTCCCCCAATAGCGTCAGCGCGGCGGCGGTCTTGTTGCCGGTGCGCAGCACGTTGGTCGCGCCGGGGTTCTTGGACCCATAGCTGCGGGGGTCTTGCAGACCCATCAGCTTGCTGACCACCACGGCGAAGGGCACGGAGCCGATCAGGTAGGCCAGCACGACGAGCGCGACGGTAAATGCCAGGGAGGGTTCGGTTATCGCCATGGAAGGGGAGTCCGTTGTTGTAGTAGTGGCTGCGGATTCTACCGCGGGTACAATCCGCCACGTCACCCGCGTTTTATTTTCTTTCGGATGCACAATGCGAATTCTGGTTTCGAACGATGATGGCTATTCGGCCCCTGGCCTGGAAGCGCTGGTCGCCGCGCTGGAAGGGCTGGGCGATCTGACCGTCGTCGCGCCCGAGACCAACCACAGCGGCGCCTCCAACTCGCTCACGCTGAACCGCCCGCTGTCGGTGCGCACCGCTTCAAACGGCTTCATCGCGGTCAACGGCACGCCGTCCGATTGCGTGCACGTCGCGCTGACCGGCCTGATGGATACGCGCCCCGACCTGGTCGTGTCGGGCATCAACAACGGCGCCAACATGGGCGACGACACCCTCTATTCGGGTACCGTCGCCGCCGCCAGCGAAGGCTATCTGTTCGGCATCCCCGCCATCGCGTTCTCGCTGGCGGAAAAGGGCTGGGAGCACATCGACTCGGCCGCACGCGCCGCCCGCCTGGTCGTCGAGCGCCATCTGGCCCAGCCGCTCGCGGCGCCGGTGCTGCTCAACGTCAATATCCCGAGCCGCCGTTTTGAAGACATGCACGGGTTTGCGGTCACGCGGCTGGGCAAGCGGCATCCGTCGCAACCGGTCGTGCGCACCACCACGCCCTATGGCGACACGGTCTACTGGATCGGACCTGTCGGTCTGGCCGCCGACGCCACGCCCGGCACGGACTTTCACGCCGTCGAGCAGGGCATCGTGTCCGTCACCCCGTTGCGTCTGGACCTGACCCAGCACAGCCAGCTTGACGAGATCCGCACCTGGGCAGAGCCGCTATGCGCAAACGCATAAGCCAGCCGGACATCACCCCCGGCGCCGGCCGCAGCAGCCCGGCCCGCCACGACGCCGGCCGTCTCGGCCCGGGGTATACGCCGGCGAACAGCAACACGCGCATCTCGGCCGCGACCTTGCAGCGGCAGGCGCAAACGCCCGTGCCGCAAGCGGGCAGCAACCTTGGCCTGAACTCCGAACGCTTGCGCCAGGCCATGGTGCAGCGTCTGCGCTCTCAGGGCATCACCGACGAACGCGTGCTGAACGCCATGGCCGCAGTACCGCGCCATCTGTTTGTAGACGAGGCCCTTGCCAGCCGCGCGTACGAAGACGCGGCGTTGCCCATCGGTCACTCGCAAACCATTTCCCAGCCGTGGGTTGTGGCGCGTATGATCGCGGCTGCTTGCGAAGACCGCGCGCCTACCCGTGTGCTCGAGGTCGGCGCCGGTTGCGGATACCAGGCCGCGGTGCTCGCGCAGTTCGTGCGCGACGTCCACACCATCGAACGCATACGCGGGCTGTACGAGCTGGCGCGCGAGCATCTACGCGCCTTGCGGCTCACTACAAGGATCCGGCTCATCTATGGAGACGGCACTTTGGGGCTGCCCGGCGTGGCGCCGTTCGATGCTATCGTTGTGGCTGCCGCAGGTCTGGCCATCCCGCAAGCGCTGCTGACGCAGCTTGCTCCGGGAGGCCGTCTCATCGCTCCCGAAGGGGGCTCGAACCAGCGCCTGGTTCTGATCGAACGCACGGGCGCGGCAAGCTGGAAAAGAACCGAACTAGAGGCCGTGCGCTTTGTGCCGCTACGGTCCGGAATACAATCTTGAGCGACAGGAGAAACGTATGCTCAACGGGCAGTTGCAACTGACCGATATGAATTTGGGCGCGTCCATGACGCGTCTTCGCCGCCCGCTCTTCGCAGTGGGGGTTCTCAGCCTCGCCATCCTGGCCGGCTGCGCATCCAAAGGTACTCGTGCCCCGGTGGTCGACATGACCGGCGGGCAACCCGCGCCGACGGCCACGTCCGGCAGCTATGTGGTCAAGCCGGGCGACACGCTCTACAAGATCGCCCGCGCCAACAACGTCGACATCGAAAACATCAAGCGCTGGAACAACATCAGCGACCCCAACCAGATCTCGGTGGGGCAGGTGCTGCGCATGTCCGGCGGCGCCACCGGCGGCGGCGCGCAGACCGCGCCGATTGCCAGCAACCGGCCGCAACCGCGTCCGCTTGACCAACCCGAAACTCCCGCGGCCACCACGCCCGCACCGGATGCCGCGCCCACGCCGGCGCCGGCGCCGGTCGACACCAAGCCGGCCACGCGTGCGGCCGATGCGGGTGTCATCAACTGGGCCTGGCCGGCCAACGGCCAGATCGTGCAAGCGTTCAATGCCAGCAGCAAGGGCATCGACATCGCCGGCGCGCTGGGCGACCCGATCACCGCCGCGGCAGATGGCCTGGTCAAGTACAGCGGCAATGGCGTGCGCGGCCTGGGCAACCTCATCATCGTCGAGCACCAGAACGGCTTCATCACGGCCTACGCGCACAACCGTGCGCTGCTCGTGAAGACCGGCCAGACGGTCAAGCGCGGGGCCAAGATCGCTGAACTCGGCCAGAGCGACACGACGTCGCCGCGTCTGCACTTTGAAATCCGCCGCCAGGGTACGCCGGTGGATCCGATGCAATACCTGCCGCCCAAATGACGCCCACCCTGGTATTCGACCTCGAGACCATCCCTGACGCCGACGGGCTGCGCAAGCTCAACGGCTGGGGCGCCGACGTGCCCGACCACGAAGTGGTCGAGCGCGCGCTGACCGCGCGGCGTGAGGCCGTGGGCCACGACTTCCTGCCGTTGCACCTGCACAAGGTCGCGGTGGTAGGGTGCGTGTTCCGCGACGACCAGGGCTTTCGCGTCAAGACGCTGGGCCAGCCGGACGATCCCGAAGCGGCCTTGCTTGCGGGCTTCTTCAAAACCATCGAACGCTACACGCCCAAGCTCGTCAGCTGGAACGGCTCGGGCTTTGACCTGCCCGTCCTGCATTACCGCAGCCTGATCCAGGGTGTGCCCGCGCCGCGCTACTGGGACATGGGCGAAGAAGACCGCGACTTCAAGTTCAACAACTACATTTCGCGCTATCACAACCGTCACATCGATCTGATGGACGTGCTGGCCAAGTACAACGGCCGCGCCAACGCGCCGCTCGACGAACTGGCCAAGCTGTGCGGCTTTCCCGGCAAGCTCGGCATGGACGGCAGCAAGGTCTGGGAAGCCTGGAGCACGGGCCGCGCCGACGAAGTGCGCGCGTATTGCGAAACCGACGTGGTCAATACGTGGCTGGTGTGTTGCCGCTTCCGCTTCCTGCGCGGTGAACTCGATCGCACCGCCTACGAGACCGAAATCGCGCTGGTGCGCGACACGCTCTCGGCCAGCGATGCGCCGCACTGGAAGGAATACATGGCGGCCTGGGACGCGGGCTGATCCGCGCGGGCGGCCAGCCAGCCTGAATCGTTGCCAATGCGCACGGGTCAGGGGATACCGACGGGGCCTGCATGGCCCCGTTCTCGCGTCTGGCGGGCAAGCAATCGACTGAAACAAGACGGCCGTAAACGAAACCTGGATGAAACCAGGCGAATCGCACAATGGCCTCGCTTTCTTCACTTTCAGGAGACATCCATGTCCCGATTCGCTATCCGCTCCAATCTGGCCGTCCTTGCTATCGTCGCCGCGTCGAGCGGTTTCGCGGCTGGCTCCGCAATGGCTGCGCCGCCTCCTCCCGCCGAGGGCGGTCCGGCCGCCATGCACGAAGGCCATCGCGGCGGTGGTTTCCACAAGGGCATGCGCGACGGCCTGCTGATCCCCGGTCTGGGCCCCGTCTCCAAGGCCCAGGTCGCCGAGCTGAAGCTCGACGCCAAGCAGGAGGCCCTGTTCAAGACCGCCCAGGAAGGGCAGCGCAGCCTGCACGAAGCGATGCGCGCCGACCGCGGCACGCGCCATGACCTGCTCAAGTCGCAGCTGGACAGCGGCAAGCTGGATCCGCGCGCGCTCATCGAGCAGTCGGAAAAGCGCCGCGACGCGTTCGGCCCGCAAGCCAAGCAGGTGCGCGACCAATGGCTGGCCGTCTGGGATAGCCTGAACGACACGCAGCGCGGCCAGGTGACCAAGATCGTCAAGGAGCGCGAAGCCCGCATGGCCGAGCGCCACGCCAAGATGGAAGCCCGCGCGGACGGCAAGGGTCGCCCCGGCATGCGCGGCGCCGACGGTCGTCCCGGCATGCCGCCGCCTCCGCCGGCTGCCGGCGACGTCCCGCCGCCCCCGCCGCCTGCCGCGCCCCAGGCCAACTGATCCGGCAAGTCCTGGGCCATCACACTGGCCGCAAAGCGGAGCAACGCTCCGCTTGAACAGCACCCCGACACGCTTCCCGCGTGCCGGGGTGTTTGTTTTTCCAGGCGGGCCAGGCCGGATTTCCCCTTTTTGAGGCATGGGCCTTGGCCGCGCCCCATAAGAGGGCACCAGCATGGTGCATTGCCAGAGCCCGAAGGACGCTGCGGCAGGCCGCACGCTGGCGCTGAGACCTGGCACGGACATTGCTTGAAGGGATTTGAGCCGGCTTTACCTGCACAAGCCGGCCAGCCGGATGCGCCGCGCGCCGTCCGCTCTTTCGACTATCCGATCAGGACCTTCGCACCATGAATAAGACGTTGCTAGCCTTGCCCCTCGCGCTTGCCGCTTGTTTTGCAGGTGTGGCGCAAGCCGAACCCACCGACCTGGGTGGCGGCTTTTCGCTCAGCGGTAACGCCACCATAGTCAGCGACTACCGCTTCCGCGGCTATTCGCAGACCGACTTCCGTCCCGCCGTTCAGTTGGGCTTTGACCTGAACCACAGCTCGGGCTTCTACCTGGGCAACTGGAACTCCAACGTCTCCAGCTTCGTGTTCACCGACGGCAACCTGGAAATGGATTTCTACGGCGGCTGGAAGGGTGACGTGGGCGGCGGCTTCACGCTGGATGCGGGCGTGCTGCATTACTACTATCCCGGCTCCAGTTCCCCCAAGGGCGGGAACTACAACAACACGGACCTCTACCTGGGCGCGTCCTACGGCAACTACAGCCTCAAGTATTCGTACACGCCCAGCGACTTTTTCAGCACGCCGGACAGCAAGGGCACCTGGTACCTGGACGGCACGGCCACATTCGACCTGGGCGACGGCTGGGGACTGCTGGGCCATCTGGGCTACCAGAAGCTCAAGAACCAGACCAACATGGACGGCGACTCGATCGGCCATTACGTCGACTACAAGGTGGGCGTGACCAAGGACCTGAAGGGCTGGATCCTCGGTCTGGCGGCCGTCGGCGCCACCAAGGACAACTGGCTGCCCACTAAGTACGGTCACCCGTCGGGCCGTATCGGCGCTGTCTTCTCGGTCGCGCGCTCGTTCTGATATCCGTGGCGGCGCCTGAACGGCGCCGGCCTTTGGGGCTGTTCCGGCACGCCGCCTTGCTCGGCGGCGGGCCGGAACAGCCCCTTTTTTACCCGCGCGGGGCGCAGCACCACGCGGCGTGGTGCGGGCCGCTCCGGCCCCATCAAACCCGATTTCCGGTAAATCGCGAAGTCCTTCTACAATCACGGGTTGCGTGCAATTCTGGACTGCGTGAGATGTCTGACGTTTTGAGTATCGAATCCCTGGACCTGGAAGCCAGGGGGATCGCCCGCCGCGACGGGAAAGTCATTTTCGTGGAAGGCGCCTTGCCGGGCGAACGGGTCACCGCGGTCACGTTGCGCCGCAAGCCTTCCTATGAAACCGCCCGTGTCGACGAGGTGCTGCGTCCCTCATCGCAACGCGTGGAACCCCGCTGCCCGCATTTCGGCGTCTGTGGCGGCTGTGCCATGCAGCATCTGGAGCCCACCACGCAGGTGGCGATCAAGCAGCGCGCGCTCGAAGACACGTTCTGGCATGTCGGCAAGCTGCGCCCCGCGCTGATCCTGCCGCCGCTGCAGGGGCCGACCTGGGGCTACCGTTATCGCGCGCGCCTGTCGGTGCGCGTGGTGCCCAAGAAGGGCGGGGTGCTCGTGGGCTTTCACGAACGCAAGAGCAGCTTTGTGGCCGACATGCGCGAATGCCATGTGTTGCCGCGCCACGTCAGCGATCTGTTGATCCCGCTGCGCGAAATGATCGCGTCCATGTCCGCCCCTGACCGCATGCCCCAGATCGAGGTGGCGCTCGGCGAAGGCGTGACGGCGCTGGTGCTGCGCCATCTGCTGCCGCTGACCGACGGCGACATCGCCATCCTGCGCGCCTTCGCGGCCAAGCACAACGTGCAATGGTGGCTGCAGTCCAAGGGTCCGGAAACGGTGCACGCGCTGGAGCGCGAGCACAACGACGCGCTGTCCTACACCATGCCGGAGTTCGGCCTGCGCATGCCGTACCGGCCCACCGACTTCACGCAGGTCAACCACGCCATCAACCGCGCAATGGTGTCCCGCGCGCTCAAACTGCTGGACGTGCAGCCCACCGACCGCGTGGCCGATCTGTTCTGTGGCTTGGGCAACTTCACGTTGCCGCTGGCCACGCAGGGCCGCGAGGCCGTGGGCGTGGAAGGCAGCAAGGCGCTGACCGACCGCGCCTTCGATGCGGCGTCGCGCCACGGCCTGGGCGACCGCACCAGCTTTGCCACGCTGAACCTCTTTGAAGTCGACGCGACCTGGCTGCGCAGCCTGGGCTACTTCGACCGCATGCTGATCGATCCGCCGCGCGAAGGCGCCCACGCCGTGTCGCAGGCGCTGTCCGATCTCACGTACGAAGAGCGGCCGCGCCGCATCGTCTATGTGTCCTGTAATCCCGGCACGTTGGCGCGCGACGCATCCATCCTGGTCCACGAAGGCGGCTACGTGCTCAAGAGCGCCGGCGTGATCAACATGTTCCCGCACACGGGCCATGTGGAATCCATCGCCGTATTCGAAACGCTGGATGCCGAGGGTGTGCGGGAGGCGAAGGAACGCGCTCGTCAGCGCGCGATCCAGGCAGCGGCCGATGCGGCGGCCGCCGAGGAAGCCAAGCTGGCCGCGGCGGCTGAAAAGGCGGCAGCCAAGCAGGCTGCCACCGAAGCTTACGAGGCCCGTGTCGCCGCCGAGGCGCAGGCGGACCAGTAAAAAGTAGCGGCGGGCGAACCTGCGGCGGGCGAACCCCGCGCCGGGCGTCTCCCGCGCCGGGCGTTATCCCGCGGCGGGAAAGTTTCCGCCGCTAGGCGTCAGTGCGAGCAACCCAGGTTCTCCAGAATAGGGCAGTCGGGCCGCTCGTCGCCATGGCAATGCTGCGCCAGATGCTTGAGCGTGGCGGCCATCTCGCGCAGCGCCTCCGCCTTGCGCTCCAGCTCCTCAACGTGCTCAAGCGCAATGCGCTTGACGTCTGCGCTGGCCCGGCTGCGGTCCTGCCAGAGCGCCAGCAGCTCGTTCATCTGCTCCACCGAAAACCCCAGATCGCGGGCGCGGCGCACGAAGCGCAGCGTGTGCACGTCATGATCGCTGTACACGCGGTAGCCGGAATCGGTGCGCACGGCGGGGCTGATCAGGCCGATGCTTTCGTAATAGCGGATCATCTTGGCCGAGATGCCGGATTGCTTGGCGGCTTGTCCGATGTTCATGCTTGCCTCCCGTGCGGGCGGAATGCCTTCAGGCGCAGCGCATTGCCCAGCACGAAGACGCTGGACAGCGCCATCGCGCCCGCCGCAAAGATCGGCGACAGCGACAGACCGAAGGCCGGATACAGCGCGCCAGCGGCCAGGGGAATCAGCGCCGCGTTGTAGGCGAACGCCCAGAACAGGTTTTGGCGGATGTTGGCCAGCGTAACGCGGCTGAGCGCGATGGCGTTGGGCACGCCGTGGAGGTCGTCGGCCATCAGCACGACGGACGCTGCCTCGATCGCCACGTCCGTGCCGGTGCCGATTGCGATGCCGGTGTCGGCTGCGGCCAATGCGGGCGCATCGTTGATGCCGTCGCCCACGAATGCCACCTTGCGGCCGCCTTCGCGCAGCGTCGCGATAGCCTCGACCTTGCCGTCCGGCAGCACCTCGGCGCGCACTTCATCGATGCCCAACTGGCGCGCGACCGCCTGCGCGGTGTGGCGGTTATCGCCCGTGATCATGGCGGTCTTCAGGCCTTGCGCGTGCAGCGCGGCGATGGCGGAGACGGCCGAGGGCTTGACCGGGTCCGTCACGGCGATCATGGCGCCCGCCTGGCCGTCGATGGCGACGTAGATCGGCGTCTTGCCTTCGTTGCCCCAGTCGGCGGCGCGTGCGCCGAATGCGCTGACGTCGACGCCACGTTCGGCCATCAGACGCGCTGCGCCCGCCAGCACCTTGCGGCCCGCCACCGTGGCCTCGACGCCGGCGCCGGTAATGGCGGCAAAGTTTTCGGCGGGAAGCAGTTCAATCTTGCGTTCGGCTGCCGCGGCCACGATGGCCAGCGCGATGGGATGCTCGGAGCGCGCCTGCACGGACGCCACCCACTGCAGGACCTGCTGCGCATCCTGGCCCGGCGAGGGCTCCAGTTCGGTGAGTGTGGGCTTGCCCAACGTCAGGGTGCCCGTCTTGTCGAAGGCCACGACGTTGACGTCGCGCAGCGTCTGCAACGCATCGCCCTGCCGGAACAGCACGCCCATTTCGGCGGCGCGCCCGGTGCCCACCATGATGGACGTGGGCGTGGCCAGCCCCATGGCGCACGGGCAGGCGATGATCAGCACGGCCACCGCGTTGACCAGCGCATGGGATAGCGCCGGTTCGGGGCCCATGAAGAACCACGCCAGGAAGGTGAGCAGGGCGGCCGCCATGACCGCCGGCACGAACCATGCGGTCACCTGGTCCACCATCGCCTGGATCGGCAGCCGCGCGCCCTGGGCCGCTTCGACCATGCGGATGATCCGGGCCAGCATGGTGTCCGCGCCCGTGTGCGTGACGCGCAGCGTGAAGCTGCCCGACGTGTTCAGCGTTCCGCCGGTGGCCTGCGTGCCCGGCTGCTTTTCCACCGGGACGGGCTCGCCCGTCAGCATGGATTCGTCGACATACGAGCTGCCTTCGATGATGTCGCCGTCCAGCGGAATCTTCTCGCCCGGCCGCACCATCACGATGTCACCCGTGCGCACGCGTTCGATCTCGATGTCCTGCGCCTGGCCGTCGCGCAGCACGCGCGCGGTGCGCGGCTGCAGGCCGATCAGCCGCTTGATGGCCGCGCCCGTCTTGCCCTTGGCCCGGGCTTCCAGCATGCGGCCCAGCAGGATCAGCGTGACGATGACGGCGGCGGCTTCAAAATAGACGTTGCGCGCCGCGTCCGGCAGCAAGCCCGGCGCAAACGTGGCGACAACCGAATAGCCCCAGGCCGCGCCCGCGCCCAGCGCCACCAGCGAATTCATTTCGGGCGCGCGGCGCCACAGCGCCACGAGCCCCTTGGTGAAGAACTGCCGGCCCGGCCAGACCAGCACGGCGGTGGTCAGTACAAACTGCAGCAGCCAGCTGTTCTGCCGGCCAATCGTTTCCATCACCCAGTGGTGCATGGCGGGAATCAGGTGCGATCCCATCTCCAGCGCAAACACCGGCAGCGTCAGGACCAACGCGGCGATGAATGCACGTTGCAGGCGGTGCGCCTCGGCGTCGCGGGCCTCGGACTGCCGCTCGGCATGGTCATCCTGGGCGGCGATCGGGCGCGCCTCATAGCCCATCTTGCCGACGGCCGCGACGAGCGCCTGCGGCTCGGCAGCAGTGGGGTCGAATGAGACCCGCGCGCGCTCGGTTGCAAGGTTCACTTGCGCCTGCGCAACGCCGGGAACATTCGCCAGCGCTTTTTCCACGCGCTTGACGCATGATGCGCAGGTCATGCCTTCGATGGCGAGTTCCAATTCGGAAAATGAGGACGAGCGTGCTGCGTGCATGACTATCTCGATCTGGATGGGAGCGCCCAGTTTCATCCTTCCCATCGTGGGAAGGTCAAGCGCCATTCTACGCTTGACCTTGACATGATGGGAACGTTTAACCTGCCCGACATGGTGGCTCAAGCGCCGCCGTCAACTTTTGGAGAAAACCATGAGCATCGCTTTCCAAGTGCCCGACATGACCTGCGGCCATTGCGTCAAGACCATCACCGGCGCCGTCAACGAGGCTGTCCCGGGCGCCGTGGTCGCCGTGGATCTGCCCACGCATCGCGTCACCATCACCGGCACCGACCAGGCCGACAAGGTAGAAGCCGCCATCCGCGACGCGGGTTACGAGCCGGCCCGCGTCTGAGGACGCGAACGCGGCTTTGTGATAGCTTCGGTCTTTCGCAAAATATTTAGTAATCGCCAAAAGCTATCGATCAATTAAGTTAATTAAATTGGATTAATTGATAGTCGAGATTTATGATTCTTTTCATGGCGGGCCAGAAACCCGCCACTTAAGTTATCAAACCAAGGAGAGAATCGAATGCTGCAAAACCGCGAAGGCCAACGTGTTCCGAATGTGACGTTCCCCGTTCGTGAGGACAACACGTGGAAGAAGGTCACGACCGACGACCTGTTCAAGAACAAGACGGTCGTGGTCTTCTCGCTTCCCGGCGCTTTCACGCCGACCTGCTCGTCCACCCACCTGCCGCGCTACAACGAACTGGCTCCCGCGTTCTTCGCCGCCGGCGTCGATAGCATCGTCTGCGTGTCGGTCAACGACACCTTCGTCATGAACGAATGGGCCAAGGACCAGGAATCGGCCAACATCACGCTGCTGCCCGACGGCAACGGCGCCTTCACCGAAGGCATGGGCATGCTCGTCGACAAGAGCGACCTGGGCTTCGGCAAGCGCAGCTGGCGCTATTCCATGCTGGTCAAGGACGGTGTCGTTGAAAAGATGTTCATCGAGCCGGAAAAGGAAGGCGATCCGTTTGAAGTGTCGGACGCCGACACCATGCTGGCTCACTTCGCGCCGTCGGCCAAGAAGCCTGACCAGGTCGTGGTGTTTTCGAAGCCGGGCTGCCCGTTCTGCGTCGAAGCCAAGGCGCTGCTGGACAGCAAGGGCTACGCCCCGATCGAGATCCCGCTGGAAAACAAGGTCCGTGGCCGCGTGATCGGCGCAGTGTCCGGCAAGGGCACGGCCCCGCAGGTGTTCATCAATGGCGCCCTGATCGGCGGCCTGGAAGACCTGAAGGCGCACTTCGCCTGATAGACCGGCGAGACGGCCGGGCAGGGGCATGGCCCCCGCCCGGCCGCCCGGACGCGCGGCGGTTGATTCCGCACTGGCCGCCGCGCGCGCCGGCGCAAGGGCCGGCAACGTAGCCGCCGCGCTACTCCCGCAAGTTTCCCTTCTTTTGCGCCCTTGTGCGGGCGCCGTGCGTCCGCAATCAGGGCGCAGGACGGCGTTTGCCTCGAGGGCACGCAACAAGGCGGAATTTGCCTTCACATTCTGATCATTACGCGACTACGGGGGACTCCCAATCATGAAGACGCTGCATACCGACATTGCTGTCATCGGCGCCGGCACCGCAGGCCTGGCTGCTTACCGAGCCGCCAAGGCGGCGGGCAAGCGCGCGCTGCTTATCGAAGGCGGCCCTTACGGCACGACCTGCGCCCGGGTCGGCTGCATGCCGTCCAAGCTGCTGATCGCGGCCGCCGAGGCGGCGCACGCGGCGGCGCACACCGATGCGTTCGGCGTGCATGTCGGCGGAGAGATCACGGTGGACGGCGCCGAGGTCATGGACCGCGTCAAACGCGAGCGCGACCGCTTTGTGGGCTTCGTTGTCGACGGCGTGGAAAACATTCCGGCCGAAGACAAGGTGCGCGGCTACGCGAAATTCGTGTCCGACACCGTGCTGCGTGTGGATGACCACACCGAAATCCAGGCGTCCCGTGTCGTGATCGCCACCGGCTCGCGGCCGTCCGTGCCGCCGCCTTTCCGCGCGCTGGGCGATCGCCTCGTTGTGAACGATGACGTGTTCGCGTGGGACGACCTGCCTAACCGTGTGGCGGTTTTCGGGCCCGGCGTGATCGGGCTGGAGCTTGGCCAGGCGCTGGCCCGGCTGGGCGTGGAAGTTCGCGTGTTCGGCATGAGCGGCAGCCTGGGCGGCATCAGCGATCCGCAGGTGCGGCAAACTGCCCGCAAGATCTTTCAGCGCGAGTTCTATCTGGACACCGATGCCCGCGTCCTGGAAACCAGCCGCGTCGGCGACGAGGTGGAAGTGCGTTACGTGGCGCTGGACAACAGCGAGCGCACCGAGCGCTTCGACTACGCGCTGGTCGCCACGGGCCGCCGTCCCAACGTCGATGGTCTTGGTCTGGAGAACACGTCGCTGGCGCTGAACGCGCAAGGCGTGCCGCAGTTTGACCGGCTGACGATGCAGGCGGGCAGCTCGCCGATCTTCATAGCTGGCGACGCCAACGCCGACGCGCCGCTCCTGCACGAGGCCGCCGACGAAGGCCGCATTGCGGGCGAGAACGCGGCGCGCTTCCCGGAAGTGCGCGAGGGATTGCGCCGTGCGCCACTGGGCGTGGTCTTTTCGGATCCGCAGATTGCGCTGGTCGGCGCAGGACACGCCAAGCTGGTGCCGGGCACGTTCGTTACCGGTGCAGTGGATTTCAGCGACCAGGGCCGTTCGCGCGTCATGCTGAAGAACCGCGGCATGCTGCACGTGTACGCCGACATCGAAACGGGCCGCTTCCTGGGGGCCGAGATGATCGGACCCAGCGCGGAGCACATCGGTCACTTGCTGGCGTGGGCCGTGCAGCAGGAGCTCACGGTGGCGCGCATGCTGGAAATGCCGTTCTACCACCCCGTGATCGAGGAAGGCCTGCGCACCGCGCTGCGCGATGCCGCGTCGAAGCTGGCGCTGGCGCAGGAAGCGATGCGCCAGGCCGACGTCGAAACGGTCTGAGCGCCGCAGACGTGAGCGGGTCGAACACGTGAGCGGGTCGCAGACGTAAGCGGGTCGCAGACGTAAGCGGGCCGCGGTCGCAAAAAGGGTCGCTGACGTAAAAGGGTCGCGGACCTCATAGGATCGCGATTGCAAAAAAAGGGCCGCGCCATGAAGGCGCGGCCCTTTGTCGTCGGCGCGGCCGCATTGCCCCGGCGCGGGGCCGGGCTTCAGTCGTCCGATTGCTTCTTCGGCACCGGGAACGGGTTCTCGCGGTATTGCAGCGTGAAGCCTGCGCGTTCGTCCTGCGCCAGTTCGCGCGCCAGATACGGCATCGCCTGTTTCAGCGCGTCGTGCAGCGTCCAGGGCGGGTTGATGAGAAACATCCCGCTGCCGTGCAGGCCGTAACCATCGATGGTCGCCTTTTTGACGGTCAGGGTGGCGTGCAGCCAGCTCTTGACCTTCAGATTCTCGAAATGGCGCGCCATCTCGCTGGCCTCGCGGCGTTGCACCAGCGGATACCAGATGGCATACGTGCCGGTGGCAAAGCGCTTGATGCACTCCTTCACGGTGAGGAGCGTGCGCCGATAGTCGTGCTTGTCCTCATACGACGGGTCGATCAGCACCATGCCGCGTCGCGTGGGCGGCGGCAGCAGCGCCTTGATGCCCTCGAAACCGTCGTCGCCGTAGATCGTGGTCTGGCGCTGCGCGGCACGGCCCTGGTGCTCCAGGTTGCCGACCAGCGTGTCGATTTCGGTGGGATGCATTTCGAACAGGCGCAGGCGGTCGGACGGGCGCAGCGCGTCCAGCGTCAGCCACGGCGAGCCCGGATAGCGGCGCAGCCGGCCGTTGGTGTTGTAGTCGCGGATGCGCGCAACGTAATCGGCCAGCAGCGGCGGCAGGTCCTGCGCTTCCCACAGGCGGCCGATGCCGTCCGCGAACTCGGACGTCTTGGCTGCCCAGTCGCTGTCCAGGCTGTACAGGCCGGCGCCCGCATGGGTGTCGATGACCCAGTACGGGGCGTCTTTCTTGTTGAAGTAGTCCAGGGTATGGACCAGGATGGCGTGCTTGAGCACGTCGGCATGGTTGCCGGCGTGAAAGGCGTGGCGGTAGCTGAACACGGGGCTTTCTGCCTCAGGCGGCGGGCCGGATGGCGGCCAGCTCGTCGGTGAAAATGCCGTCGATGCCCCAGTCGAGCAGCAGGCGCGCGCGCTCGGGGTCGTTGACGGTCCAGGCCGCGATGCGGTAGCCGGCGGCGTGCACGGCGTCGATCAGTTCGCGGGTGGCGTCCTTCTGGTTGATGTTCAGCGCCACGCATTCATATTTGGCAAGGCGTTCGCGCCAGTCGGCGGGCACCTTTTCCACGAGCAGGGCGCGCGGCAATTCGGGCGCGGCCTGGCGGGCGGCTTCCAGGGCTTCTTCGGCAAACGAGGACAACAGCGGCGCGGTGCCGGCGCCTTGCCACAGTTCGCGGGCCGCCAGGGCGACGGCGCGGCCGGTTTCGGCTTCGCGGCCGGGGCAGGGCTTGATCTCGACGTTGCTGGCGATGCCGTTGGCCAGCGTGTAGCGGGCGACGGCGGCAAAGGTGGGGAGCGGTTCGCCGGCGTAGGCCGCCGAATGCCAACTGCCGAAATCAAGCTGCGCCAGTTCGGCGTAGGTCTTGGCGGCGGCAGGGCCTTTGCCGTTCGAGGTGCGGTCGACGTCGTCGTCGTGCATCAGCACCAGCACGTTGTCGCTGCTGAGCTTCACGTCGTATTCAAACATGGTGAAGCCGTGTTCGGCGCCGACGCGCATGGCGGCCAGCGTGTTCTCCGGCGCCAGACGGCCGCCACCGCGGTGCGCGATGTGGCGGGAGTAAGGCCAGGAGGGGAGGTTTGCGGTCATTTGGTGCTGCTTTGAGGTTCTTTTGGGACAGGTTGCAAGGATACCTTGTTCTGCGACACGTCCATGATCATGCGCGTGGCCAGATAGAGGCGCGGCACGATGCTGTTGACCAGGATGTACTCGGCGTCATTCGAATGCGCGCCGAATCCGCTCAGTCCCATGCCCTCGATGACGGGTCCGCGGGCCTTCAGCGCCGCAAAGGCCGCGTCCGTGCCGCCACCGCTGGCCCGGTCCACCACCTTCAGCGGCAGGTCGAGCTCCTGGTAGATCTTCACGCCGTGCTGGGCCAGGGCGCGCGATGCCGCAGTCGCCTCCAGCGGCGGGCGGCGGACCTCGAACTTCACGCTGACCTTGGACTCGGGCAGCAGCTTCTTCTGGATGCGTTCCTCCAGCGTGCGCGCCAGGGCGTCGAAGTCGGACACGCGCAGCGCCCGCGCGTCGCCCTGGGCGGTGGCCAGTCCCGGAATGACGTTGCGGTTGGTGCCTGCCTGGGCGACGGTCCAGTTCAGCTTCAGCCCCTCGTCGGGCTTGGAAAGATCGTCCAGCTGCAGGAGCTGGTGCGACAGCTCGTAGAGCGCATTGACGCCGCCCTCCGGCCGGGCGCCTGCGTGCGAGGTCTTGCCCTGCACCGTCAGGTACGCCGCGCCGATGCCGCTGGTGGCCAGCGTCAGGCGCGGTTCCATGCCGCCGCCCTCGAACGAAAAGACCGCATCCTGGTCGGCGCCCAGGCGGGTGATGGTGCTGCGCGCGCCGGGCGAGCTGATCTCTTCGTCCCCGTTGATCAGCACTGTCAGCGTGCCGTAGTCGGCAAACTTCAGTGTTTTCAGGAGCGCGATCGTGTGCAGGATGGCCGCCACGCCGTGCTTGTCGTCGGCAATGCCCAGGCCATAGGCCTTGTCGCCGTCGATCCTGAACGGCTGGTCCTTCAGCATGCCGTTTCGGTACACCGTGTCCATGTGGGCGATCAGCATGATCTTCTTGCTGCCGCCGCCCTTGAATTCCGCGTGGACCATCGGCCCGACCTTCTCGGGGGTGTCGTCCAGCCGGAATACGTCGGTAGGCGCAATGATCTCGACGGCGCCGCCCAGTTCCTTGAGCCGGTCGCGGATCAGTTCGGCGATGCGTTCAACGCCTTCGACATCCTTGCTGCCCGACTCGATATTCACCAGATCCCGCATGGTATCGAGCATGGCCTGCTGCTGGCCCTTGGCCGCCTCCAGCACATTGGTCACCGGGGCCGCCTGCGCGGCGTGGGCGCAGCTCAAAAACATCAAAGCGACACAGGACTTCAGCAACGGGAGGCGGGAAGGCATGAACGGCATCGTGGGTGACCTTTTTGCGCGCGGGAAGGGGAACCGGCCTTGTGCCGGCCTGGCAGGGCGGCCCTCGATCTGCGGGCTAACCCCAGGTCCACGATACGAGCGCGGGGCGGGGGCGGTAATGGGGGATTCCCGGGTTGACGGACCTCGCCCTCCGTGGGGACGGATGGTCCACGACGCCGCGCATTGCCCGTTGGCTTGGACAATGGCCGCGCAATGAATGAGAAATGGTAAAATCCGCCCGCTGAACCCGGTTTGAACCGGTATGGGAATAGAGGCGAATCGACTTCGCCTTTTTTTATGCGTTTTCGTGCGGCCCCGGGCGTCTACCCCCGGAGCGCGGCAACAGGGATTCCATGTTCGAATTTATTCGCAGCCATCGGCGCTGGATGCAGTTCATCCTGCTGATCTTGATCGTGCCTTCCTTCTTCCTGGTCGGGATTCAAGGCTATGACAGCTTCATGAGTCGGGAGCCCGAGCTGGCGACGGTGGCTGGCCAGCCGATTTCCCGCGCCGAGTTTGATCAGGCGCACCGCAACCAGCTTGACCAGTTCCGCCAGCGCCTGGGCGCCCAGTTCGATCCGGCCGTGATCGATACGCCCGCGCTGCGTGAAGGCCTGCTGAACCAGCTCATCAACCAGCGCCTGCTCGCCAACGTGGCCGCCGACAACCGTTTCTCGGTGTCCGACGAGACGCTGCGCAACACGATCGCCGCCATCCCCGAAGTCCAGGATAACGGCCGCTTCTCGCCCGAACGCTATCGCCAGGTGCTGGCCGCGCAGGGCATGTCGCCGACGTCGTTTGAAGCCGGCCTGCGCCGCGACCTGGCCATCGCCCGTGTGCTCGAGCCCGTCGGCGAATCGGCCCGCGCGCCGGCCGAAGTGGTCGCCGCCGTGGAATCGGCGCTGACCCAGGCCCGCACCGTGCAACTGCGCAACTTCTCCGCCGCCGACTTCCGCTCGCAAGTCACCGTGAACCCGGCCGACATCCAGGCCTGGTACGACGCCAACAAGCAGCAATTGCAGGTGCCGGAACAGGTGCAGGCGCAATACCTGGTGCTGGACGAAGCCGCCGCCACGCAAGGCGTGCAGGTCAAGGACGAGGACCTGGCTTCGTATTACGAACAGAACAAGAACCGCTTTGGCCAGCCCGAGCGCCGCCGCGCCAGCCACATCTTCATCGAGCTGCCGTCGGGCGAAGACGCCCGCAAGGCCGCGCGCGCGAAGGCCGAAGACATCGCCAAGCAGGCCGCTGCCGATCCCGCCAAGTTCGCCGAACTGGCTGCCAAGAATTCGCAGGACGCCGGCTCGGCCGCCAAGGGCGGTGACCTGGGCTGGATTGCCCCGGGTGCGCAGCCCGGCCCGTTGGACAAGGCCATCTTCGGCCTGGCCCAGAACCAGGTGTCCGGCGTGGTCGAAAGCCCGTTTGGCCTGCACATCGTCAAGGTCACGGAAATCAGCCCGGGCGCCGTCAAGCCGCTGGCCGAGGTCAAGGACCAGATCACCGCGGAAGTCCGCAAGCAGATCGCCGCGCAGCGTTTTTCCGAGATGGCCAGCCAGCTGAACAAGCAGGTCTACGACCAGCGCGACAGCCTGCAACCGGCTGCCGACGCCGTCGGCCTGAAGCTGCGCACCGCTTCCGGCGTCACCCGCGAAGGCCTGCTGCCCGCCGACAAGGCCGGTCCGGGCTCCGCCGCCGACAGCCCCGACGCCGCGCTGTTGGACAACCCGCGCGTGCGCCAGGTGCTGTTCTCGCCCGACGTGCTGCGCGAAAAGCAGAATTCCGGTGTGATCGAACTCGCGCCCGATACGATGCTGGCCGTGCGCGTTGCCTCCGTTGAACCGGCCCACGTGCCGCCGCTGGACAAGGTCAGCGAAGTCATTCGCGCCAAGCTGCTCGACGAGCGCTCCGCCGAAGCCGCCAAGAAGGCCGGCGAGGCGGCCCTGGCGGCCGCCAAGGCTGATCCCGCCGCGACGCCCGAAGGCTTCGGCCCGGCCATCAGTGTGACGCGCCAGAATCCCCAGGATCTGTCGCGCCCGGTGCTGGACGCCGTGATGCGCCTGCCGTCGGCCACGCTGCCGGCCTTCACGGGCGTGCAGTCCGGCGTGGACTACACGCTGGTGCGTCTGGAAAAGGTGGAAGCCGGCAAGTCCGATGCCGCCGACATGGAGCGCCTGGCGCAGCAACTGTCGGGTGCATGGGGCCAAGCCGAAAACGAGGCTTTGATCCGCATGCTGCGCCAGCAGTACGAGGTGAACGTCACGCCCGCTGCCGCGGATGTCATCCGCGGCGATCAGGCCCAGGCCGCGGGCTGATCGCCCTGGCAGATAGTCAGTTCAACATGGGCCGCAGCGCCGGCCACACGTTGTCCAGCAATTGAGGCTGGGCATCCTCGTTAGGGTGGATGCCGTCAGCCTGAAACATCGCCCGGTTCGTCGCGATACCTTCCATCAGGAAGGGCACGAGCCGGGCGTTTTCGTTTTTGGCCACATTGGAAAACACCGCGGCGAAGCGTTGGGCGTAGTCCCGTCCGTAATTGGGCGGAATCTGCATCCCGACGATCAGCACGTCGGCATCGGCCTTGCGCGCCGCCTGGGTCATGGTCCGCAGGTTTTGCTCGGTCATGTTCAGCGGCAGGCCGCGCAACGCGTCGTTGGCGCCCAGCTCCAGCACCACGACCGCCGGCGCATGCTGGCGCAGCAGGGCGGGCAGGCGGGCAACGCCGCCGCTGGTCGTGTCGCCGCTGATGCTGGCATTGACGACCTGGAACTTCGGGTATTGTTCTGAGATCCTCGCGGACAGCAGGGGCACCCAGCCCGTGCCGCGTTTGATGCCGTACTCGGCGGACAGGCTATCGCCCACCACCAGCACGGTGCGCGGCGTGGAACCCTGGGGCGCCGCGGCGGTCTGAGCGTGGGCGGGCGCCGCCGCGGCGGTCGCGAAGGCAGTCACAAGAAGCAGACGGGAAAATAGGCGCATGGATAGCAATAACTCAATCGTGGTGAAAGGGCTGGGCAAGCGGGTGGCCGATGCCGGTGGATCGCTTTCTATCCTGGAAGGAATTGATTTTACGGTCGCGGCGGGCAGCGCCGTGGCCATCACGGGCAGCTCGGGCTCGGGCAAGTCGACTCTGCTGGGACTGCTGGCCGGTCTGGATGTTCCCAGCGTGGGCAGCGTACACCTTGCCGGGCAGGACCTGTTCGCCCTGGACGAAGACGGCCGCGCGCGCCTGCGGGCCAATCACGTCGGCTTCGTGTTCCAGTCCTTCCAGTTGCTGCCCAACCTGACCGCGCTGGAAAACGTGATGCTGCCGCTGGAGCTGGCCGGCCAATCCGCACGCGAGGCCGCGCAGGCCATGCTGGAACGGGTGGGGCTGGGCGCGCGCCTGCACCACTATCCGCGCACGCTGTCGGGCGGCGAACAGCAGCGCGTGTCGCTGGCCCGTGCGTTTGTCGTGCAGCCGGACCTGCTGTTTGCCGACGAGCCCACCGGCAGCCTGGATGCCGCAACCGGCGTGACGGTCATCGATCTGATGTTCGACCTGCACCGCGAGCACGGGACGACGCTGGTGCTGGTCACGCACGATCCGCAACTGGCGGCGCGCTGCGGACGGCAACTGGTGCTGGCGGCCGGCCGCATGGTCACGGACGATTGAGACGAATACCCATTGCTGTCGCAAATGTGCGGGAGTAGGCTAACTCCAAGGAGTTGCCATGTCTGCCCGTACATCCATCCATGCGTTCTTGGTTGTTGCGTTGCTGGCGCCCGCCGTTGCCGGCGCGAGCGGTGGTGTCATCCGCTTTGTCGGGGGCATTGTGGAGCCGGCAGGCTGCATGCCGCGTGTAACGCCGGCAAGCGCCGGTGGATTCCCCCGCGTGGTCTGCGTGCCTGAATCCCGGACCCGCGCAGTGGATCCGGCGCCGCGGGTCAAAACCTCCGTGCGGGAAGTGCCCACGGAGACTACCGAAGACCGGGCCGCGGGTAAGCGCTATCTGGTGACGCTGGAATACCTGTAGGAATGGCGCTGTCCCGGTGCGCCGGGGCAGCATGAGCAACGCGCGGCCGGCGCTACCGGCCTGCGTTCACCCCAGATTGCGGATCTCTACGACCGGATCGACGTCGGCCGCGTAATCGACGCCGTCGATTTCAAACCCGAACAGCCGCATGAAATCGCGCTTGTAGCCAGCAAAATCGGTCAGCGCATAGAGGCTGTCCGTATCGACCTGATCCCACAGCGCCTGCACCCGCGCCTGCACCTTCGGGTCCAGTTCCTTGTAGTCGGCCCGCAGCCGGCCTTCGTCGTCCAGGATGGGCGACGGGCCGCACAGGCTGTCGCGATAAAGCCCATACACCTGCTCGATGCAGCCTTCGTGCGTGCCGTCTTCCTTCATGACCTTAAAGAGCAGGGACAGGTACAGCGGCATCATCGGGATGGCCGAGCTTGCCTGCGTGACCACTGCCTTGAGCACCGACACGCGCGCGTCGCCCCCGTGTTCCGAAAGCTTGGCCCGGATGTCCAGCACGCGCTGGTCCAGGTCTTTCTTGGCCGCGCCGATGGACCCGTTCCAGTAGACGTCGTGCGTGATCTTTTCGCCCAGATAGGTAAAGGCCGTGGTGGTGGCGCCCTCCGCCAGCACGCCGGCCTCCAGCAGCGCGTCGATCCACATCTGCCAGTCTTCGCCGCCCATCACGGCGACGGTGGCGTCTATTTCATCTTGCGAGGCGGGTTCCAGCACGCCGTCCTTGATGAGTTCCTTGTCGGTGTCCAGGCCGCGCAAGGTCACGGATTTGCCGATGGGCTTGAGCGTGGAGGTGTAGACCTGGCCCGTCTTCGGGTGCGTGCGTCGCGGGGCGGCGAGGCTGTAGATGACCTGATCGACCTGACCCAGGTCCGCCTTGATGGCGGCGATGGTCTTTTGCTTGATCTCATCGGAAAAGGCGTCGCCGTTGATGCTCTTGGCGTACAGGCCTTCGGCCTCGGCAAACTTGTGGAACGCGGCGCTGTTGTACCAGCCCGGCGTGCCCGGCTTGGCGGCGTCGCCCGGCCGTTCGAAGAAGACGCCCAGCGTCTGCGCGCCACAGGCAAAGGCCGCGCTGATGCGTGCGGCCAGCCCATACCCCGTCGACGCGCCCAGGATCAACACGCGCTTGGGCCCCCCGGGCACCGGTCCTTGCGCCTTCACGTAATCGATCTGTTGCTTCACGTTGGCTTCGCAGCCGGCAGGATGGGTGGTGACGCAGATGAAACCGCGCACGCGGGGCTTGATGATCATGGGAGCCTCTTGTTGGGAATACGCCAGGGACGGATGCGGGAATGGGCATCAGGCGAAGCGCATTGTACGGGAGGCGGCCGGCCCGCGATTTCGAATCTGTCGCCGTTCAACGCCGGGCTTACGTGCCGCGGGCAGCCCGCGCCGCCGCGGCGCTTTGCGCGCGGCCCCGGCGCCATTCGATCATGCCGATCCCCACGCCGCTGGCGCAGATGATCGCGATGCCCAGCCAAGTCAGCGGGTCGGGAAAATGGCCCCATACCAGCCAGCCCACCGACGTGGCGCTGATGATCTGCAGGTAGATGAACGGCGCCAGGGTGGACGCCGGCGCGCGGCGGTAGGCGGCGATCTGGAACAGGTGGCCCACGCAGCCCGTAATGCCGGTGGAGATCAGCACGGCCCAGTCGAACGCCGACAAGGCCTGCAGGAAAGGCAGCGCGGGCGGCAGGATGAAGGGCAGGGCAAGGGTCAGGCAGATCGTGCCCACCGCACCGCTCCAGATCAGCGAGGTGAAGGGATCGTCGCCGGCGACGCGGCGCGTGGCGATGAACTGGGCCGTGAAGCAACAGGCCGTCAGCAGGCCGAAGATCGTGCCCACCGGGTGCAGGCCGCCGCCGGGGCGGATGACGATCAGCACGCCGACAAAGGCGATGCCCGCCGCGATAAAGCGCGACATGCGCGCGGGTTCCTTCAGGATCCAGGGCGCCAGCGACAGCACGAGCAACGGCGCCAGGAAATTGATGGACGTGGCCTCGGCCTGGGGGATGTAGCTCAGCGTCGTGAAGAACATGAGCGTGGCCAGGAACATCGAGCCGCCGCGGATGAGCTGCTCGCGCGGCTTGGTGCTGCGCAACACGCGCATGCCGCGCGCGGGCAGCACAAGCGCCAGCACAAGCACCAGGTGGATGGCGTAACGGAACCACGACAGCACGAGCAAAGGTACGCCCGCGTCCATGACCCACTTGCCGCTCGCGTCCAGGCACGACAGGGTCCACATCGACAGCACCAGCAGCAGCACACCGATCATCGGGCCGCGCGCGGCGGACGCGCCGGGGCGCGGGCGACCGTTATCGGCCGGGGACATGGAGGGTACTCCTTTCAGCGTGCACGAGGCATGGCGCCTTTGGGGCGATGGGCGGCTGACATGATACGCTCATCGCGCCGGGGGAAAAGGCCAATGATAGAACTACGCAACGTCGAAACGTTTTTTTGGGTCGCCACGCTGGGCAGCTTTCGCGCCGCGTCCGACAAACTCAACACCACGCAACCCGCCGTCTCGCAGCGCATCGCTTCGCTTGAAGCCGACCTGGGCGTCAAGCTGTTCGAGCGTGATGCGCGCGGCGTCAAGCTGACCGCCAAGGGACACGAACTGCTGTCGCATGCCGAGCGCATGCTGCAGGTGCGGCGCGACATGTTCGAAGCCGCGCGCGAGCAGAACGTCATGTCGGGCACCGTGCGCATCGGCGTGGCCGAGACCATCGTGCAGACCTGGCTGCCCGCGCTCATTGAACTGATCCACGCGACGTATCCCGCGCTGGTGCTGGAAATCGAAGTCGATACCACGCATGTGCTGCGCTCGCACCTGATGTCGCGCCAGATCGATCTGGCGTTTCTGATGGGGCCGGTGCTTGAAGCACGGGTCGAGAATCTACCGCTGTGCACCTATCCGCTGGCGTGGGTCGCCAGTCCGCTGCTCGATCTGGGTCCCGAGCCCCTGACGCTTGCAACGATCGGCAAGCTGCCGATCATCACGTATCCCTCCAACAGTTCGCCGTACCGCGTGGTGCGCGACATGCTGACCCGTGCGGGTGTCACGTCGCCGCGCATGTATGGCAGCGCCTCGATGTCCATGGTGGTGCGGATGACGCAGGACGCCATCGGCACCAGCGTGATCGCGCCCGTGTTTCTGGGCAAGGAGCTGGCGCGCGGCGAGTTGCGCATTCTGCAGGTGCAGGCTGATCCGCTGCCCGAGTTGAGCTTCACCGCCACGTGGGTGCAAGGGCCGGACAGCCATGCCGTGCGCGTCATCGCGCAGATGGCGCAGAAGGTTGCCGCGCAGACCTGACCGGCAATTCGGCCGTAGGTGTTTTCCCGAGCGGGCGGCGTCGCGGATTGCTTGTTGCATAAGCGAGAAGGGTGCGGGCGCGCTTGCCCGTCGGCCGCAAAGCCGCGCCGATGCGTCGTTTGCGCGGATTGGCGCCGCCGTGCGCCGCGAGACCCAAAAAATATTTATACCCCCACATCGGAACTTACGATTGGACGCTCGCCGCCCCTGACGCTGCAATGGCGCTCATAACGGAGTAGCGGCTGGATACACATCCGAGACCACCGATTCCTACCGGCGCGCAACCAGGACAACGGGATCCCGCGCGCGGCACACGATCCCGCAGCCAGGAGTTTTTCCATGAAGAAGTCCCTTGCTTTTGCCGCCATCGCCGCCAGCCTTCTGGCTGGCGCCGTCCACGCCCAGGACCTTCCCAAGACCCACTTGAAGATCGTGGGCGGCTTGTCCAACCTGACCGCCTACAACGACTACGAAAAGCCGTTCTGGACGAAGACCATTCCCGAGCAGTCCAAGGGACAGGTCACGGCGGAGATCAAGGGCTTCAATGAAATGGGCTTGAAGGGGCCCGAGCTGCTGCGCCTGATGTCGCAGGGCGTCATCGAATTCGGCACCGCCACGCTGTCCTACTTCGCCAGCGACAACCCGATCAACGAAGCCATCGACCTGGCTGGCCTCGCGCCCGACGTCAAGACCGCGCGCGCCGTGACCGAAGCCTTCGAGCCCGTCTACGCCAAGCTGTACGGCGAAGGCAACAACGTCAAGTTGCTGGGCATCTCCACCTACCCGGCGCAGGTGCTGTTCTGCAATGCCGAGATCAAGGGCCTGGCCGACATCAAGGGCAAGAAGGTCCGCACCAGCAGCCGCACCACGGCCGAATTTGTGGAAGCACTGGGCGGTTCGAGCGTGACGATGGCCTTCGGCGAAGTCGTTCCCGCGCTGCAGAACAAGGTGGTCGATTGCGCCATCACGGGCTCGCTGTCGGGCTACTCCGCGAAGTGGTACGAGGTGTCAACACACCTGGTCGCGCTGCCGATCAACTGGAACCAGCAGATCCATGCCGTCAACCAGAAGGCCTGGGACAAGCTGGATCCGAAGGTGCGCACGTTCCTGCAGGACAACGTCAAGACGCTGGTCGACAACATCTGGGATGCCGCCGCCCGCCAGACGCAGGAAGGCTATGACTGCAACACCGGCGCGGCCGCGTGCCCGTTCCCGGTCAAGGGCAAGATGGTCCTGGTGCAACCCTCCGACGCCGACAAGGCGCTGCTCAAGAAGGTGGCGCAAGAGGCCGTCCTGCCCAAGTGGGCCGCCCGCTGCTCGGCGCAGTGCGTGAAGGACTGGAATGCCACGGTCGGCAAGACGCTGAACCTGACCGCCAGCAAGTAAGCGCCAGGACGCGCCGGCCCGCGGGCCGGC
>NZ_DGMA01000007.1:0-322733 GCF_002388205.1 Achromobacter sp. UBA4530 | reverse complement strand
CGCCGGCCCGCGGGCCGGCGCGAATTCCGGCCGGTGATGGCGCGCGGTGGTCCGTGACCTTGGCATGAGGTCCGCGGCGCCCGCACGCGATGGCAGGCCGTGCCACCTGAGGTTCCATTCATGACTCAAACCGAACACTTCCGTCTGCTCGGCGGCCTGTTGCGGCGCGCGGAAAGCTTTTCCCGCGCTGCCGTATGGGCCGGCGGCGCCCTGACCGTGGCCAGCGTGCTGCTGATCTCTTTCGACGTGCTGGCCCGCAAGTTCCTGGGTTTCACGACCGGGGGCGCGGACGAACTGTCCAGCTACGCGTTTGCCATCAGCACCTCCTGGGCGCTGGCGTTTGCCACGCTGCAGCGCGCCAACGTGCGCGTCGACGTGCTCTATCAATATTTGCCCGTGCGCCTGTCGGCCGTGCTGGACTGGATTTCCATGGTGGCGCTGGCCGTCTTCATGGTGTTTCTGACGTATTACGCGTACGACGTGGTGGTGACGTCCTGGACGCAGAAGTCCGCGGCCAACACGCCGCTCGCCACGCCACTGTGGATTCCACAGGGATTGTGGGTGCTGGGTCTGGCATGGATGTGCATCACGGTCGCGCTGATGCTGGCGCGGGCGTCTGCCGCGCTCGTCACAGGCGATATCGAATTGGTCAAGCAGATCTGCGGCGTGCGTTCGGCGCAGGAAGAGGCTGACGAGGAAGCCGCCGCAGGCGAGCGCATGGTGAAGGGAGAAGCCGCATGATTGCCACCGCTTTGACACTGCTGCTGGTCCTGATCGGCCTGTCGATCCCCGTGGGCGCTGCGCTTGGCGTCCTGGGCCTGATCCTTGACCCGATGTTCTCGATGTTGCCCCTGACGCGCGCCATTGGCGAGATCTCCTGGAGTTCGAACAACGAGTTCCTGCTGGTCGCGATTCCGCTGTTCATCATGCTGGGCGAGGTCCTGTTGCGCGCCGGCTTTGCCGAACGCATGTACAGCGCGATGAGCCTGTGGCTGTCGTGGCTGCCGGGCGGATTGATGCACGCCAACATCGGCGCCTCGACGCTGTTCTCGGCAACCTCCGGCTCCAGCGTGGCAACGGCTGCCACCGTCGGCACCGTCGCCATTCCGCAGATCCGCAAGTATGGCTACAACGAGCCCCTGTTTCTCGGCAGCCTTGCCGCGGGCGGCACGCTGGGCATCCTGATCCCGCCATCGATCAACCTGGTCATCTATGGCGTGCTGACGAACTCGTCGGTGCCCAAGCTGTACCTGGCCGGCATCATCCCCGGGTTCGCGATGGCGGCGCTGTTCATGCTGACCGTCGTGATCGCCTGCGTGGCCAAACCGTCGTGGGGCGGGAAGAAGATCCACGCAACGTGGGGCGAACGCATCGCCAGCCTTGTGCATCTGGCGCCGCCGCTGGGAATCTTCTTCCTGGTGGTCGGATCGATCTACGCGGGCCTGGCAACGCCGACCGAGGCCGCCGCGCTGGGCGTGCTGGGCGCGTTCATCCTGGCCGCGTGGTTCCGCCGCCTGACGTGGTCGATGCTGCGCGAGGTGATGGAGGGCACGATGCGGTCCACGGCCATGATCATGCTGATCGTCATTGCCGCCAGCTTCCTGAACTTCGTCATGTCGGCGACGGGCCTGACCGATGCGCTGACCAAGTCGATCACCGGCCTCGGCCTGTCCCCCGGCTGGATGCTGCTGATCGTGGTGATCTTCTATCTGGTGCTGGGCTGCTTCATGGAAACGCTGTCGATGATGATCACGACGATCCCCATCGTGGCGCCCATCATGATCGGCCTGGGCTACGACCCGATCTGGCTGGGCATCGTCATCATCGTGCTGGTGGAAGCGGCTCTCATCACGCCGCCCGTGGGCCTGAACCTGTTCGTCGTGCAAAGCCTGCGCAAGAGCGGCTCGATGAGCGCGGTGATCGTCGGCAGCCTGCCGTTTGTGGGCGCCATGTTCGTGATGCTGGCGCTGCTGGCTTTCTGGCCCGACATCGCGCTGTGGCTGCCGCGCGTCTTCAGTTGATGACTCTTTGATTCCGGCGCGGCCCGTCGGCCGCGCCGCTTCCCACTCCTTCTTCGCAGGACTGATATGAAAGCCGTATTCAAGATCGACGACGCCAATCCCCGCCAGGTGGAAGTGGCCTTCAACAGCGTGATCGTGGCGGGCTGGGCCGGGCGTGACATGGCTGCCATCGAACACCACATCGAGGAACTGGCCGCCATTGGCGTGCCGCGTCCGAGCAGCGTGCCGCTGTACTACCGCATCGCCGAGAACCAGCTTACGCAGTCGGCCAACGTGCAGGCGCTGGGCGAGGAATCGTCGGGCGAGGTCGAGACGTTTGTTTTTGCGATTGATGGCGAGATGTACGTCAGCATCGCGTCCGACCATACCGACCGCAAGCTGGAGACCGTCAGCGTGGCGATGTCCAAGCAGGTCTGCGTGAAGCCCGTGGGCGCTGAAGCCTGGCGGCTTGCGGACGTGGCGGGGCACTGGGACGAGCTGATCATCCGCGCCTATATCGTTGAGAACGGCGAGAAGGTGCTGTACCAGGAAGGGCCGCTGTCCACGTTGCGCACGCCGCAGGACCTGATCGCGGGCTACACGGGCGGCGGCGCCGTGCTGCCAGAAGGCGCTGGCATGACCTGCGGCACGGTGGCCGCCATCGGCGGCATCCGCCCGTCCGCGGATTTCACGATGGAACTGCACGATCCGCGCCTGAACCGCACGCTGCGCCACCGCTATCATGTCGAGTCGCTGCCCGTGGTCGCCTGATGGCCGCCACGCTCGGCGCTGAATCCGGGCGCGTTCCCCGCGAAGGCGTCCGTCCGAACACTTACGCCGCCAGGCGGCATTAGGACAATGATGGTTTCGACCCTGAATGATCTGACCGCGGCCCTGCGTGAGGGCCGCAGCACCTCCGTCGCATTGACCGAAGCCGCGCTGGCGCGGGCTCAGGATCCGGCGGGCGAGGGCGCTCGCGCCTTCACCAAGCTCTACGCTGATTCGGCGCTGGCGCAGGCGCGCGCGTCGGACACGCTGCGCGCGGCCGGGATCGTGCGGTCCGCGATCGAAGGGTTGCCCATCAGCATCAAGGACCTGTTCGACATCGCGGGCGAGACCACGATGGCCGGTTCCGTGGCGCGCGAAGGCGAGCCGGCGGCCGAAGCGAATGCCGAGGTCGTGCAGCGCCTGATCGCCGCGGGCGCCGTCATCATCGGCCGCACCAATATGACCGAATTCGCGTATTCGGGCCTGGGCATCAATCCCCACTACGGCACGCCGCTGAACCCGTACGACCGCGCCACCGGCCGCATTCCCGGCGGCTCGTCGTCCGGTGCGGCGGTGTCAGTTGCGGACGGCATGGCCGTCGCAGGCATCGGGTCGGATACGGGCGGCTCCGTGCGCATTCCTGCCGCCCTGTGCGGTCTGACCGGGTTCAAGCCCAGCGCCTGGCGGGTGTCCATGCAGGGCGTGCTGCCCCTGTCGGCCAATCTGGATTCCATCGGCCCCATCGCCGCCAGCGTACGCTGCTGCGCCGAACTCGACGCCATCCTGTCGGGCGATGCGGGTCCCTTGCCGCAGGCGCTGCCCGTGCGTGGCCTGCGTCTGGCCATTCCGACGACGCTGGCGCTGGACGCCATGGACAAGCATGTCTCCGACACCTTCGCGGCGGCGGTGCAACGCCTGGAGGACGCCGGTGCGCTGATCGACCGGATCGAGATTCCGGAATTCGCCGAGCTGGCCGCGCTCAACAGCAAGGGCGGTTTCACCGCCGCCGAAGCCTGGGCCTGGCACCGCGACCTCATCGCGCGCGCGGGCAAGCGTTACGACCCGCGCGTCGTGTCGCGCATCATGCGCGGCCAGGATATGACGGCGGCCGATTACATCGAACTGCTCGATGCGCGCGAGGCGTGGGTAGCCGCTGTGGACCACCGCATTGCCGGTTACGACGCGCTGATCATGCCCACGACGCCCATCGTGGCGCCGCCGGTCGCGGACCTGCAGGGTTCCGACGAAGCCTACTACGCCGCCAACGGACTCATCCTGCGCAATCCCACCCTCATCAATTTCCTGGACGGCTGCGCGCTGTCCTTGCCCTGCCACGCGGCCGGCACGGCGCCCGTGGGCCTGATGATCGCGGCCAGCAATGGCGCGGACCGCCGCGTCCTGGGCATCGGCCTGTCGGTCGAAGACCTGTTCGCCGCGCGCTGAGCGGCGCTTACCTGCAACGAGAGAACCCATGCCAGACGCCGATAACGTTAGAACCAGCCTCGCGCTTGCCCGCCAGGCGCGGCTGGATGCCCGCAGCGGGCGCCTGACGGGTCCCACGGCGAATCTGGCGCCTGGGCACGTTCAGGCCAACCTGGCGATTTTGCCGCGCGCGCTGGCGGCGGATTTCCTGCACTTCTGCCAGCGCAATCCCAAACCGTGCCCCTTGCTGGCCATGTCCGAGCCGGGTGACCCGGCATTGCCGGAGCTGGGCGCGGACATCGACATCCGCACCGACATCCCGCGATACCGCGTCTGGAAGGACGGCGAGCTCGTGGCGGAGCCGACGGACGTGCGCGACCTGTGGCGCGACGATCTGGTGTCCTTCCTGATCGGCTGCTCGTTCTCTTTCGAGGAGGCGATGCTGGACAACGGCCTGCCCGTGCGTCACATCGAGCAGGGCAGCAATGTGCCCATGTACCGCACCAACATCGCAACGCAGCCGGCTGGCGTGTTCGGCGGTCCGCTGGTGGTGTCGATGCGGCCCCTGAAGGCCGCCGACGCGATCCGGGCGATCCAGGTGACGTCGCGGTTCCCGTCGGTGCATGGCGCGCCCGTTCACATTGGCGATCCGTCGCTCATCGGCATCGCGGATATCGATGCCCCCGATTACGGCGATCCCGTGGAGATCCGCCCTGGCGAAATGCCGGTGTTCTGGGCGTGCGGCGTGACGCCGCAATCGGTGGTGGCGGCGGTGCGGCCGGAATTCTGCATTACGCATGCGCCCGGCCACATGCTGGTCACCGACCTCATCAACAGCCGCATGGCGGTGTTCTGATCCGGGGGCGGCCCGAGGTTGGTTTGTCGGCGGGGCATCAGCGCTGTTGCATCAGCGCCTTCACGCGCTGGTCGTAGTCGGGCGGAAAGGTCCAGAAGCGCATGCCTTGCTGCGTAAAGCCTTCCTGCAGTCCGCGCTCGGCCGGCGCCTTGTGCCACAGGAACTGCATCAGCACGTCGCTGCTGACCCACGCGTTGCCGAACCAGAAGCTGTGGGCGCGGCGATTCAGATCTGGGATGGCGCGCGGATCGACCCAGATCATGTCGAAGTTCAGCCGCTGCGAGGCGGCGTTGACAAAATCCACCTGTTCCTCGGTCAGATCGTCCGCATCGGGCCGGCCGGCCCGTGACGCCCGCTGGTGGCGCGCCGCGAAACGCAAGGCGCGATCACCCAGATTGGCGCCCAGGCTCACGCGTTCGGTCAGGTCGATGTACTGCCGCAGGTCCGTCACGAACCGGTAGGTGTCCTCGTCGGGCGCCGCGAAATAGATCTGGCCCAGGCGCAGCCGCGCGCGCAATGCCTCGCGGCTTTCGCCTTCACGGGGCTGCGCCAGGGTGGCAAGCCCTTCACTGGCGATGCGCGCGCCCGCGCTGAACGCCAGCACGTTGATGTGCTCGGCATTCGTGTTGCGTGCGAGCAGTTCCAGCAGGCGCGCGAAGGCGGGCACCGATGCCCGCGCGGTGCGGACATCCGTGGCGTAGGACAGCAGACTGCCGGCGGACGGCCACAGAAAGGCCAGGACGACCGCCTGCCGGCCCGTAAAGTGATGAAACTGTGCGGCCTGCGCGGTGCCGCGCCATACGGCATTGTTGAAGCCGTGCACATAGACGATCAGGTCGCGGTGCCGGCTGACCGCCAGGGCGTCGTTGATTAGCGCGAAGTAGGCCTGGGCCTCCGGGGAAGTCTCCGCATCGCTTTGCGGGGTAAGGGCGACAAGCTCCTCCATGCGCTCCAGGCTGAGCACCGGCCGGCCGCGCTGACTGCCCGAGGCCGAAAGCTGGCGCAATTGATCCCAGTCCAGCGTGCCGTCGCCAATCTGCACTTTGGCCGCACCCATGCGCAGCGTGTCACTCGGAAAGATCGAATAGAACGGCTGGCGCGATTCCAGGAAGACGGCGCGGTTGGTGGCGTAGAGCAGGGGAATCGACGTGCCGTCGAGCGCGGTCTTGTGCGCAAACGGCTCCACCTGGCCGGTCGTGAACTTGACCGGGGTGGGCATCAACTGCACGGGCGAGGAGCAGGCGGCCAACAGCGCCGTCAAGCACGCTGCCAGGACGGCGCGGGCGGCCCACCACGGGCATAGCGGCGACGCAAGTGAGCGGGCTTCGAGAACGCGCATGCGATGGGCCCGGTGCGTGTTGGGGGTTGGCGCGAATCGGCGAAGGGACGCGAGGATTGTCGCCGTGGTTCTGGCGGCGATCAAGGGGGAGGGAAAACGTGTGGCGCGGCTGCGAATGCCGCCGTGGAGGGAGAGACTGCCGGGGGATGCGGGGAGGGGCGCCGCCCCGGTTGGGGACGCGGGGCGGCGGGGTCAAGCGCCGGCCCGTGAGGGGGCCCGCGTTTGGGGGGAACAGGGTTAGAAAATGTGGCGGTAGCCCACGGCCGCGCCGAACTGGTTGCTCTTGCCCGCGATTTCGCCGCTGGCGGCATCGCTGACCTTGTTCCAGTCGACGGTGCCGTACAGTTGCGAGCGCTTGGACAGCGAGTATTCGGCCACGGCGACCAGCGCATAGCGCTTGCCCTTGTCGCCTTCGACGACCACGTTCTCGCTGCGGTCGTAGTACGCGGCGCCCGTGATGGCCCAGCGCGGGGTGGCCTGCCAGGTCACGCCGGCGAAGTAGCCGTTGTCCTTGCGGTCCAGGCTGGCGGTGGTGGTGCCGCCCATGACGCCGTTGACCCAGCCCGTTTCATCGCGGCCGTTGAAGTAACCCGCGAAGACCTTGGCCGACTCGAACTGATAGGACGCGTTCAGGTTCCAGGCGCGCTGGCGCTCGTCGGAATCGGTGGCGGCATAGGTCTGCTGCCAGGCGGCGCCCAGGCCAAGCTGGCCGATCGTGTAGCGCAGGCTGGCGCCATATTGCTGACCGGCCTTGCGGTCTTCCCAGTCTTCGCCGTTTGCCCAGGACGCCACGACGGCCAGATTGCCGAACGTGTTGGCGTACTTGGTCATGTTGTTGGTGCGCACGCGCGACATGGCGGCGGGCAGCCAGGCATTTTGATCGTAGTTGCCGACGGTCAGCGGGTCGAAGTAGTCGGCCAGCAGGTCGAACATGGGGGTGTTCTGCAGACCCAGGGTCAGCGTGCCGATGCTGCCGCCGTCCAGGCCGACATAAGCCAGGCGGCTGAAGGCCTTGGACGTGTCCGATCCCCGGCCGTTCTGCAGATTGATGCCGTTTTCCAGGCGGAAGAAGGCGCGGTTGCCGTTGCCCAGGTCTTCGGAGCCGCGCAGGCCCCAGCGGCTGTTGGAGATGGCGCCGTTTTCCATGGAGATGCGGCTGCCGTCTTCGCCCACGGCGCCCGAGCTGGTGCTCAGGTAGCGGATGCTGACGTCGGCAATGCCGTACAGGGTGACGCTGGTTTCGGCGCTTGCTGCGCCGGCGGCCAGGCCAAGGCCGGCCGCAGCCAGCGATAAGGTGATGCGCTTCATGTTGGACTCCTCCAGGTGTAGCTGATTTGTGGTTGCGCCGCGCTTGTGGCTTGGCTTGCTGCGCCCGGCGGTTGGCCGGATGCCTGGCCGCTGCACCGACGCCAGGGTTGGCGCGGGTCCGGAGCAGAGGCCAGCTTGCAGAAATGCGCCGTGCCGTTGCCGGACACGAGCGACTGGGGATTCTAAGTAAGTTGGGGGATGGCGAATATCGAAAATATTCGGCGTTTTCCCGGGTTTACAGGCCGATAAACCCGCGCCGCCCCGTTGACGGGCGAACTGAAAAGAAAAAACCCCGTTCGCGGGAACGGGGTTTTTGTGGCGTCAGCGCGACGTTACAGCGTCATGTGCAGCGGCAGCCAGGTCGCGATGCCAGGCACCGCATAGAGCAGTAGCACGGCCGCGATCATCAGGAAGAACATCGGCAGCGATGCGCGCGCGATGTAGGGCAGTTCACGTCCGCTCATGCCGGACAGCACAAACAGGTTGAACCCCACCGGCGGCGTGATCTGTGCCATTTCCACCACGAACACGATGAAGATGCCGAACCAGATCAGGTCGATGCCCGCGGCCTGCACCGTCGGCAACAACACGCCCATGGTCAGCACCACGATAGAGATGCCGTCCAGGAAGCAGCCCAGGATGATGAAGAACACCATCAGCGCCATGATCAGGCCGAACTGCGACAGGCCCAATCCGCCGATCCATTCCGCCAGCGCGCGCGGCAGGCCGATATAGCCCATCGCCAGCGTGAGGAACTGCGCACCCGCCAGGATCAGGGCAATCATGCAGTACAGCCGGGTGGCGCCCAGCAGCGACTGCATGAACGTCGAGCCGTTCAGCGATCCCTGCAGCGCCGACAGGATCAGCGCGCCCACCACGCCCACTGCCGCCGCTTCCGTGGCGGTGGCGATGCCGGTGTAGATGGAACCCAGCACCGCGCCGATCAGGAGCAGCACCGGAATCAGGTGGCGTGAGCGGGACAGCTTCTGCATGAAGGTCAGGCCGGGATCCGCCGCCGGCACTTCGCCGGGATTGCGGATGGCCCACCAGGCGATGTAGCCGCTGAACATCAGCGCCAGCACGATGCCGGGAATGATGCCGGCGATGAACAGCTTGGCGATCGACACATCGGCCGCCACCCCGTACACGATCATGATGATCGAGGGCGGAATGAGCAGGCCCAGCGTGCCGGCGCCGGACAGCGTGCCGAGGATCTTCTCTTCGGGGTAGCCGCGGCGCGTCAGCTCGGGGATGGTCATCTTGCCGACCGTGGCGCAGGTGGCCGCGGACGAGCCCGACACGGCGGCAAAGATCGCGCAACCGATCACGTTCGTGTGCAAGAGGCGGCCCGGCAGCCGGTTCAGCCAGGGCGCGAGCCCCTTGAACAGGTCTTCGGACAGCCGCGTGCGGAACAGGATCTCGCCCATCCACAGAAAGAGCGGCAGGGCGGTCAGCGTCCAGCTGGACGAGGCGCCCCAGATCGTGACGGCCATGGCGTCGCCGGCGGGACGGCTGGAGAAGATCTCCATACCGATCCACGCAGTGCCCGCCAGGGTCAGGCCGACCCAGACCCCGCAGCCAAGCAGGACGAAGATCGAAACGACCAATAAGGTAATGACGAGAAGTTCATTCATGGGTTTGCTGCGAAGTGGCGGCGGCGATGCCGCGCGAACGGCGGACCAGTTCATCGACCAGGGCGACGAAGAACAGGATCGTGCCTGCGGCCATGGTCGTCTGCGGAATCCAGAGCGGCGTGGCGTCGTTCGACGTGGAAACGTCGTTGAACAGCCAGGAGTCGTAGGTCAGTTTGACGCTGAAGAAGGCGAAGGCGGCGGCCAGCAGGGAACCGACGGCCAGGGCGAAGATGTCCAGCCTGCGGCTCCCGGCGGGATTCAGCGAATTCAGCAGCAACGTGACGCGGATGTGTTCACCGTGCTTGAACGTGCTGGCCAGCGCAAGGAAACCCGCAGCGGCCATGAAATACCCGGCGTAGGCATCGGTGCCGGGGATGTGCAGGTCGAGCTGACGGCCAAGAATGGCCGCCAGCACCGACACAAGTACGCCTATCGTGCACAAGCCGGCCAGAAGGCCGGCTGCGCCGTAAAGACCATCAAGAAAGCGGCGCATGGCGATATCACTGTTTCTTGTAGGCGTCGATCATGGTCTGGCCGTCCGCACCGGCTTTCTTGAGCCAGTCTTCAAGCATGCGCTTGCCGATGACGCTCAGGCCTTCCTTGAGCTCGACCGTGGGCTGGATCGTTTCCATGCCGTTCTTGGCAAGCTCGGCCTGGTACCACTTGTTCTTTTCCTGCGACAGCTTCCAGCCGCGTTCCTCGGCCTGCGCGCCGGCTTTCTTCAGCGCTTCCTGCGTGGCGGGATCCAGCGCGTCGAATGCCTTCTTGTTCACGATGATGGCGTTCTTGGGCAGCCAGGCCTGGGTGTCGTAGAACTTCTTGATGTACTCGTACGTCTTGGTGTCGTAGCCGGTGGACGCCGACGACATGTACGAGTCGATCACGCCGGTGGCGAGCGCCTGGGCCAGTTCGGCCTGCTGCACGGTCACGGGCTGCGCGCCGACCAGTTCAGCAATCTTGGCCGTGACGGGGCTATAAGCGCGCCACTTCAGGCCCTTCATGTCGTTGATCTGCTTGATGTCCTTGTTGGCGAAGATGCCTTGGGGCGGCCATGCCACCGCATACAGCAGCGTCATGCCTTGCGAGGCCAGCTTCTTTTCCAGGAACGGCTTCTGGGCCTGATACAGCTTGAACGACGCGTCGTAGCCGGTGGCCAGGAAGGGCAGGCCGTCCAGTTCGTAGATCGGGTCTTCGTTGGCAAAGTTGGTCAGCAGGATTTCGCCGATCTGCGCCTGGTTGCCTTGCACCGCGCGCTTGATTTCAGGCGCCTTGTACAGCGAGGCATTGTTGTGCAGCGTGATCTTGAGCTTGCCTTGCGACAGCGAATCGACGTCCTTGATGAAGGTCGTCAGGTTCTCGACGTGGAAGTTGCTGGCCGGGTAGGCGCTGGGCAGATCCCACTTGGTCTGGGCCTGTGCGCCCGCGCTGAATGCCAGGACGATGCTGCCGGTCAACAGCGAGATTTTCTTGTACATGGTGGTCCTTCTTTGCGAATGATGAAGACGGGTCTGACCCGATTGGCATTGCGAAAAAAAGAAAGCGCGGCGCCGCGTCGCGCCGCCTGAATGCCGTGCCATTCTATGTTGCTGTGCGGTAACAAAGCGCGGGAAATCGCCGTATTACGGGTAATTCCTAGGGGGAGTTGTTGTTCATTGGTTGAAGGTTCAATGACCCCGCGAAGTTTGCGTTGCGCGCTGATGGCAAGCCATCCGGCGCGCATTTTTTTCTTCTAAGATTGCGGAATCGCAGATGTGGTGAAGAGGGTCGCGTGAATTTCGTTTTTCGCCGTGATGAGTTGCTGGTCGAAGCATCGTCCAGCGTGTTGCCGGATGCGGCGTTGTGTGAACGCATTGGCTTGGCGGCTGCGGCTCTGCAGCCGGTCTGGATGGAAACCGGGTCGCCGTATCGCACGGTCTGCGTCGACCCCGGCCTCGAAGCGCCCGAAGGCTACGCCTTCAAGAAGCTGCGTTCGCTCTTCGGCGTATTCGACGACGAAGGCATGGCGCTGGCCGGCCGCGCCTATCAGATCGCCGAATGGGCGCGCACTCACCGGTTTTGCGGCGCCTGCGGCACGCCCGCCGAACGTGTGGCGCACGAATTCTGCCTGCGCTGCCCGGCCTGCGGCCTGTCCGCGTATCCGCGCATCTCGCCGGCCATGATGGTCCTTATCCGCAAGGGCGACAGCATCCTGCTGGCGCGCCATGCCAATGGGCCAGCGGCGCGCTACACGGCGCTGGCCGGCTTTGTGGAACCCGGCGAAAGCATCGAGCAGACGGTCCACCGCGAGGTCTTCGAAGAAGTCGGCCTCAAGGTCGGCAATCTGCAATATTTCGGCAGTCAGCCGTGGCCGTTCCCGCATTCGCTCATGGTCGCGTTCACCGCGGACTACGTGTCAGGCGACATCCGCATCCAGGAAGACGAGATCGCCGACGCCCGTTGGTTCGGCCCGGGTGACGAGATGCCCGACATCGCGGCCCGTATTTCCATCGCGGGCTGGCTGATCCGGGCCAATCTGCCGATGGGGTGGACCGCGCCGTAAATGGCCGCGGCGCCGCCCGTGCGGTAGGGGTATTCCCTCGAAACGAGGGATTTTTTGCGGCGTTCGAGTATTTTTTATTGATGAAATGTAGATAAATTATTAGTATTTCTCTCAGTTAAACCTCGCCGTCCGCCCCTATGACCCCCACTCTGATTGCCTCGTCCGCGCATCTTGCCGGCGGCAGCGCGCCCGATCTATCCGAGGTGGAGTTCGGCCTCATGATCGCCAGCCACGCATTCGACCGCTGGACGGTGCGGTGCATGGCGGCCGCAGGCCTGCCCGATCTGACGCCCACTGATGTGATGGTGTTTCACCACGTCTACCACCGCGAGCGGCCCAAGAAGCTGGCCGACATCTGCTTCACGCTCAACGTCGAAGACACCCACATCGTCAGCTATGCGCTAAAGAAATTGGATCGGCTGGGCGTGGTCCGTGGCGAACGCAGCAGCAAGGAAGTCTTCTACAGCGTCACGCCCGAGGGCGCGGCGATTCTCAAGCGCTACGGCGAAATCCGCGAGCAATGCCTGACCGCCGGCCTGGATGGCCCGGGCGGCGGCGGTGGTCTGGAATTCAGCCGGCAACTGGCGCACACGCTGCGCGCGCTGTCCGGCCTGTACGACCAGGCGGCCCGCGCCGCGACATCTCTCTGAACCCAACATGCGGGGCAACGCCCCGATCTGTCAGCAACCCGACCGTGGCCGAACGCGCTCCGGCGGTCTCTTGTTTTCAAGGACACCTATGAAGTGGCAATTCTGGATTGACCGTGGGGGCACCTTCACCGACATCGTGGCGCGCCGTCCCGATGGCACGACCACCACCGCAAAGATGCTGTCGGAAAACCCCGAGCAGTACCGCGACGCCGCAGTGGCCGGCATCCGCAAGCTGCTGGGCATCGCACCCGGCCAGCCGGTGCCCGCCGACCAGGTCGAGTGCGTGAAGATGGGCACCACGGTGGCCACCAACGCGCTGCTCGAGCGCAAGGGCGAACGCACCTTGCTCGTCACGACGCGCGGTTTCCGCGATGCGCTGCGCATCGCCTACCAGAACCGCCCGCGGCTTTTCGACCGCAACGTGCTGCTGCCCGAGATGCTGTACGAATCCGTGGTCGAGGCAGACGAGCGGGTCGCCGCGGACGGCGAGGTCATCCAGCCGCTGGACGAAGCCGCGCTGCGCCGCGACATGCAGGCCGCGTACGACAGCGGCATCCGCGCGGTCGCCATCGTCTTCATGCACGCCTGGCACGCCACCGGCCACGAACAGCAGGCCGCGCGCATCGCCAACGAGATCGGCTTTACCCAGGTGTCTGTCTCGCACGAGGTCAGCCCACTGATCAAGTTCGTCTCGCGCGGCGACACGACCGTGGTGGACGCCTACCTGTCGCCCATCCTGAAGCGCTACGTCGATCAGGTGGCCGGCGAACTGCCGGGTATCCGGCTCATGTTCATGCAGTCCAGCGGCGGCCTGACCGACGCGCACCGCTTCCGTGGCAAGGACGCAATTCTCTCGGGCCCGGCCGGCGGGATCGTCGGCATGGTGCGCACCAGTGAAATCGCCGGCTTCCCGAAGGTGATCGGCTTTGACATGGGCGGCACGTCCACGGACGTGTCGCACTACGCGGGCGAGTTCGAACGCGAATTCGAAACCCAGGTGGCCGGCGTGCGCATGCGCGCGCCGATGATGAGCATCCATACGGTCGCAGCCGGTGGCGGCTCGATCCTGCATTTCGACGGCGCGCGGCTGCGCGTCGGCCCCGATTCCGCGGGCGCCAATCCGGGGCCGGCGTGCTATCGCCGCGGCGGTCCGCTGGCCGTGACGGACTGCAACGTGCTCCTAGGCAAGATCCAGCCCGATTTCTTCCCCAAGGTATTCGGACCCGAGGCCAACGAGGCCCTGGACCGGGACGCCGTGGTCGAACGCTTTTCCGCGATGGCCGACGAAGTGCGCGCCGCCACGGGCCGCGAGATGTCGCCGGAGCAGCTTGCCGAGGGCTTTCTCGAGATCGCCGTGGGCAACATGGCCGAGGCCATCAAGCGCATCTCGGTGCAGCGCGGCCATGACGTGACCGAGTACGCGCTGACCGTGTTCGGCGGCGCTGGCGGGCAGCACGCCTGCCTGGTGGCCGACGCGCTGGGCATGACGACGGTCTTCGCGCACCCGCTGGGCGGCGTGCTGTCGGCCTACGGCATGGGCCTGGCCGATCAGACCGACATGCGCCAGAAGACGGTCGAGAAGGTGCTGGACGCGAGCCTGATGGGCGAGTTGAAGGACGAACTGGATGTTCTGGCGGGCCAGGCGGTCGGCGAACTGCGCCGCCAGCACGTCGCCGAAGCCGACATCACGGTGCAGCGCCGCCTGCACCTGAAGTACCGCGGCACCGACACCGCGCTGGAAGTGGCGTACTCGGACCTGGATCAGGCGCGCCGCGACTTCGAAGCCGCCTACCGCCAGCGCTATTCATTCCTGATGCCCAACCGCGAACTCGTGGTCGAGACCATCTCGGTCGAGGCGACGGGCGGCGGTGAGCGCGTTGGCGAAGCGTCCACGTCGCGCACCCGCGAAGGCGCGCTGACAGCCCGCCGCGTGGTCAGCATGTACAGCGCCGGCGCCTGGCGCGACACGCCGCTTTACGTGCGTGAGGACATGGCCGGCGGCGATGTCGTTGCAGGCCCCGCGATCATTTCCGAGCCCAACCAGACCACGGTCGTCGAGCCCGGCTGGCAGGCCGAACTGACGGCGCAGGATCACTTCGTGATCCGCCGCGTGGAAGCGCGCCGCGAGCAGCGCAAGGTCGGCACGCAGGCGGATCCTGTCATGCTCGAGGTCTTCAACAACCTCTTCATGTCGATCGCCGAGCAGATGGGCTACCGCCTGCAGAACACGGCGTACTCGGTCAACATCAAGGAACGCCTGGACTTCTCTTGCGCCATCTTCGACGCGCAGGCCCGCCTGATCGCCAACGCGCCGCACATGCCGGTGCACCTGGGTTCCATGGGCGAGTCCGTGCGCACGGTCATGAACGCCAATGCCGGCAAGATGATGCCCGGCGACGCGTACGTCGTGAACGATCCGTACCACGGCGGCACGCACTTGCCTGACGTCACGGTCATCACGCCGGTGTTCGACAAGGCGGGGCGCGAGATCCTGTTCTACGTGGGATCGCGCGGCCACCACGCCGACATCGGCGGCACCACGCCCGGCTCGATGCCGCCGGATTCCAAGACGGTCGAAGACGAAGGCGTGCTGTTCACGAACTTCCAGCTCGTCAAGGACGGCGAGTTCCGCGAAGCGGCCGCGCGCGGGATCCTGGGATCGGGCCGCTGGCCGGCGCGCAACCCGGATCAGAACATCGCCGACATGCACGCGCAGATCGCCGCCAACGAAAAGGGCGTGCAGGAACTCTTGCGCATGTGCGATCACTTCGGCCTGGATGTCGTGCGCGCCTACATGGGCCACGTGCAGGACAACGCCGAAGAGGCCGTGCGCCGCGTGATCTCGGTGCTGAAGGACGGCAGCTACGAGTACCCGCTGGACAACGGCGCGGTGATTCGCGTGGCCGTGCGGGTGGACACCGAAGCGCGCAGCGCGGTGGTCGACTTTACGGGCACCTCGGCGCAACTGGACAACAACTTCAACGCGCCGGGCGCGATCGCCGTGGCCGCCGTGCTGTATGTGTTCCGCACGATGGTCAACGACGACATCCCGCTGAACGACGGCTGCCTGGTGCCGCTGTCCATCATCGTGCCGGAAGGCTCGATGCTGCGTCCGAACCCGCCGGCTTCGGTGGTCGCGGGCAACGTGGAAACGTCCATGTGCATCGTCAACGCGCTGTACGGCGCGCTGGGCGTGCTGGCAGCAAGCCAGGGCACCATGAACAACTTCACGTTCGGCAACGCGCGCCATCAGTACTACGAGACCATCTCGGGCGGCACGGGTGCGGGTCCGGTGCGCATCGACGCGGCGGGTCCCCACGACGAAGGGTTTGCGGGTACGTCGGTCGTTCAGGCGCACATGACCAACTCGCGCCTGACCGATCCGGAAGTGCTGGAGTTCCGCTTCCCGGTCCGTCTGGAGTCCTACGAGATTCGTAAGGGCTCGGGCGGCAAGGGCCGGTATCCCGGCGGCGACGGCGGCATACGCCGCATCCGCTTCCTGGAAGACATGACCGCGGCCATCCTGTCGAACAACCGGCGTTACGCGCCGTTTGGTCTGGCGGGCGGCGAGCCGGGCGCCATGGGCCGCAACACGGTTGAACGCGTGGACGGCACCATCGAGGAACTCGGTCCGCAGGACAGCGCGCAACTGCGTCCAGGCGATGTCTTCGTGGTGGAAACGCCCGGAGGCGGCGGTTACGGCGCGCAGTGATGCACGCCAGGATGTCCGGTCCCGATCACTCGGGATCGGACATCACGTCCAGCGCGATATCGGCGCGTGCCTTACGGTCGTAGACGCGCAGGACGACCGCCTCATCGGTTATTTCGAACATCGCCGTCGCCAAGGTGTTCTCGTCGTCGGGATCGTCCTTGGCGGTCCGCAGGATCGGCAGCTTGCCCTCGGTATCCAGCAGGGCAGCCAGCATGTCGGCGCTGCCCGATTCCGGTAGCCATCCATCCACCAGGCCTTCGATCCGGTTCTGCCGCGCCCGCGACGAATCGGTGACGATCTGCGCCTGGCCGCGGGTGGCCGCGTGCACCATGTGGTTGGCGTGGCCGTAGCGCCGGCCGATCTCCTGAATGGACACCGAACCCGGCGTGACCTCGGCGCTGAGCAGGCGCGGGTCCGATGCCGCGCCCAGCGTGTGATGAAAACCGCCGGCGTGGGGCAGGTCGTGCAGCAGCGCCACCGCCTCGTCCAGCGTCGTGCAGTCCAGGACCGCGCGCGCCGCGAACATGCGGGGCACGCCAGCGTGTCGTTGCCTGGTGCGCAGGTTGTTGATGGTCTGCACCAGGCCCACGCGATTGGCGGCGAAGGTGTGGCCGGGCAGAGAGCCCGGGTAGTAGAAGCTGAGATAACCCGGCGCGTCGTCCAGCGCCACGTCCACCAGATGGCAGCGGCCATACAGAAAGGGGTCGCCGTCCTCGTTGTGGCCGATCCAGCGCGTGCCGTCGGCGGTGCGCAGGGCGGCCGACGTGCAGCCATCCGTGGTGCTGTGCAGCAGATCGCCTCGGCAATGCCATAGCAGCACGTCCTTGAGCGGCATGCGCAAGCCTTCGGCCAAACCTTCGAATTCTTCCCAGATCTCGGGCAGGGCGGCCTGCGTCTGCTGCGCCAGCTCGTCGACGAAAGGATGACCGCGCCACGGTCGCAAGGCTTCCCAGGTGCCGCTCTGTTCCAGATAGGAGCCCATGATGGGACGGGCCAGCTTGCCCAGCGCCACGCCGACCTGGCGGCGGTTTCCAGCGATGCGTACGTATTTGCAGGCCATCGAAAACCTCCGGATGTCTCGCGGATTGTACGGGGTCTGCCGTTCCGCCGGGCTCCATCCGATGCGTTAACATCGTCGATAAGTTGCGCCGGCGAACCCGGCGCGGCCCAGGAATCATGCCCTTACAACAAGCCCGGGGTGCCTGGCGCTCCCCAAGAGGAGAGTTTCATGATCAAACGTAAAGTCGCCGCCGCTATGGTGGGCCTGTCCCTGACCCTGTTCGGCGCCGCGTCGGCCGCTCAGGCCCAGGGCAGGGAATTGGTGGTGGCCACCGATACCGCTTTCGTGCCGTTCGAATTCAAGCAGGGCAACACGTACGTCGGCTTCGACGTCGATCTGTGGGCGGCCATCGCGAAGGAACTCAACCTCAAGTACAAGCTGCAACCGATGGACTTCGCCGGCATCATTCCCGGCCTGCAGACCAAGAACATCGACGCCGCGCTGGCGGGCATCACGATCCGCGACGACCGCAAGAAGGTCATCGACTTCTCGGATCCCTACTACGAAAGCGGCCTGGCCATCCTGGTGGGTGAAAAGAACACCGACATCAAGGACGCCAAGTCCCTGGCCGGCAAGACCGTCGCCGTCAAGACGGGCACCGCGACCGTGGACTTCCTGAAGGCCCAGGTGCCGGACGCCAAGCTCAAGCTGTTCCCCAACATCGACAACGCGTATCTTGAACTGGCCACCGGCCGGGTCGATGCCGCCGTCCACGACACGCCGAACGTCCAGTATTACGCCAATACGGCCGGCAAGGGCCGCGTGAAGGTGGTCGGCTCGGTCAAGAGCGGCGACTTCTACGGCATCGCCTTCCCGAAGGGCAGCGAACTGGTCCCCGAGGTCAACAAGGCGCTCGCCAACCTGAAGGCCAGCGGCGAGTACGACGCGATCTACACCAAGTGGTTCGGCAAGAAGCCCTGACCGGCTCGGCAAGCGGCACTTTTCACGGACGCGCCGTGTAAGCTGCGGTGAAGGACCGGGTCCGGCGCGTTGCCGGATTCGGTGGTGGCAAGCGCCACCGCTCCCGACCGCGAGGCGCGTCCGCCATGATGCGGGCGCGCCGCTGCGCGCCATAGGGGGAAGATCGTGGAGTTTGACTGGGCTGTCATCGAGGAAGCGTTACCCAATCTGCTGACGGGTACGCTCATGACCATCAAGATCACGTTCTGGGGCCTGGCGGGCGGCTTTCTGCTCGGGGCGCTGTCGGGCGTGACGCGGGCCTACGGGAACGCGATCTTGTCGGGCATCGCGCAGGTTTATGTCGCGGTCATCCGCGGCACGCCGATCGTGGTGCAGGTCATGTTCATCTACTTTGCGCTGCCGCTGCTGGCAGACATCCGGGTCGACGCCGAATTCGCGGCGATCGCCACCCTCATCATCAACTCGGGGGCGTACATCTCGGAGATCGTGCGGGGGGCGCTGCTGTCGGTCCATAAGGGCCTGAAGGAAGCAGGGCAGGCGATGGGCCTGCCGTTTCACAAGATCCTACTGCACATCATTGGTCCCGTTGCATTCCGGCGCATGATTCCGCCGCTGGGCAACCAGTGCATCATCAGCCTTAAGGATTCGTCGCTGTTCATCGTGATCGGCGTGGCGGAACTGACCCGTCAAGGGCAGGAAATCATGGCCAGCAATTTCCGGGCGGTCGAAATCTGGTCCGCCGTGGCGATCATCTATCTGATCCTCACGGGGCTGATGGCGTTGACCCTGCATCTGGTCGAAAAGAGGATGCGCATCATATGAGCATGGTTGAATTTCATAACGTCACCAAACGCTTTGGCGACTCGACGGTGCTGAACGGCATCTCGCTCAACATCGATGCTGGCGAGGTCGTGGTGGTGGTCGGGCCGTCAGGCTCGGGCAAGTCCACTTTCCTGCGTTGCATCAACGTGCTGGAGACGATCAACGACGGCGACCTGCTGGTCGATGGCCTCAGTGTGAAAGGCGACCCGGCCACCGTACGCGAGATCCGGCGCGAGGCGGGCATGGTGTTCCAGCAGTTCAATCTGTTCCCGCAGATGACGGCACTGGAAAACGTCATGTTCGGACCCGTCCACACCCGGGGCCAGAGCCGAGACGAGGCCCGTCAGCTTGCTCAGGGGTTGCTGGCAAAGGTGGGTCTGGCCGAACGCATGAATCACTACCCTTCGGAACTGTCCGGGGGGCAGCAGCAGCGTGTGGCAATTGCCCGCGCGCTGGCGATCATGCCCAAGCTGATGCTGTTCGACGAGCCCACGTCTGCGCTGGATCCCGAGCTGCGTCACGAAGTGCTGAAGGTCATGCGCGACCTGGCCGAGGAGGGGATGACGATGGTGGTCGTCACGCACGAGATGGAATTCGCGCGCAAGGTCGGCAGCCGGCTGATCTTCATCGATGCCGGCAAGATCGCTCATGATGGTCCGCCGGAGGAGCTGCTCAGCAATCCGCCCAGCCAGCGCTTGAAGGACTTTCTGCAGCACGTGACCTGACGTGACGCAAAAAAGGCGTCCGGCTTGTGGCCGGACGCCTTTTTTGGTGTGCGCGGTAAGGAGGGCCTCAGCCCTTCACGCGGACGATCTTCTGCACCTGCGGCACGTGCCGGATGGCGCGGATGACCTGGGCCAGATGCTTGCGGCTGTCGACCTGGATGGTCAGGTGCAGCGACACGGTGGACACGGCGTCGTCGTGCATCGTGACATGCATGATATTGGCGTCGGCGGCGGTAACTTCCGCTGCCAGCCGTCCCAACACGCCGCGTTCATTGCGCGTGACGATGTCCAGACGCGTCGCCAGATGCTTGGCGGTCTGCGCATCCCAGCCCACGTTGATCCACCGCTCGGGCTCGCGCAGGCGCTGGCGCAACGCGACGGGGCAATCGGCCGTGTGCACCACCAGGCCGTGACCCATGCGCATTCCGGCCACGATGGGATCGCCGGGCAGCGGACCGCAGCAAGGCGCAAGCTGCACCGCCTGGCCTTCGTTGCCCTGGATCAGGATGGGCGCGCTGCGCGCCGAGGTCAGTTCGTCGACCGCGGCGGCCGTGGTGGCGACCAGTTGGTGCTCCGGCGCAAATCGGCGGGCAACCACCGCGGCAAGCCGCTTGCCCAGCCCGATGTCGGCCAGGATTTCCTCGCGCGAACTGGCGCCGGTGCTGCGCGCCAGCTTTTGCCAGCCCGGGTCGTCGGTGGCGGGCAAAGGCATGTGCAATTCCTGCATTGCCTGGGCCAGCAATCGTTCGCCGAAAGCCACCGACTCTTCGTACTTGACGGTACGCAGGTAGTGGCGGATTTCAGAACGCGCCCGGCCGGTGCGCACATAGTTCAGCCATTGCGCATTCGGTCGCGAGGCCGGCGACGTGACGATTTCCACGGTGTCGCCGCTGCTCAGTTCGGTGCGCAGCGGCACGAACTCGCCATTGACCTTGGCCGCGACGGCCTGATTGCCGATGTCTGTGTGAATCGCGTAGGCGAAGTCGACGGGCGTGGCGCCGCGGGGCAGCGAAATGATCTTGCCGCGCGGCGTAAAGACGTACACGGCGTCCGGGAACAGGTCGACCTTGACGTGCTCGAGGAATTCGCCTGAATCGCCAGTCTGGCTCTGAATGTCCAGCAGCGATTGCAGCCATTGGTGCGTGCGCTTTTGCAGGTCGTTGAGCGTCAGATCCGCGCCCTTGTATAGCCAGTGCGAGGCGACGCCTTCCTCGGCGACGTGGTGCATGTCGCGCGTACGGAACTGGAACTCGACCGGCGTGCCGTAGGGGCCGACCAGCGTCGTGTGCAGGGACTGATAGCCATTCACCTTGGGGATGGCGATGTAGTCCTTGAACTTGCCGGGCACCGGGCGGAACAGCTGATGCAGCGTCCCCAGCGCCAGATAGCACTCGGGCAGCGTATGAACCACGATGCGGAAACCGTAGATGTCCAGCACGTCCGAGAAGGACTTTTTCTGGTCGACCATCTTGCGGTAGATGCCGAACAGCGTCTTCTCGCGGCCGCTCACTTCGGCCTCGATGCCGGCGGCGGGCAGGGCGGCCCGTACGGAGTCGGCGATCTTGGTGATGACCTCGCGGCGGTTGCCGCGCGCAGCCAGGACGGCCTTGTACAGCACCTGGTAGCGGTTCGGGTGCATCGCGGCAAAGCACAGGTCCTGCAGTTCGCGGAACAGCAGGTTCAGGCCGAGCCGATGCGCGATCGGCGCATAGATGTCCAAGGTTTCGCGGGCGATTCGGCGGCGCTTTTCGGGATTGACCGCGTCCAGCGTGCGCATATTGTGCAGCCGGTCGGCCAGCTTGATGAGGATGACGCGCACGTCGCGCGCCATCGCCAGCAGCATCTTGCGGAAGCTCTCTGCCTGTTGTTCGGCCTTGGTGGCGAAGTCCAGGCGGTCCAGCTTGGACAGGCCATCGACCAGCTCGGCGACTTCCGGACCGAATTTCTCGGCCAGCTCGTGCTTGGCGATGCCCTGGTCTTCCATCACGTCGTGCAGCAGGGCGGCAGACAGCGCGTTGACGTCAAGCTTCCAGCCCGCGCAGATTTCGGTGACGGCGATGGGATGAGAGATGTAGGGCGAGCCGCTCGCGCGGAACTGGCCCAGGTGCGCCTGGTCCGCAAAGCGATAGGCTTCGCGCACGCGCTCTACATCATTCTTGTCGAGATAGCTGCCGATGATTTCGGTCAGCGGCGCCAGCGAGGCGACCGGGGATCCGGTCGCGTCCGCCGCTTCTTGTGCGGCGACGGACGGTGGCGTGGGGGAGTTCTTGTCTTTCTTGCCCGTGCGGCGCCCGAGACGGGAGCCGGCACGTAGTGCGGCAAGCAGACCAGATGAAGCGTACTTCAGCCCGGGAAAAGCCATGCTTGCAGCCCCCCGGAGCGTATCAGGTGGGAACTTTACGCAGCATTTCCACGCCGGTGAGTCCGCCAGCGATTTCGCGCAGGGCCGTGACCGTGGGCTTGTCCTTGCTGTCCAGGCGCGGGGCGTGGCCTTGCGCCAATTCACGGGCGCGGTAGGTCGCGGCCAGCGTGAGCTTGAAACGATTGGGGATTTGATTCAGACAGTCTTCGACAGTGATGCGAGCCATTAGGACACCTGGTGCTGATGGATGATGGGGAGAATGCGTTCGGCTCAGTGTTCGGCCGGGATGCCAAGTTGCGCAAACAACTCGGCGTGACGGGCGGCCTGAGACGAAAAACGCAGCCGTGCGGCGCTGACGATTTGGGTCAGCTCCGACAGGGCTACGCTAAATTCTTGATTAATAATAACATATTCGCATTCAGGCGCATGGGCGATTTCGCCGCCTGCGGCCATCAACCGGCGGGCGATGACTTGGGGCTCATCCTGACCCCGTGCCTTGAGGCGGCTTTCGAGCTCGTCGATGGACGGCGGCAGCACGAAAATGCCGATCGCGCGCGGAAAACGCTGCTTCACCTGGCGCGCGCCTTGCCAGTCGATTTCCAGCAGCACGTCGCGTCCCTGGCTGGTCGCCTCGTCGATGCGGTCGCGCGGCGTGCCGTAGAAATTGCCGTGGACCTCGGCCCATTCCAGCAGGTTCTGCGCTTCGCGCATGCGCTTGAAATCGTCGATCGACACGAACCGGTACTCGCGGCCGTCTTCTTCGCCGGGGCGGGGCGCGCGCGTCGTGCAGGAAATGGAAAGCAGGATGGAGGAGTCCTGGGCAAGCAGGGCCTTCACGAGGCTGGACTTGCCGGCGCCGCTGGGCGCGACGACCATGAAGACGTTTCCGGGAGTGGCGTGCATGAATGAATGTGACCGGCTGTGATGCTGAGACTCGAAGAATAGCAAATCGCGCGGTTGGCCGCGCGGTCCGGCAACGTGTTAATCCATGCCGGGCCGACGTTGGACACAGGCGGCCGACGCGCAGTGTGGGCGGCGCAACGGGCGCGTGTCATCCCTTTGGCGGGAATGTAGAAAGTGTGTCGCGCCTGGAACCTTCGCTTGCAGCATCCGTGAGACGATTCGGGTAGGATTTCGCGCATTCATAAGACGGAGAATCCGATGAACACGAACGAGATCGATCCGCCCCGCGTCGCCCTGGTCACGGGCGCCGGCACCGGCATTGGCCGCGCAGTCGCGCTGGAATTCCTGGCGCAGGGTTACCGGGTCGTGCTGGCGGGCCGCCGGCGTGAGCCCCTGGAAGCCACCCGGACCGCTGCCGGGGAAGACGGTCTGCGGGCGCTCGTCGTGCCCACGGACGTATCCGACGAGCAGGCAGTCCGCGATCTCTTTGATACCGCCCAGCGCGAGTACGGCCGCCTGGACGTGCTGTTCAACAACGCCGGGCGCGGCGCGCCGGCCGTGCCGATCGAGGAATTGCCGGTTGCGGTATGGCGCGAAGTCGTCGACACCAACCTGACGGGCATGTTCCTGTGCGCGCAGGCTGCGATCCGCATCATGAAAGCGCAGAACCCGCGAGGCGGGCGCATCATCAACAACGGCTCGATTTCCTCGCACGCGCCGCGGCCGTTTTCCATTGCCTACACCGCCACCAAGCACGCGGTGACCGGGCTGACCAAGTCGATCTCCCTGGATTGCCGGGCGTACAACATTGCATGCGGCCAGATCGATATCGGCAACGCCGCCACGGAAATGACCGAGCGCATGGCTGCCGGCATCCTGCAGGCCGATGGCAGCACCAAGGTCGAACCGCGCATGGACGTTGCGCACGTGGCGCAGGCCGTGGCCGCAATGGCCCGTCTGCCGCTGGACGCGAACGTGCAATTCATGACGCTCATGGCCACCAACATGCCGTTCGTGGGCCGGGGCTGAGCGTCATTTAAGGAACGAAACCGCCGGCACGAGCGTGCCGGCGGTTTTGCGTTTATCCCCAGGCGCCCAGTGGGCGCCGTCCGCCGGCCTTGCGCTTAGCGTGAGGCCTGAGCAAGCAGTTGCTTGGGCGGGGTATCCAGATAGGCGCGGGCGCCCAGGTAACGTTTGGACCAGTAGGCCGTCTTCATGTCGTCGACGCGCACCTTGGTGCCGCGGCGGGGGGCATGAACGAACTTGTTCTGGCCAATATAGATGCCGACGTGCGAGGTGACGCCGCGTCCACGGGTGGCGAAGAACACCAGATCACCGGGGCGCAGTTCCTTCTTGGCGGACACGGTCTTGCCTTCGCTGCGCTGGGCGCGCGCGGTGCGCGGCAGCTCCAGGCCCGCGATTTCGCGGTAGACATACAGGACGAGCCCGCTGCAATCGAAGCCGTCGGCGTCATCGCCGCCCCAGCTGTAGGGCGTGCCGATGGCCTCCAGGCCGGCCTGCACGACGCGCTCGCGCAGCGTCAGGACGGTGGGCTCTTGCGCGAGGCTTAAGCCGCTGAGGGTGGGGCGGGCTTGTTCGGCGGCCAGCGAGGCTTGGGCGGCGCCAGGAATCCAGGAGAGCGTCAGGGCCAGCAGGGGCGCTGACAGAAATGCGGGCGTACGGAATTGGGTAAAGCGAAACTTTCGCGTGGGCGGCGTCATTACGTCACTTCAGAAATCGGAGTGGGCGGCATGGCTTTGCCTACGAGGCAAGCCGGCGGAAAGGGGAGCGGTTTCCAGGCAGAAAGCAAGAAACGCCTCAAGATTATAGTGTAATAATGTTTCATTACATTTGTAGTGCAATGCAGCATAATCGCCGGCCTGTTGTTACTGTGCGCCCACCGCGCCACGTAACAGGCTCATCGGAAATCGCGTATGCGCGGGCCGTTGTGTGCGATAGCCACGACGGCGGCCCCGATGACATTTCATTGCCCAACGCCTCGGGCATAATCGACCGCATCGGCCGTCGGTATTGCCGTTGCGCAAAGCCGATGCCAGAAAAGACAGATAAGAAGGCGGAGTAAAGCTCAATGATGAACGCAGTACACCCTTTGTCGTCCATGAACCGGCCTGAGGCCCTGCCGTTTGAACCCTTCCAGGACGCGCTGTCCGCCGTAGACCGGCTGGCGGAAATCTACGCGCGCAATACGGCTTTCCTGCGTACCGCGTTTCGCGAGGTCCTGAAGGGCACGGGCAATGGCAGCGCGCGATTCCGCGCCTACTACCCGGCCATCCGCATCGTCGTGGAAACCTACGATCCCATCGACACCCGGCTTTCCTATGGCCACGTGGCCGAACCGGGTTACTACCAGACCACCATCACACAGCCGGTCCTGTTTCGCGATTACTTGATCGAGCAGATCGGCCAGTTGTTGCAGAACCATCGGGTGGCGGTCGAAGTGGGCGAGTCGGATTCCCCGATTCCGCTGCATTTCGCGTTTCCCGAGGGCGCCTACGTGGAAGGCGAGCACCTCGAGGCGCTCAAGCGCCCGCTGCGCGACCTGTTCGACGTGCCGGATCTGGCGGTCACCGATGACGCCATCGTGAACGGATCGTGGCGCGGCAAGGAAGGCGAACCCAAGCCGCTGGCGCCGTTTACCGCGCAGCGCGTGGATTATTCGCTGCACCGGCTGCAGCACTACACCTCGACGGCGCCCACGCACTTCCAGAATTTCGTGCTGTTCACCAACTACCAGTTCTATGTCGACGAGTTCTGCGCCCGGGCCCGCGCCCTGATGTCCAGCGGCAACGAAGACTACGAAATGCTGGTCGAGCCCGGCAACCGCATCACGCGCCGTGGCGAAAGCGGTCCGGGCGACGAGGCCCAGGCCGTGCGCTTGCCGCAGATGCCGGCTTACCACCTCGTGCGCGGCGATCACTCCGGCATCACGTTGGTCAACATCGGCGTCGGACCGTCGAACGCCAAGACGATCACCGACCACATCGCCGTGCTGCGCCCGCACGCGTGGCTGATGCTGGGTCACTGCGCCGGCCTGCGAGATTCCCAGCGCCTGGGCGACTACGTCCTGGCGCACGGCTATGTCCGTGAAGACCACGTGCTGGATGACGATCTGCCCACCTGGGTGCCCGTGCCGGCGCTGGCGGAAGTGCAGGTGGCGCTGGAACAGGCGGTCGAAGAAGTGGCCGGGCTGTCCGGTTGGGACCTGAAGCGCATCATGCGTACGGGCACCGTGGCGACAATCGACAACCGCAACTGGGAATTGCGCGACCACGTCGATCTGGTGGAACGCTTTGCCCAGTCGCGCGCGATTGCGCTGGACATGGAATCGGCCACGATCGCGGCCAACGGATTCCGCTTCCGGGTGCCTTACGGCACCTTGCTGTGCGTGTCGGACAAGCCGCTGCACGGCGAATTGAAACTGCCCGGCATGGCCAGCGCCTTTTACCGGCGCCAGGTCAACCAGCATCTGGAAATCGGCATCCGGGCGCTGGAGCGGCTGCGCGACATGCCGCCGGAGCGGCTGCATTCGCGCAAGCTGCGCACGTTCATGGAAACGGCGTTTCAATAAGATGGCCGCTGCCGGGAGGCCTCCGGGGCGAATCCGTCCCCAGCTCCCGGCCATTTTTCATGTCGGGGCCGATTGCGCTATTCTCGCGCGTTGCTCGGTAATCCCAGGGCGTTCGCAGCGTATTGCGCGAGCGCCATCCAGACGTGAAGGAACGCATTTTGGCACCATCGGAACACGATGACCGTCGCTCAGGCGGCACGCGCAACGCGCAGGCGGACAGGCCGTCCGAATTGCGGCGCACGCTGTCGGCGCGCCACCTGACCATGATCGCGGTCGGCGGGTCCATCGGCACCGGACTCTTCGTGGCGTCGGGCGCGACCATCGCCAAGGCCGGCCCCGGCGGTGCGCTGCTGGGCTATGTGCTGATCGGCATCATGGTCTATTTCCTGATGACCAGCCTGGGCGAACTGGCGGCCGCCATGCCGGTGTCCGGCTCGTTCTCGACCTACGGCGCGCGCTATGTCGAAGACGGCTTCGGCTTCGCGCTCGGTTGGAACTATTGGTACAACTGGGCGGTGACGGTGGCGGTCGACCTGGTCGCGGCGCAGCTCGTCATGGCGTACTGGTTTCCCGACGTGCCCGGCTTCTATTGGAGCGCGCTGTTCCTGGCCATCACTTTCGGACTGAACGCGATGTCCGCCCGAGGGTTCGGCGAGGCCGAATTCTGGTTTGCGCTGATCAAGGTGATTGCGGTGCTGGCCTTCGTCACCATGGGCGTGATGATGCTGCTGGGCATCATCCGCGGTGGCGAGACGGGCGGGTTGGCCAACTGGACGGTGGGCGACGCGCCCTTCGCAGGCGGCTTTGCCGCGCTGATCGGCGTGGCGATGGTGGTGGGATTTTCGTTCCAGGGCACCGAACTGATCGGCATTGCCGCAGGAGAGTCCAAGGATCCGGCCCGCAATCTGCCGCGCGCGGTGCGCCAGGTGTTCTGGCGCATTCTGCTGTTCTACGTGGCGGCGATCCTGGTCATCGGCCTCTTGATTCCCTATACCGACCCGCACCTGCTGCGCAACGATGTCGAGGACATCAGCGTCAGCCCGTTCGCGCTGATCTTCGAACGCGCGGGACTGTTGGGTGCGGCCTCCGTGATGAACGCCGTGGTGCTGACGTCGGTGCTGTCCGCCGGCAATTCGGGCATGTATGCGGCCACGCGCATGCTCTACAGCCTGGCGCGCGAAGGCAAGGCGCCGCGGATCTTCGGCCGGATTTCACGTAGCGGCGTGCCCCTGTGGGCGCTGCTGGCCACCACCGTCGTCGCGGCGCTGTGCTTTTTCACCTTCCTCTTCAGTCCCAACGACGTCTATATCTGGTTGCTCAATACGTCGGGGATGACTGGGTTCATTGCGTGGCTGGGCATTGCCATCAGCCATTACCGGTTCCGGCGGGGTTACGTGAAGCAGGGCAACAGCCTGGCGGATCTGCCGTATGTGTCCCCGTTCTTCCCCTTCGGTCCGATCTTCGCGTTCGTGCTGTGCCTGATCATCACCTTGGGTCAGAACTACCAGGCGTTCCTGGAGGACAAGATCCAGTGGGGCGGCGTGGTCGCCACCTACATCGGCATTCCGCTCTTCCTGCTGATCTGGGCCGGCTACCGCCTGACGCGCGGATCGCGCTTCGTCAGCTACCGCGACATGCGTTTTCCGGACGCGCGCGCCCGTAGCGAATACCTGGATTCGGCCCTGCGGGGCGAGCCGGCGACGGGCGAGAGCCGCTAACAGGGTGGCCGCCAGGCGGGGGTAGCAACCCCCGCGGGCGCCGCGCCCCTTACTCGATGTTCTGCGCCTGCTCGCGCATCTGCTCGATCAGCAGCTTCAGGTCCATGGCGGCGCGGGTGACTTCCATGCTGCCGGCCTTGGAACCCAGCGTGTTGGCTTCGCGGTTCATTTCCTGGAACAGGAAATCCAGGCGCTTGCCCGCGCTGCCGGCGTTCTTCTTGCCGGCCGCGGGCTTGCCGCCGCCGTCGGACAGCAGGTGACGCAGTTCTTCCAGGTGCGAACGCAGGCGGGACAGTTCTTCGGCCACGTCGATGCGCAGGGCAAAGAGGTTGGCTTCCTGCGACAGGCGTTCGGACAGTTCCGCGCCGGAAATGTGCGTGAATCCGCCGGGGAATGCGGATTCGACGCTTTCGCGCAGCTTGGCGGCCTGGCGCTCGCGGTGGTCAGCCAGCAGTTGCGGCAGATGCGCCTGCACGATGTCCACGACGCGCGCGACGCCATCGGCGCATTCGCGCATCATGCCGGCCAGGCGTTCGCCTTCGCGCTCGCGGCCTTCCTGAAGCTGTGTCAGGGCCTGCTGCGCGGCCTGCAGGCATGCGGCGCCCCAGATCTGCGGGTCCAGGGCGTCGTTGCCGCGCTGGCCGGGCCAGTTGAACAGTTCGGCCAGACGCGGGGATGCGATGTCCGGAATGATGCGGCGCGCGGCCTGCAGCTGTTCGGCCAGGCTGTCGAGCCAGGCGGGATCCAGCTTGGACAAGTCGGCGTTGGCCGCACGGGTGAAGGACACGCGGATTTCGACCTTGCCGCGGGCCAGGTTGGTGGTCAGCAGCTCGCGCAGGGGCGTTTCCACGTGGCGCAGTTCGTCGGGAAGACGGAAATACAGGTCGAGAAAGCGGCTGTTGACGCTGCGCAGTTCTATGGCAAGAGTGCCTTGTTCTAAGTCTGCTCGGGCGTTGCCGAAGGCGGTCATGCTGCGGATCATGGTGTGCGTGTCCTGGTGATTCTTGGAATAGGAGCCGGTTGCGCCGGGGCCCGCGGCGCCCAGGTCCTGGGCAGCGGGTCTGTGTTTTCAACCGGATACATCGCGGCAGGATACTCCAAGCGAGATTGTCTTGTGACGCCTGCCCGTACAATGCCGCGAATCTAAGCCAAGTCTGGAGCCAGTTGTGACCACCATCCCCACGAATGTCCGGCCGTCGGGCCGCGCCGCCGACCAATTGCGTCCGTTCAGCCTGGAGCGTGGCTTTACGCGATACGCCGAAGGCTCCGTGCTGGTGAAGGCGGGCGACACCCATGTGCTTTGCACGGCAAGCGTCCTGGACAAGGTACCGCCTTTTCTGAAGGGCAAGGGCGAAGGCTGGGTAACGGCTGAATACGGCATGTTGCCGCGGGCCACGCACACGCGCGGCGATCGCGAGGCCGCGCGCGGCAAGCAGAGCGGCCGCACGCAGGAGATCCAGCGCCTGATCGGACGCAGTCTGCGCGCGGTGTTCGACATGAAGGCGCTGGGCGAACGCACGCTGCACCTTGATTGCGACGTGCTGCAGGCCGACGGCGGCACGCGCTGCGCCAGCATCACGGGCGCCTGGGTCGCGGCGGCTGACGCGGTCGGGCTGCTGATGAAGCGTGGCGATCTGGCCACCAATCCGATCCGCGACGCCGTCGCCGCGGTGTCGGTGGGCCTGGTCAACGGCCAGGCGGTGCTGGATCTGGACTACCCGGAAGATTCGGCCTGCGACGCCGACGTGAACGTCATCATGACGGGCAGCGGCGCATTCGTGGAAGTGCAGGGCACGGGCGAGGGCGCGACGTTCACGCGGGCTGAGCTGGACACGATGCTGGTGCTGGCGGAAAACGGGATTGCCAACCTGGTGAAGGCCCAGCGCGCCGCGCTGGCGTGAGCTGTGTGGCGCCGGGTCCGTCGTGCGAACCCGGTGTCAGACTTCTGCCGCAGACACTTGCAGCGTAGCCACAACGCAAACAAAGCCGCAGATGCGGCTTTGTTTGTGCCTGAGTTTGAGGCATTCGCGAATTACTTCGGCAACAGCGCCTCCACCTTGCCCACTTTTTCAAGCCCCCAAATCGTCGCGATCAAGCCACGCAGTTCCTGTTCCGTCGCCGCATCGGCGTACCGGCCCAGGCTGAGCGTCTTGTCCTCGATTTCCGGACGGCTGAGCGTGTTGCCGGGGTCGCCCTTGGGTTCGTCGACGCGGCCATGCAGCACGCGGCCGTCGCGGGTGTACACCGTGACCTTGCCGATCCAACGTTGCGGGTAGGCGCCGTCGACTTCGGGGTCGAGCGCCATTTCCACTTTCCCGCGGAAGGCGGCGACGCCCGGGTCGTCGAGGCCCGCGTCAAATTCCGCCAGACCGGCGCGGCCTTGTCGCGCGATCAGCGCCAGCACCGTGCCCATCGAAAACTTGGACTGGTGGACGGTCTGCGGATTCACAACCGGACCAAGAACGTCGATGGCGCCCTGGTGGACGTGCGCCACGACGCGTTCGACGTCGTCCTCGGTAAGGTGGTTGTCGCGCAGCGCCTGCTGCAGCGCGTCGGCGGCCGGATGCGTGTGGCGGCACGAGGCATGGAACTTGAACGAGGTTTCGGCCAGCGCCCAGCGCTGTCCCAGGCGGTCGCACAGGCGGCTGGGGTCGGCGTCGGTGGACATGCCGGCCGCCATGCCCTGCGGGCCTTCCAGGATGTGGCGTGCGCCGGTGAACCCTTCGCGCGCCAGGTAGGCCGCGGTGATGCCGTCCGCGGCCGCCTTGGCGGTGTGCAATTGCTTGGAATCAGCGGCGTCGCGCAGGAATTCCCACAGCCCCGCGGCCTGCGTGCCGGCCGAGCCCAGCGCGTGCAGCATCTGTTCAGGGGACAGGCCCAGCAGCCGGCCGGTGGTGACTGCGGCGGCCAGCGTGCCAGCCGTGCCGGTCGTGTGGAAGATCTTGTAGTGCGAGCGGCCCAGGAACTCGCCGACGCGAATGCCGACCTCGTAGCCGGCCACGGCGGCGGTGAGCAGATCGCGGCCCGAGGAGCCCAGCGCCTGCGCCACGGCCAGGGCAGGCGGAAACACCACGGCCGCCGGGTGAAAGACCGAGCCGTTGTGCACGTCGTCCTGTTCGACCACGTGCGCGGCGGCCGCGTTGACCATGGCGGCAAAGAGCGGCGTGGTGCGGCGGCGGGTGATCAGGACTTCACTGGGACCATCCGCCGGCCCCATCGCGGCGGCATAGCGGTCGATCGCCTGGACCGCGCGGGCCGACGCGCCGGCCAGGATGGAGGCCAGGCAATCGAGCAGCAGGTCTTCGGCGCGGCGCAGCACCGGGGCGGGAATGTCTTCGTAGCGCAGGTTGGCGGCAAAGGCCGCGAGTTCGGCGCTCAGGTGCGGGGTATCTTTGTCTGCGGTCATGTCGGAAGATGGCGTGTCAGAAGGAGCGGGGCAGGCCCAGGATGTGTTCGGCGACGTACGACAGGATCAGGTTGGTCGAGATGGGCGCCACCTGGTAAAGGCGCGTCTCGCGGAACTTGCGTTCGACGTCGTATTCATTGGCAAAGCCAAAACCGCCATGGAACTGCAGGCAGGCGTTGGCGGCTTCCCAGGATGCGTCCGCCGCCAGCAGCTTGGCCATGTTGGCCTGGGCGCCGCAGGGCTCGTGGGCATCGAACAGCCGGCAGGCCTCGTAGCGCATCAGGCTGGCCGCTTCGACGTTGATGTGCGCGCGCGCAATGGGGAACTGCACGCCCTGGTTCTGGCCGATGGGGCGGCCGAACACCACGCGTTCCTTGGCGTAGGCGGTGACCTTGTCGACAAACCAGTAGCCGTCGCCGATGCACTCGGCGGCGATCAGCGTGCGCTCGGCGTTCAGGCCATCCAGGATGTACTTGAAACCCTTGCCTTCTTCGCCGATCAGGTTTTCTTCGGGGATTTCCAGGTTGTCGAAGAAGAGCTCGTTGGTCTCGTGGTTGACCATGTTGGGGATCGGGCGGATCGACATGCCGTGCTTGACCGCGTGGTGCAGGTCGACCAGGAAGATCGACATGCCTTCGGACTTGCGCGTGACCTGATCCAGCGGCGTGGTGCGCGCCAGCAGAATCATCAGGTCCGAATGCTGCACACGAGAGATCCAGACCTTCTGCCCATTGATGACATAGCGGTCGCCGCGCTTGACGGCGGTGGTCTTGATCTTGGTGGTGTCGGTGCCGGTGGTGGGTTCGGTGACGCCCATCGACTGCAGGCGCAGTTCGCCGGCGGCGATGCGGGGCAGGTATTCGCGCTTCTGGGCTTCGGAGCCGTGGCGCAGCAGCGTGCCCATGTTGTACATCTGGCCGTGGCAGGCGCCGGAGTTGCCGCCGCTGCGGTTGATTTCTTCCATGATGACCGAGGCTTCGGTCAGCCCCAGGCCCGAGCCGCCGTATTCCTGCGGGATCAGCGCCGCCAGCCAGCCGGCTTCGGTGAGAGCGCGGACGAAGTCCTCGGGATAGCCGCGCTCTTCGTCGACCTTGCGGAAATATTCGGAGGGGAATTGCGCGCAGAGGTCGCGCACGGCTTCGCGGATGTCCTGGTAGGCGTGGGAGGCTTGGTGCATGTGGCTGACTGTTCTATGTGAAGGAATGGTTCGGTACAGGATCGAATGTGCCGCAAGGGCGGCCAGGTGCCAATTCACGAATCATTAATACGGGGTTCCTGAACGCAAAAGCGCACCTTCATGACCGCTGTGCGTCATGTTTCCGCCAAGGTTGTGTCAAGAAATTGCCAAACTGCATCTCCATAATCCGTGGCACTGCCGCGAAGGCGGCCAAGGCTATACACGGATGGATATGCGGAAAAATCTGAGAGTCACGACGGCGCTATCGGCCATTCTTGCGTTGTTCGTCGTGCTGTTCGCTGTCGCTGCGGCGGCGGGTATCACGGTCTTGCGCGACAACCGCGCGGATATCGAGGCCCTGGGCCGGGGCAGCATCGAAAGGGCGAGTGATCTCGCGGATATGACCAGCCGGCTGTTTCAGGCGCGCGCGGCGCTGACCGACGCCAAGACGGCGATGGAAGGCGGGCTGGAAGACGCGCGCAACGCGTCGCTGGCCCAGGCCGATGGGCTGCTCAAGCAGGCCGCCGCCAGTCTGGCGCGCTTGCGCGCCAACCCCGACGACAGTGCCCAGGGCGCGCCGCTGTTCGGCCAGGTGCTGACGGCCTATGCCGCCTTTGCGGACCAGACGCTTGCGCCGATGAGCAAGGCGATCCAGGGCTGGAACGGCATCGAGGTCAACCGGCTGACGGACAAGGCGCTGCCCGCCAGTGGCGCGGGCTATGTGAAGCAGGTCGAGGCCTACCAAGCCTACGCCCGCGAACACGGGCAGGAGGCGGTGGCCGGCGCAAGCCGCACCCTGGAGCGCGTGATCGTGGTGGCGGCCGCCGTGCTGGGTTTCGTCCTGGTGCTGGCGATCCTGATCCGGCTGGGATTCCGCCGCAGCATCGTGCGGCCGCTGAACGAGGCGGGGGCGCACTTTGACCGCATCGCGGACGGCGATCTGACCGGCGCGATCACGCAGCGCGGCGACAACGAGATCGGCGTGCTGTATTCGGCCATGCGCCGGATGCAAACAGGGCTGTCGACCGCGGTCGCGTCGGTGCGCCTGGGCGTCGAAGAGATCCATACCGGCGCCGGCGAAATCGCGGCCGGCGGCGCGGATATGTCGGACCGCGCGGCCCGGCAGGCGGGCTCGCTGCAGGAGGCGTCGGCCAACATGACGCAGCTGGCGCACACCGTGCAAATGACCGCCGGCAACGCGGACCTGGCCAGCCGGCAAGCGGTCAGCGCCACGCAGTTGGCGCAGCGCGGCGGCCAGGCCGTCGACGAAGTGGTGCACAGCATGCAGGGCATCGCCGACAGCGCGCGGCGCATCGGCGAGATCGTGGGTGTGGTGGACAGCATTGCGTTCCAGACCAACATCCTGGCGCTCAACGCGGCCGTGGAAGCGGCGCGCGCGGGCGAGCAGGGCAAGGGCTTTGCCGTCGTGGCGGGGGAGGTGCGGTCGCTCGCGCAGCGCAGCGCCCAGGCGGCGCGCGAGATAAAGGGCCTGATCGAAGACTCGGCCGCGCGCGTGGATGCGGGCGTGCGTCACGTGAACCTGGCGGGCGACACCATGCGCGATATGGTGGCATCCGTGGACCGTGTGACGCAGATCGTGAACGAGATTTCCAGCGCCACCGCCGAACAGGCGTCCGGCATTGCCTCGGTGAACGATGCGGTGGCCGATATCGAGCGGTCCACGCAGGAAACGGCCGCCATGGTCGAACAGACGGCGGCCGCTGCGGCGGCGCTGGAAGCCCAGGCGCAGGGACTGCGCCGGGCCGTGGCCAAATTCCAGATTGCGCAGGGCGCGCAGGCGGCGGCGCGCGAAGCCTCAGCCGGTGAGCTGCGGCAGGATGGCGCCCGTGTAGCGCTCGGCCACGAGCGACAGGTTCCCGTGCTTGACCTTGTGCTTGACATGGGCAGCCGCCGAGGCGATGTCCTCAGGGCGGATGCGCTCGCATAACGAGGGCGTGACGGTCAGGGCGCCCACGCCCAGCGTCACGAACGGAAAGAAGCGCGGCACGCCGTAACGGTCCTCGGCCTCGATGCCACCGTTGCGGCGGCCCTGTTCGTCATACAGGGCCATGGCCCCTTCGTTGAACTCGGCAATGATGCGCTCGATGCGCGCCATCCAGTCCGGACTGCGCAGCAGCACCACAAAGTCGTCACCGCCCACATGCCCCACGAAATCGCGCTGCGGGTCGCAATGGCGTTTGATGACGTCGGCGGTCAGCATGATCATGTCGTCGCCGCGCCAGTAGCCGTAGACGTCGTTGAAGGGCTTGAAGTTGTTCAGGTCCCCGTAGCAGATCGTGAAGTCCGCGGCGTCTTCCAGCAGCGTGGCAATGTGCCGGCTGATGGGGATATTGCCGGGCAGGGACGTCAGCGGATTGGCGTAGCGCGCCGCCTCGATACGCATCTCGGTCACCGAGCGCACCAGGGTTTCGCCCGTGGCCAGGCCGTCATAGCGGCCGTCGCGCGTGATGATCAGCCCGTCCATCAGGTAGCGCTGGTCTTCGGAAATCAGCACGTGGCTCAGCTGGTCGATCGACACGTTCACGTCCACCAGCACCGGCTCGGCGTTCATGAAGGTGGAGCAGGCGTCGCGGCCGAAGAGCTCGCGCGTGTAGCGCTGCGCGTAGTGTTCGGAGAAGTCCCGCCGGTTGATGATGCCGACCGGCCGGTTGTCGGCGTCGACCACCGCCACGGCGTGCAGGTTCTTGTGCTCGATGAAGAGGCGATGCACGTCGTCGTTGGTGTGCTTGGTCAGGAGCGCGGCGGGAGCCTCGACCCGCAGACTGACGGCCGTGCCGCCGGCGGCGCGCTGCGACACCGGCGCCGACGTGCGCGAGCGCAGCGAGTCGCGCAGGGGCGGGGTCAGTTCGGTCAGCAGGGTTTCGTCGGGCATCCCCAGGAACCAGCCCTGCGCGTAGCGGATATCCAGCTCGCGCACGACGGCAAGGTCCTCGGCGGTTTCGATGCCTTCGGCGATGACCGACGTGCCCAGGTGCTGCGCCACCTTCAGGATGGCGCGCACCATGTTCTGCTTGCGCTCGTCGTGGCCGATGCCGTCAAAGAAATAGCGGTCGATCTTGACCAGCTCGGGCTGGGTTTCGGCCCAGAGCTGCAGGTTGGAATTACCGACGCCGTAGTCGTCGAGCGCGATGCGCATGCCGGCCTCGCGCAGGCAGGCAAAGGCGTTGTGCAGTTCGCCCATGCGGTCCGACAGCGGATCCTGCTCGGTCAGTTCGACGACGATGCTGGTCGGTTCCAGCGCGCAGTCCTTGAGCAGCCGCCCGGGCATGTCGTGGCCCCAGAGGGTCCAGTAATGGAGCAGGGCGGAGCCGGACAGGTTCAGGAACAGCTTGCCCGCAGCGTCGTTCTGTTCGAACCCGCGTGCGCCCGCGCGGAAGCTGGCCAGTTCGAGCTGCGGGTGCAGCCCCTGGCGTCGCGCTTCGGCGAACAGGGCGTCGGGAAAGTGCAGGGGGGTGTCGGCGGGACCGCGGATGAGGCTTTCGTGGCCGTAGATGCGGCTGTGCGACAGGTCGACCACAGGCTGGAAGCGCGGCCGCAATAATCTTTCGCGCAGAATGCCAGCCAGGCTGGCGTGCGCGGGCGCGCCGCCGGGAGGATTGAGCGGAGCGCGGGCCGCGGCGGGCCGTGGCAAAGCGTGAATGGAGTTCATCGCCGGGGCATTGAGATACGATCAGTGACAAGATCGGTCATATTGACAACAAAATATGTCTGCGTTGTTGCGCCATGTCGTGACGTGCAATCTTCAGTCGCTGTTACATCCGTGTCAACAACGAATTCTCACGTACGTGGTACCCACGCCAATATCGTGGAATGCCCGCCCGCCGCCGGCCTCGCCCTATACAATCCGGCCTATGACTTCCCCCAAGATTCCCGACTCCCTGCGCCGTGTTGTCCTGGCGTCCAATAACGCCGGCAAGCTGCGCGAGTTTTCCGCCTTGTTCGCGCCGCTGGGCATCGAGCTGGTGCCGCAGGGCGACCTCGGCGTGCCGGAAGCCGAAGAGCCGCACGTCACGTTCGTGGAAAACGCGCTGGCCAAGGCGCGCCATGCCAGCCGCCTGACCGGGCTCCCCGCGCTGGCGGACGACTCGGGCCTGTGCGTCGCCGCGCTGGACGGCGCGCCCGGCGTGTATTCAGCGCGCTATGCCAAGATGAACGGCGGCGAAAAGTCCGATGCAGCCAACAACGCACTGCTGGTGCGCAACCTGGCGTCCGTCGCCGACCGCAGCGCCTGGTATGTGGCGGTCCTGGCGCTGGTGCGTTCCGAGAACGACCCGCGTCCGCTGATCGGCGAAGGCCTGTGGCACGGCGAGATCATCGACGTGCCCGAAGGCGCCAACGGCTTTGGCTACGATCCGCACTTCTACCTGCCCGACATGGCGCTGACCGCCGCGTCGCTGGATCCCGACGAAAAGAACCGGGTCAGCCATCGCGCCCGGGCGCTGCGCGAGCTGCTCAGCAAGCTGAGCCACGCTTGACCACGGCGCCGCCAAGGCGCCAGGAATTTTTTCGCATGTCCATCACCATTCCCATCCGCAACGATATGGGCGCGACCAAGTCGCGCCTCGTTGTTCCCGCAGGCGCCACGCTGACCAGCCTGCCGCCGCTGTCGGTCTACGTCCACGTGCCGTGGTGCGTGCGCAAGTGCCCGTACTGCGATTTCAACTCGCACGCCGCGCCGGGCGAGATTCCCGAACGCGCCTATCTGGATGCGCTGCGCAGCGACCTCGAGCAGTCGCTGCCGTCCATCTGGGGCAGGCAGGTCATTTCCGTCTTCATCGGCGGCGGCACGCCCAGCCTGTTGTCGGCGGCCGGTCTGGACGAGCTGCTGGCAATGCTGCGGGCGTACCTGAACCTCTGGCCTGATGCCGAAATCACGATGGAAGCCAACCCCGGCACGGCCGAGGCGGGGCGCTTCCGTGACTATGCGGCCAGCGGCGTCACGCGGTTCTCGCTGGGCATCCAGAGCTTTGACGATGTGCAGTTGAAGAAGCTGGGCCGCATTCACGATGCCAACCAGGCGCGCGCGGCCATCGAAATGGCGCAGCAGGCGGCGGCCCGGGTCAATCTAGACATGATGTTCGCCTTGCCCGGCCAGACGCTGGAGGCCTGTACGGCCGATCTGCGGCAGGCGATTTCGTTCGGCACCGAGCACCTGTCGCTGTATCACCTGACGATGGAGCCGAACACGGTCTTCGCGAAGTTTCCGCCTGAAGACTTGCCGGACGACGACACGAGCGCCGCCATGCAGGACGCGGTGGAAGCCGAGCTGGCGGCGGCGGGACTTGCGCGCTACGAGGTATCGGCCTACGCCAAACCGGGCGCCCGCTGCCGCCACAACATGAATTACTGGGAGTTCGGAGACTACCTGGGCATCGGCCCCGGCGCGCACGGCAAGCTCTCGTTTCATGACCGCATCATGCGCGAAGCGCGGCTGCGCAGTCCGGATTCGTGGATGCAGGCCGCCATGGCGCGCGACGGCAGCCATCTGGCCGAGAGCCGGCAGGTCGGACCGGACGAACTGCCGTTCGAGTTCATGCTCAACGCCCTGCGCCTGAAGGACGGCGTGGCCGCCACGACGTTCAACGAACGCACCGGTTTGTCGCTTGCCGTCATTGCGCACCAATTGGAGGCAGCCTCGAAACGGGGCCTGCTCGACGCCGATCCCACGCGCCTGCGCGCGACGCCTTTGGGCTGGCGCTTCCTCAATGACCTTCAGGAAATGTTCCTGTAAGGTGCAAGCACCAAGATGGGGCGATCATGCCCCATCTTTTGCACCACGATGGTGCTACATTGCCCCAAGACTGACGTGCCTCCCCCCGGGAATACCGGGGCTAAACCTGGCACGCTTATTGCTTCCCTCTTTTATGCCAGTCGACGGGCAAAGCCCTCGACCCTTTTATCTAATGGAGATGACATGGCAAGCCCGAAAGACGTCCTGAAACAGATCGCCGATAACGAAGTGAAATTCGTGGATTTCCGCTTTACCGATACGGTTGGCCGTGAGCACCACGTTTCCGTGCCCACCACCGCTATCGATGAAGACAAGCTGGAAAGCGGGCAGGCTTTCGACGGTTCGTCGATCCCGGGCTGGAAGGGCATCGAAGCCTCCGACATGCTCCTCATCCCCGACTGCGCCACTGCCAACCTGGATCCGTTCCGCGAAGAGCCGACCCTGATCCTGTCGTGCGACGTGGTCGAACCGTCGGACCTGAAGGGCTATGACCGCGACCCGCGCTCGCTGGCCAAGCGCGCTGAAGCCTACCTGAAGTCCTCCGGCCTGGGCGACACCGCCTACTTCGGTCCGGAACCCGAATTCTTCGTGTTCGACGGCGTGACCTGGAACACCGACATGTCGGGCACGTTCGTCAAGATCAAGTCCGAAGAAGCCCCGTGGTCGACTGGCCTGGAATTCGAAGGCGGCAACACCGGCCACCGTCCGGGCGTGAAGGGCGGCTACTTTCCCGTTCCGCCGGTCGATTCGTTCCAGGACATGCGTTCGGAAATGTGCCTGCTGATGGAACAGATGGGCGTGCCGGTTGAAGTGCACCACCACGAAGTGGCTGCTCCCGGCCAGCTCGAAATCGGCACCAAGTTCAGCACGCTCGTGCAGCGCGCTGACTGGACCCAGATCGTCAAGTACGTCGTGCACAACGTGGCCCATGCCTACGGCAAGACCGCCACGTTCATGCCCAAGCCCATCGTTGGCGACAACGGCTCCGGCATGCACGTCCACCAGTCCATCTGGAAGGACGGCCAGAACCTGTTCGCGGGCAACGGCTACGCCGGCCTGTCCGAATTCGCCCTGTACTACATCGGCGGCATCATCAAGCACGCCAAGGCCCTGAACGCCATCACCAACCCGGGCACGAACTCGTACAAGCGTCTGGTCCCGCACTTCGAAGCGCCCGTGAAGCTGGCCTACTCGGCCCGCAACCGTTCGGCTTCGATCCGCATTCCGTACGTCGGCAACCCGAAGGGCCGCCGCGTCGAAGCGCGCTTCCCGGACCCGCTGGCCAACCCGTACCTGGCTTTCTCGGCCCTGATGATGGCCGGCCTGGACGGCGTCCAGAACAAGATCCACCCGGGCGATCCGGCCGACAAGAACCTGTACGACCTGCCGCCGGAAGAAGACGCGAAGATCCCGACCGTCTGCGCCTCGCTGGAAGAAGCGCTGGAATCCCTGGACAAGGATCGCGAGTTCCTGACCCGTGGCGGCGTGTTCAGCAACGACATGATCAACGCCTACATCGACCTGAAGATGGCCGATGTGACGCGTCTGCGCATGACGACGCACCCGGTCGAATTCGACATGTACTACAGCCTCTGATGGTTTGAGGCCGTGGCTGGGGGGAGCGCGATGAGGTAGGCAGAAGCACGGCTTACACACCACGCGCACCACCAGGTAGCCGCCCGACGAATTGCCCGCCCGGCCCGCGCCGGCGGGCAGGGCGCCGGGTTGGCGCGCCCGTCGCGGACGCGTTCCGCTTTCCCCTGTCCATTCGGGTACGTTGAAAATGAATGTTGAAGCTCTCGATCTGCTAGCCACGTCAGTCTTCCTGGTCAACGAGCGCGGCCACATCGAATACGCCAACGCCGCCGCCGAGGACCTGTTCGGCCGCTCGCGCAAGCAACTGGGCGGGCATTCCGCCGCCACCCTGTTCGACAACCCCGAGAATATCCAGTCATCCATCGACCGCGCCGCGGGCGGCAGGTACGCCGACGTGAGGCAACTGGCCTCGTTGCGCCGCGCCGCCGAATCCGTGGAAGTCGCCGTAACCACCGTGGGACTGACCGGCCAGCGTTGGCCGGTGCTGATCGAGACCCGCGAAATCGAGCAGCGCGTGCTGGCCGACCGCAACCACCGGCTGGTGGACGAGATCGAAGCCCACCGCGAACTGCTGCGCAACCTGGCGCATGAAGTCAAGAATCCCCTGGGCGGGCTGCGCGGCGCCGCGCAACTGCTGGAAGCCGAGCTGCCCAGCGCAGCCCTGGCCGAATACACCCAGGTCATCATTTCCGAAGCCGACCGCCTGCAGGCGCTGGTGGACCGCCTGAGCGGCCCGCAACGTGTGCCGCTCAATGCGCGGCCGGTGAACATCCATGAAATCTGCGAGCGCGTCTGCGCGCTGATCCAGGCCGAGTTCCGCAACGACGTCACGATCCAGCGCGACTACGACGCCTCGGTGCCGGACCTGAAGGGCGACGCCGCCCGCCTGATGCAGGCCGTGCTCAACGTGGCGCGCAACGCCGCGCAGGAACTGGTGGCGCGCCCGCAAGGCCCGCAGACCGAACCCGGCGTGGTGACCCTGCGCACCCGCGTAGCGCGGCAGGTCATGCTGGCGCACCGGCAGCACCGCCTGGCGCTCGTGCTGTCCATCATCGACAACGGTCCGGGCGTGCCGGACCACATCCGTGACCGCATCTTCCACCCGCTGGTCACGGCCAGGGCTGGCGGTACCGGCCTGGGCTTGAGCCTGGCGCAGGACTTCGTGCAACAGCACGGCGGCATCATCGAATTTGAATCCCGACCGGGGCGCACCGAGTTTCGCCTGGTCCTCCCGATGGAGCCCGCAAACTGATGAAACCCGTATGGATCGTCGACGACGACCAGGCCATCCGCTGGGTCCTCGAAAAGGCCCTGGCCCGCGCTGGCGTCACCACCCGCAGTTTTTCCCAATCGGCCGACGTGCTCGAGGCGCTTTCGCGTGAGACGCCCGTGGCGCTGGTGTCGGATATCCGCATGCCCGGCGGCAACGGCCTTGAGCTGTTGCGCCAACTGAAGGAGCGGCATCCTGGCCTGCCGGTCATCGTGATGACCGCGTTTGCCGATCTGGACAGCACCGTGTCCGCCTTCCAGGGCGGTGCGTTCGATTACCTGGCCAAGCCGTTCGACGTGAACGAGGCCGTCGCGCTGATCCAGCGCGCCATGCAGGAATCGGCGCAACCCGAAAGCCCGGACGGGCAGGGCGAAGCGGCGCAGAACAACGAGCGCTGGATGATGACGCAATCGTCGTCCACCGCCATGCAGGAAGTCTTTCGCGCGATCGGCCGGCTGGCGCAGTCCAAGGTCACCGTCCTGATCACCGGCGAGTCCGGCACCGGCAAGGAACTGGTGGCCCGCGCGCTGCACGGCCACGGCGTGCGCGCCAGCGGCCCGTTCGTGGCGCTGAACGCCGCGGCCATTCCGCGCGACCTGCTGGAGGCCGAACTGTTCGGCCACGAGCGCGGCGCATTCACGGGCGCCAATAACCTGCGCCGCGGCCGCTTCGAAGAGGCGCATGGCGGCACGCTGTTCCTGGACGAAATCGGCGACATGCCGATCGAGTTGCAGACGCGTCTGTTGCGCGTGCTGGCCGAGGGCAGCTTCTACCGTGTCGGCGGCGCGCAGCCCGTGCGCGTGGACGTGCGCATCGTGGCCGCCACGCACCAGCCGCTGGAGCAGCGGGTCGAGCAGGGCCTCTTCCGCGAAGACCTGTTTCACCGCCTGAACGTGATCCGCCTGCGGCTGCCGCCGCTGCGCGAGCGGGTCGAGGATATTCCCGCGCTGGCCCAGCACTTCCTGACCGCCAGTGCGCGCACGCTGGGCGTGCCGGTCAAGCGGCTGACGCCCGAGGCGCTGGCCGTGCTGACCAAGTTCGACTTCCCGGGCAACGTGCGCCAGCTGGAAAACTTCTGCCACTGGCTGACGGTGATGGCGCCGGGCCAGACGGTGGATCGTATCGACCTGCCGCCTGAAATCCGGGCCATGGAACATCAGCCGCAGCCCGGATCCGCGCCCATGCGGCCCGCGACGCCGACGGCGGGCGTGGGTACGGTGGTGCAGTCGGGCGCCTACGCCGCGGAACCGGCTGAGGACGGCGCGCCGCGCAATTGGCAGGATGCGCTGCTGCGCGATGCGCAGTACCGGCTTGAGCGCGGCGAACCCGCAGTCATGGCGACACTGACGCGCCAGTTCGAGAAGATCCTGCTGCAAAGCGCGCTGGATGCCAGCCGGGGCCGTCGCGTGGAAGCAGCCTCGCGCCTGGGGATCGGCCGCAACACCATCACGCGCAAGCTGCGCGAGCTGGGTATCGAAGACGAGTAACCGATCCGGCGCCGGCCCGGCAGTGGGCCGGTTCCGGATGCCGGACCCGAGCGCATGTGGGCTCGGGCCGGCCTACAAGCCGAGCAGGCTTTCGCACAGGCGCGGCGACTTCAGTTTCTGCAGCCACCACTTCATGGCCTCGCCGGGCGGCTCCGCCCGCCACGCGTACGCCACGTGTTCCGTCAGGGACATGCCTTCATCCGTTTCGCACACCACCAGCAACCCTTGCGCAAGGTAAGGCGCGGCCAGCGTCAGCGGCAGATAGCCGCAACCCAGGCCGCGCACCTGCGCGTCGATCTTGGCCTGCATCGACGGCATCACCAGCGTCGGCTGCTCCGACAGGATGCCGCGCGACTGCACGGGCAGGTTGCGCGAGGTATCGGCAATCACCAAGGCGCAGTAACGCGTGATGTCCGCGCGGCTGAGCGGCTGCGGCAATGAGGCCAGCGGGTGATTCGCCGCCACACAGAATCCGAATTGCATCACGCCGATCGCTTGTGAACGATACGGGCCCGTGGGTTCGCCCGCCGCGCCCGCGCCGATCACCAGGTCGGCGCGGCCGGAGGTCAAGGCATCCCAGTTGCCGCTCAGCACTTCCGTGCTAAAGCGCAGCGTCGTGGCGCTGCTCACCGCATGGAATTCGTCGATCAGGTCGTAGATGGGCCGCCATGGAATCACCGCGCTGACGGCGATGCGCAACTGCACTTCCCAGCCCGTGGCGATGCGCTTGACCCGGCTGGCCAGCTCGTCCAGCGATTGCAACAGATGCCGCCCATCCTTGAGCAGCGCTTCGCCCGCCGGGGTCAGCAGCGCGCGGTGCCCCGAGCGGTCGAACAGCAGCACGTCCAAGCCGTCTTCGAGCTTGCGGATGGAGTAGGTGACGGCGGAGGGCACCTTGCCCAGTTCGCGCGCCGCCTTGGCAAAGCTGCCGTGGCGTGCGATCGCGTCGACAAGGACAAGAAGTTCCGGGGTGATGGGCTGCATGTCAGAGCGCGAAATGTGGGTATTCAAATAATTTGAACGAAGTCATCAAAATATAGCGCCAAAACCGAGGGGCAAGGCGCGCAGAATACCACTCATGCCGGGGATGCAGACAAACGGCAAGGCGCAAAGCCAGCCAGGATGCACCCCCTGATCATTCATATTATTGAAACAGGAGTTCAAGATGCTTACGATTCGCCGCGCTGCAGAACGGGGTCATGCCAACCACGGATGGCTTGATTCGTTCCACACCTTCTCCTTTGCCAACTACTACGACCCGGCTCACATGGGCTTCGGCGCGCTGCGTGTCATCAACGACGACCGCATCGCGGCCGGCCGCGGCTTCGGCACGCACGGCCACCGGGACATGGAGATCATCACCTACGTGCTGGACGGCGCCATCGCCCACAAGGACAGCATGGGCAGCGGTTCGGAAATCCAGCCGGGCAACGTCCAGCGCATGAGCGCCGGCCGCGGCGTGATGCACTCCGAGTTCAACCCCCGCCCCGATGCCGAAACGCACATGCTGCAGATCTGGATCGAGCCGAACGTGACCGGCATCGCGCCGGAATACGAAGAGCGCGCCTTCAGCGATGAGCAAAAGCGCGGCCGTCTGCAAGCCCTGGTGACGGGCGACGGCGCAGACGGATCGATGACGATCCATCAGGACGCCCGTCTGTACGCCGGTCTGTTCGACGGCGACGAGTCGGCCTCGCTGCCGCTGGCTGCCGGCCGCCGCGCCTGGGTTCACGTGGCCCGCGGCAGCGTGACGGTCAACGGCGCCGCGCTGAATGCCGGCGACGCCGTGGCGATCACCGACGCCGCCAGCGTCGAGGTGTCGGGCGGCAAGGACGCCGAAGTGCTGGTCTTCGACCTGGCCTGACGCCAACAGCCGGGCGGATCCTGCAATCCGCCCGGTTTCACACAATACCGGCCGCGAGGCCATTAAGATGGCCCCAGGCCTACCCATTGCGGAGCATTGCACCATGTCGACCCTGTCCCAAGCCGGCGAAAGCCAGATCGAAACCGTTGTGGTGCCGCGCACCAGCGACTTGGGCGGGTTTTCCGTCCGCCGCGCCATTCCTTCCATGCAGCGCCGCAGCGTCGGTCCGTTCGTCTTCCTGGACCAGATGGGACCGGCGGACTTCGACGTCGGCGCCGGCATCGACGTGCGTCCCCATCCGCACATCGGCCTGTCCACCGTGACGTACCTGTACGAAGGTTCCATGGTCCACCGCGACGGCGCGGGTCACACGCAGACCATTCTGCCGGGCGAAGTGAACTGGATGACCGCCGGTCGGGGCATCGTCCATTCCGAACGTTCGTCGCCGGAAAGCCGGCTTGCGCCGCAGCGCCTCTGTGGCCTGCAGATCTGGGTCGGGCTGCCCAAGGCGCACGAAGAGACCGATCCGGGGTTCACGCACTACGGGCTGGACGCGCAGCCGGTGATCGAAGGCGAGGGCGTGCGCGCCCAGGTCGTGGCCGGTTCGCTGTTCGGCAAGACCTCCTCGGTCAAGACGCTGTCGCCCCTGTTCTATGGCGACCTGCAACTGCAGGCAGGCGCGACCACGGTGCTGCCGGCCGAACACGAAGAGCGCGCCGCCTATCTGGCGCAGGGCGAGGTCGAAATCGACGGCCAGACGTACGAAAGCGGGCGCCTGGTCGTGTTCGCCCCGGGCAAGCCGGTGCAGATCCGCGCCAGGACGGCCGCGCGGTTCGCGGTGCTGGGCGGCGAGCCGCTCGACGGCCCGCGCTTCGTGTGGTGGAACTTCGTGTCCAGCAGCAAGGACCGCATCGAGCAGGCCAAGCAGGATTGGCAGCGCACGCGGTTCGATCAGATCGTGCCTGGCGATGAGACCGAGTACATCCCGCTGCCGGAAGCCCGTGCCTGAGCGGGACGGGATGACCATGCGTGATGGGGGGCGTAATGCCCCTCATGATCGTGTAACTTTTATTGTTTATTTTTGAGGGTTACACTGGCGCCGGAGATCACCATGAACACCAGCCACGCACCCGAATTCCGTCAACTGGGCGACCACGTCGCCCTGGATCTGATCAACACCGTCGAGCAGAGTAGCGCCGGCCCGGTCGACCGATGGCAATCGGACGCGGACGTGGCGGGCTGGCTGGCGCTGGCGGGATTCGCCGCCGCGCAGGGCCCCGCGCCGGCCGGTCTGCTGGAAAGCGCGCGCGGCCTGCGCGAAACCCTCCGGGAATTGGTCGCCCAGCGCAAGGCGCACGCGCCGCTGGCGCTTTCCGCGCTGAATCGCGCTCTGGCGGCGGGTGGCAGCCACCTCGAGCTTGCGCCGGCAGACGAAGGCAGCCTGGTGGTGTCGCGCCGTTATCCCTCGCAAACCGCAGCACAGTGGTTGTTGCCGGTGGCCGAGGCGGCGGCCGACCTGCTCGCGCATGGCGATTTTGGATTGGTGCGCAAGTGCGAAAGCGATGCGTGCTCGCTGTGGTTCTACGACAGGACGCGGTCGCACAAGCGGCGGTGGTGCAGCATGGCGCTGTGCGGCAACCGGCACAAGGTGGCGGCGTTCCGGCAGCGCGAGGCGGCGGACGCCAGTGCCAAGGCGAAATGACAACGATCGATGGTTCTCAGCCCGGCTTATGCCGGGCTTTTTCATTGTTGGCGTCGGGTTGATGTGGGAGCCGGGCGGCCCGCACCGCCACATTCCAGCACCGCATCACACGCCGATTCGATGTTGAGTAACCAGCAAACGGGCTGTTGACAGGTTACGTAAAATGCGTAGACTGTGCCGTGAAGCTTCGAAATCCCATCGTCATTCCCTGCCCGAATACCGGAGATCCTCATGACCGCCCAGCCCGACAACACCGTCCATTACCGCCATGCGCAAGCCGACGGCCTGCGCTTCTTCTATCGCGAAGCCGGCGACCCGCAGGCGCCCGTGCTTTTGCTGCTGCACGGCTTTCCCACGTCTTCGCATCAGTTCCGCAACGTCATCCCGCAACTTGCCCAACACTTTCGCGTCATCGCGCCCGATCTGCCCGGATTCGGCTTTACCGAGGTTCCGGCCGAGCGCGGCTACCGCTACACCTTCGACAACCTGGCCAAGTCGCTGGAAGCGTTTGTCGACGAACTGGGGCTGACCCGCTACGCGATGTATTTCTTCGACTACGGCGCGCCGACCGGCTTGCGGCTGGCGGTGGCGCACCCCGAGCGGGTGACCGGTCTGGTTTCGCAGAACGGCAACGCGTACCTCGACGGCCTGGGCGACGCGTGGGCCCCCATCCGCGCCTATTGGAACGACCCGTCGCCCGCAAACCGCCAGACCATTCACGATGCCATCCTGAACTTCGAAGGCACCAAGTGGCAGTATGTGCACGGTGTGGCTGACCCGGACAGCGTCGCGCCCGAAGGCTATACGCTGGACGCGGCCCTGCTTGAACGGCCGGGCAACAAGGATATTCAGCTTGACCTGTTCCTGGACTATGCGAACAACCTGACGCAATACCCCGCCTTCCAGGCGTTCTTTCGTCAGGCCCAGGTGCCCACGCTGGCGATCTGGGGCCGCAACGATCCATTCTTCATTCCGCCGGGCGCCGAGGCCTATCGCCGCGACAACCCGGATGCCGTGGTTGAACTGCTGGACACCGGCCACTTCGCGCTGGAAACTCACGGCCAGTACATCGCCCAGCGCATCATCGATGTGTTGGGGTGCTGACCGGCGGGGGCGGCCTGATGGTTGCCCCGGCCGGATTTCACCGCAGGAGCCCGCATGACGCGCCACTTTGACGACCTGCAGCTGGGCAGCATCGAGATGTTCTGCCTGGCTGCGGAACTCAGCAGTTTCACGGCCGCCGCCAATGCTGCGGGCGTCACGCCGGCAGCCGTCAGCCGCAGCGTCTCGCGGCTGGAGGCGCGGCTGGGCATTCGGCTGTTCGTGCGCAGCACGCGGCATATCCGGTTGAGCGACGAAGGGCGTGCCTACTTCGAGCAGGTGCGCCCCGCCATTGCGCAATTGGTCGACGCCGAACGCCAGGTGGGCGGGCAGGGCGCGGCCGGGCGGCTGCGCATCAGCCTGCCGACGCCCTATGCGCATTACCGCGTTCTGCCGCTGCTGCCCGCATTTCGCGACAAGTATCCCAACGTGGACGTGCACGTGCACATCAGCAACCGCAATGTCGATTTCGCCGATGACGGTTATGACCTGTCGGTGCGCGGGCGCGCGCCCGACGACTCGGCGCTGATCGCGCGCAAGCTGGAGGACGCGGAACTGGTGGTGGTCGGCGCGCCGGAATACCTGCGCCGGCGCGGCACGCCGCAAACGCTGGAGGATCTGGCTGCGCACGACTGCATCCAGTTCGACCGGCCTAGCAGCGGGCGGCGCATTCCGTGGACATTTCAGGTGGAGGGCGAAGCGGTCGACATCGTGACCGACGGCGCCTATGGCACGGCCGAGGATGTACTGGGCGGCGTGACGCTGGCCCGTGCGGGCGCCGGCCTCTTTCAGACGTATCGCTTCGTGGTCGAAGACGATCTGCGCGCGGGCAGGCTGACCGAGGTGCTGCAGCAACATGGCGGCAGCACCCGGCCGTTCGTGTTGTTGTACCCGCATGCCCGGCACATATCGCGCCGCGTGCGGGCGTTCGTCGATTTCCTGGTCGACAAGCTAGCGGACTGAGCGGCGTCAGACGCCTTTCAACTGCGCGATCACCACCAGGATCACTGCCGCGTTGCCTGGCTGCTGCGCAACCGAATTGGCGGTGCGCGCGTGGCCGGCCTTCTCGCCCAGCACCCGTGCAAACAGGCCGGACGCGCCATCCAGCACGGCGGGCTGATCCAGAAAGCCCAGCGCGCTGGCGACATAACCCTCGACGCGGACAAGGTGGTCCAGCCGGTCGAAGCTGCCGGTGTGCTGGCGGATCTGCGCCAGCACGTTCAGCGCGGCCAGTTCCGCGGCCTGCCGGCCCTGGTCAACGGTCAGCTCCACGCCGACGCGGCCCTGCCACACCACGCGCCCGTCGCGCAACGGCAATTGGCCCGAGATGAACAGCAGGTCGCCCGCCTGGCTGACGGCGGTGTACTGGCCCAGCGGCTGGGGGGCGGGCGGAAGGATCAGGCCAAGTTCGGCCAGTCTGGCTTCAATGGACATGGTGGGTCTCTCAAGGTGAGGACGCCCGCCGCGCGGCGGGCGGTCGTGGTGATGCTACCAATGACCCGCAGCGGCGCCGCCATCGACCGGAAGGATCGCGCCGGTGGTGTAGGCCGAATCGGTCAGATAGGTAACCGCACCGACAATGTCGTCCACCTTGCCCATGCGGCCGGCAGGCTGCAACGAATTCAGGAAGCCGAACGTGGCCGGATCGTGCATCGGCGTCTCGATGATGCCGGGCGCCACCGCGTTGACGCGGATGTTCCGGTCAGACAGTTCGATCGCCAACGCCCGCGTGGCGTGATTCAGGCCGCCCTTGATCAGCACGGGCAGCAGCGCCGGGACGCGGCTGCTGGGCTGCATGGCGATGCTGGCCGTGATGTTGACGATGTGGCCGTCGCGGTATTCCGACATGTGCGCGGCGGCCTGCTGGGTGATGTAGAAGAAGCCCTTCAGGTTCGTATCGATGATGCGGTCCAGGTCTTCGTCGGTGTAGTCGCCCAGGGGCTTGGGAATGAAGATCCCCGCGTTGTTGACCAGCACGTCGATGCGACCGAACCGCTCGGTGGCCTGGCGCACGATATCGCGGGCAGTGCTGGCCAGGGCGATGTCGCCGGCCACGGCAAGGAAGCGGTCGGGCAAGCCCAGGCCTTCCTTAGCCAGCCGCTCGGCGGCCGCGTTCAGGCCTTCCTGGCTGCGGGCGTTGCCCACCACGTTGTCGCCGCGGCGCAGGTATTCCTGCGCCAGGGCAAATCCGATTCCGCTGGACGCGCCCGTGATCACTACAGTCTTGTTCGACATTTCAATACTCCGGTTTGGCATTTGAGGGTGCCTGCGCGCTCAGACAGTGAGACGAACTATAGGAGCGGGCGCGCAGGCGATAAACGCCCGCGGCGGAACATGAATTGATACCTGGCGGAATAAGCGAGGCGTATCGCGCTGTGCGACGCCGCTGTCCGGCGATAAGATGCGCTACCCGTGCATAACGACAAACGGGAGGGAGACATCATGCATCGCTACACCCACAATGCGCTGCGCGGCCTGGCCGCGCTGGCGTTGATCCAGGGCGCCGTGCCCGCGCACGCCGCCGGCTATCCGGCCAAGCCCATCACCTTCATCGTGCCGTACACCGCGGGCGGCACGACCGATCTGGTCGCGCGCACGGCGGGCCAGAAAGTGGCCGAAAAGCTCGGGCAGCCGGTCATCGTCGAGAACCGTCCCGGCGCGGGCGGCAACATCGGCATGGACGCCGTCGCCAAGGCCGCGCCGGACGGCTACGTCATCGGCTTCGGCGCGATATCCACGAACGCGCTCAATCCGTTCGTGTACCCGAAAATGCCGTTCGATCCGACCAAGGATTTCACGGGCATCAGCATGCTGGGGGCGTCTTCCGTGGTGCTGGAGGTGGGCCCGTCGGTGAAGGTGGACAGTGTCAAGGACCTGGTCGCGTACGCCAAGGCGAATCCCAATACGTCGTACGGCACGCCCGGCACGGGCACGTCCATGCACCTGGCGGGGGTGATGTTCGACCAGTTGACCGGGGCCGGCATGCAGCACGTGCCCTACAAGGGCAGCGCCCAGGCGTTGAACGATCTGCTGGGCGGACACTTGCCGGTCATGTTCGACAACCTGCCCGCGTCGCTGCCGCACATCAATGCGGGCAAGGTCCGCGCGCTGGCGGTCACCGGCAGCAAGCGCGCGCCGGCGTTGCCCGACGTGCCGACGCTGGCCGAACTGGGGTATTCGGGCGCGGTCGTGGATCCGTGGTTCGCGGTCTATGGGCCGGCCGGCATGTCGCCCGACGTGACGCGCGTGCTGAGCGACGCCTTCCAGGCGGCGCTTGCGATGCCGGACGTCAAGGACAAGCTTGAGAAGGCAGGCTTCATGCCTTATGGCTCGTCGCCGCAGGAAGTTGAGCGGCTGACCCAAAGCCAGCACGAGGCCTTCAAGGCCTTGTCGCAGAAGGTGAAGCTGTCGGCGGATTGATCTGCAGTGCGGGGCATGCGGGACGCGGGGGGCGCCGAGGTCCGCGCGGGCCTCGCAGGTCCCGCTACCGGCCGCGCGCCAGCGCCTGTTCGCGCTGTTCTTCCAGGGCTTCGCGGCGGATGAAGTCGCGCACGAAGGTGTCGGCTGGGTTGTGGTGCAGGTTGTAGGGCGTATCCCATTGCGCGATGCGGCCCTTGGCCATCACCCCGATGCGGTCGGCGATCGCGAACGCTTCGGCCTGGTTGTGCGTGACCAGGATCGCGGTGTGGCCTGTGGTCTTCAGGATCTCGCGCACCTCGAAGGCCAACCGCTCGCGCGTGTCCACATCCAGGTTTGAAAACGGTTCGTCCAGCAGCAGGAGGTCGGGCGAGGGCGCAAGCGCGCGAGCGAGGGCCACGCGTTGCTGCTGGCCGCCGGAGATCTCATGCGGATAGCTGTTGGCGGCGTGTGCCAGGCCGACGAGTTCCAACATTTCTTCGACACGGCGGGCGCGGTCCGGACGCGGCAGCTTGCGCAATCCGAACGCCACGTTCAGCGCCACCGTCAGGTGCGGAAATAGCGCGTAGTCCTGGAACATCATGCCCACGCGGCGCAGCTCGGGCGCGACCTGTTCGGTGGGCGACGAGATCACCGTGCCGTCCAGCAGGATGCGGCCAGCGCGCACCGGCTCGAACCCGGCAATGGCGCGCAGCACGGTGGTCTTGCCGCAGCCGGACTCGCCCAGCAGGCAGCCAATGTGGCCGGCGGGAAGGCCCAGCGACAGGTCCTGCACGATGGGTTTCAAGCCAGTGGGCGTGTCGTAGGCCAGGGAGAGGTGGTCGATTTCTAGCAGATCGGGCACGATGATCAATGTCCCATTTTCAGATTGGTGCGCGCCAGCAGAATGACCGGCAGCAGGCCGGCCAGCACGATGGCCAGCGCGGCCACGGCGCCTTCTTCGTACGTGCCGCGCGCGGCTTCCGCATAAAGCCACGTGGCCAGGGTGTCGAAATTCATGGGGCGCAGCAGCAGGGTGGCGGGCAGTTCCTTCATGGCGTCCACGAACACCAGCAGCGCGCTCGCGGCCAGCGCGGGCCGCAGCAACGGCAGGTGGACGCGGCGCAACGTGCCGCCGGAGGTTTCGCCAAGCAGGCGCGACGCTTGTTCCAAGGACGGCGGGATGCGCGCCAGGCCGGCTTCGAGCGCCCCGGTGGAAATCGCCAGGAAGCGGATCGCATAGGCGCACACCAATGCGCCCATCGAGCCCATCAGGAACAGGCCCGTGCCGCCGAACACCCGTGCGACCGCGGTGTCGATCCACACGAAGGGGGTCAGCAGGCCGATGGCCAGCACCGTGCCAGGCACCGCATAGCCCAGGCTGGCGATGCGTGCGCAGGCGCGGCCCGGATTGAAGCCGGCGCTTTCGCGCAGGGTGCGGCCCGCCCACGCAACGATCAGTCCGCAGAGCAGGGTGACCACCGTGGCGCTGGACGCGACGATCAGAGTGTTGCTCAGGCCGCCGATCAACTGGTCCGACACACCGCCCACCAGGTGAAGCCGCTTGTAGGTTTCAACGACCAGATACAGCGCCGGCGCGACAAACCCGATCAGGACGGGAATCCAGCCCAGCACGGCCGCGACGGCAGCCGCCGCGCCACGCAGCCGACGCGGCTGCATCGGGCGCATGCGCTGCGTGTTGGCGTAGCGCTGCCGCTTGCGGCCGTGGCGTTCCAGCAGAATCAGCCCGATGACGATCGCGAGCATGGTCAGCGCAATCTGCGCGGCGCCAGCCAGGTCTGAACGGGTGACCCAGGTGGTGTAGACGGAGACGGTCAGCGTTTGCACGCCGAGGAATTCGGAGGCCCCGATGTCGTTCAGGGTTTCCAGCAGCGCCAGGCTCACGCCCACCACGATCGCGGGACGGGCCAGGGGCAGGGCGACGCGGCAGAACACCGCCACGCGGCCCGCGCCCAACGTGCGGGCAGCTTCGAGCAGGCTGGCGGCCTGCGTCATGAACATGACGCGGGTGCTCAGGTAGACATAGGGGTACAGCACGAAGCCCAGGACAAAGATCGCGCCGTAGATGGAGCGCAGATCGGGCAGGCGGAATTGGCGCGGGCTGTCGAAGCCGAGCATGGCGCGGATCGCCGACTGGATGGGCCCGATGGGGTGCAGCAGGTCCAGGTAGGCAAACGCGATGATGTAGGTGGGCACCGCCAGCGGCAGCAGGAGCGCCCAGGTCAGGACCCGGCGCGTGGGAAACTCGTACGCGGTCACGAGCCATGCGGCGCCGGTGCCAAGCAAGGTCACAACGACGCCCACTCCGGCCAGCAGCATGACGGTGTTCGCGAAGGCCTGCGGCAGCACATAGCTGGCCAGATGCTGCCAGTGTTCCAGGCTGCCGCCCATCGCCCACCAGCCGAGCGTCAGTACCGGCGCCAGCACCGCCAGCGCGATCAGGGCCGCGCCAACCAGCCAGCCGGTTCCGCGTTCAGACCAGCGCAGCCGCAGCGGCGTGGGCAAGGATTGTGTGTGCATGCTTCAAAGTCGGTTGCATCAATGGCAAGGCCTGTTCCCCCGGAAAAGCGGGAACAGGCCCTACGCGTTGCGCCCGGTGCCGGGCGCTCGCGTGTCACTGCATCAAGGTCACGCCATGCCCGAAGGCACGGCGGTCCGGCAGCTTATCAGTTGTCGAAGCCGACCTTGTCGACCAGTTCGCTGGCTTGCTTGCGATGCTTGGCGATCTCGGTCAAGGGCAGGGGATCGACCTTCAGTTCGCCGAAGCTTGCGATCACCGGGTCCAGCTTCACGCCCTTGCGGACGGGGTATTCGTAGTTGGCCTGCGCGTACAGGGCTTGGGCCGGTTCCGACACCAGGAAGTCCAGCAGCTTGACCGCGTTGGCCTTGTTGGGAGCGTGCGCCGCGACGGCCGCGCCGCTGACGTTCACGTGCGTGCCGCCGCTCTTGGCATTGGCGAAGGTCGGGCGGATGACCTTGATGGCATCGCCCCACTTGCGCGCGTCGGTGCCGGGCTCGGCGTTCTTCATGTGGCCGACATAGTAGGCGTTGGCCAGACCGATGTCGCAGATGCCGCCCAGGATGTCGCGCGCCACGTCGCGGTCGCCGCCGGCGGCCTTGCGGGCCAGGTTGGCCTTGACGCCGCGCAGCCATTTTTCGGTGGCCTCGGCGCCGTCGTGCGCGATCATGGAAGCGACCAGCGCGGTGTTGTAGGGGTGCTGGCCGGAACGGATGCAGACCTTGCCCTTCCACTTGGGATCGGCCAGATCTTCGTAGCGGAAGGATTCCAGCTTCAGGTCCTTTTCGACATACAGCACGCGGTCGCGCAGCGACAGGGCGTACCATTTGCCATCGGCGCCGCGCAGGTTGGCGGGAATGACCGAATTCAGCGTGTCGGACTTGACCGACTGCGTCACGCCGCCGTCCACCAGATCCAGCAGGTTGCCGATATCCACCGTCATCAGCACATCGGCGGGCGACTTGGCGCCTTCGGCCTTGACGCGTTCCAGCAGACCGTCTTTGACGAAGACGGTGTTGACCTTGATGCCGCTTTCCTTGGTGAAAGCATCCAGCAGCGGCTGGATCAGCTTGGGTTCCCGGGTGGTGTACAGGCTGACTTCCTCGGCGGCGTTAGCCGACACGGTGAAGGCAGCGGCGCCGGCGAGCGCCAGCGCGCGCAGCAGGGAATTCAATTGGGGACGCTTGATCATGAAGGAACTCCAGCTAGGGCCGAAACGAGTGTTGCAGCACGGCCCCGCCTTAATTCGAGGCGCGCCAATGCGAAAAGCGGTCTGCTAACGAAAATGATTATCAAGTGAGAACGCGACAATAACAGGAAGCATTGCGCCGTTCAACTAGCAGTAAGCGTTGGGTTCAAGACGTTGATCCCCGTCAAACTGGAATAAGGGTATTACGGAATAATGAGAGCAGTTATCATCAAGACCCTGTAGAATAGGGACAACCCTAATGCCGACCGCGGCCTTTTTTTTGCGGTTCGGAATGACCTCGCGGCACAGCCGGGCTTCGCCCGGCCACGATCCGCCCTTACTGAATACGACATGGCTGCTTTCAACACTGAGCGCGTACTTAGCGTGCACCACTGGAACGACACCCTGTTTTCCTTCACCACGACGCGTGATTCGGCCTTGCGGTTCCACAACGGCCACTTCGTGATGATCGGCCTCGAAGTTGAAGGCAAGCCGCTGCTGCGGGCTTACAGCATCGCCAGTGCCAACTACGAAGAAAACCTCGAATTCCTCAGCATCAAGGTGCAGAACGGCCCGCTCACGTCGCGCCTGCAGCACTTGAAAGAAGGCGACACCATCCTCGTTAGCCGCAAGCCGGTCGGCACCCTGGTCGTCGACGACCTCAAGCCCGGTAAGCATCTGTTCCTCTTCGGCACCGGCACCGGCCTCGCGCCCTTCATGAGCATCATCAAGGACCCGGACGTCTACGAACGCTTCGACAAGGTCATCCTGGTGCACGGCGTGCGGTGGGTCAGCGAACTGGCTTACGCCAACTACATCGAAAACGAACTGCCGAACAACGAATTCTTCGGAGACATCGTGCGCGACAAGCTGGTGTATTACCCCACCGTGACGCGCGAGCCTTTCCGCAATCAAGGCCGCATCACCGAACTGCTCGAAAACGGCAAGCTGTGCGCCGACATCGGCATTCCGCAAATCAACCCCGAAACCGACCGCGCCATGATCTGCGGCAGCCCGCACATGCTGGCTGACATCAGCGCCATGCTGGATAGCCGTGGCTTCGCCGTGTCGCCGGGCGTGGGCCAGCCGGGCGACTACGTCGTCGAGCGCGCCTTCGTGGACAAATAAGCCAAGCGGTTCCGGCCTTCAGGTTCTAAAAAAACCCATCGCAAGCGCGATGGGTTTTTTGCTTTGGCACGCCTGGTGTGAATCACTCCGGCTGAATGCCGGCCTTCTTGATGATGTCGCCCCACTTCTTCGATTCCGCTTGCTGGAACTTTGCCAGCTCGTGGGGTGACGACGACGCCGCGTCCGTGCCGGTCTGCGCGTAGAACTGTTGAGCGGGCTTGGCCTTGGTGGCGTTCACCAGCAATTCGTTCAGGCGCTTGACCACGTCGGGCGGTGTGCCGGCCGGCGCATAGGCGGCAAACCAGTAGCCCATCTCGTAGCCGGGCACGCCAGCCTCCGAAATGGTCGGCACGTCGGGGGCCAGCGGCGAGCGCGCCTGGCCCGTGACGCCCAGCGCGCGCAGCTTGCCGGACTTGACCTGCGGCAAGCCCGTGGCGGTGTCGGTGATCATCATGTCGATCTGGCCGCCCAGCAGGTCGGTGACGGCGAGCGGATTGCTCTTGTAGGGCACGTGCAGCAGTTGCACATTGGCCATCTGCTGCAGCAGTTCACCAGCGATGCGGCTGCTGGAGCTGCCGCTGCCAAAGCTCAGCTTGCCCGGCGACTGCTTGGCCTGAGCCAGGAAGTCGCCCACCGTCTTGGCGGGCGAACTGGGATTGACGACCATGATCTGTCCGCCCTTGCCCAGCAGCGTGAGGGGCGCGAAATCCTTGACGGGATCGTAGGTCAACGACTTGTACAGGTGCTCGTTGGCTGCATGTGTGGTGTTGGTGGTGATCAGGACCGTGTAGCCGTCGGGCGTTGCGCGCGCGCCGGCTGCCGCGCCGATCATTGCGCTGGCGCCGGGCTTGTTCTCGATGACGACGGCTTGGCCCGTTTGTTCGGTGACGCCCTGGCCGATGGCGCGGCCGATCTGATCGGTGGCGCTGCCGGCAGCGAACGGGACGATGAAGGTGATGGGCTTGGTCGGGAATTGCGCCATGGCCGAAAGGGGCAGGGCGGCGGCCAACAGCAGGGCCAGCCGGCCCTTGGTAGCGATGCGCATGTGTGTCTCCTGTGGTGTTTTTTTATCGGAACTGCAAATCAGGCGGCCGCGGGACGGTCGCCGGGTATGTCTGGCAGACGGCTCGCCAGCGCTGCGCTGACCTCCACCGTCATGTCCAGCAATCTGAAAGACAGGCTCTTGCCGTGCGTGTCGAGGTTCAGCGCGTCATTGACGCCGCCGTCCAGCACGCCCTCCAGCACGAAATTCATTGCGTTGAGCATCGGCAGCGCATAGCGTGTCACACGCTTCGGATGGCGGTACGCGAACCACTGTGCGACGCGCGCTTCGGTCACTTGCGCGGCCAGCACGTCATAGCATTCGGGATCCCAGGCGATGAGGCTCAGGTTGGAGATATCTCCCTTGTCCCCGGATCGGCTGTGGGCCAGGCGGTACAGCGGCACGGCGAGCAAAGTCTGGTTCATGGCGCGATCTCCTCCAGGAAGTTCCAGCCGCTCTTTACGGCTTCGCGGGGAATGGTGCAGGACATCATGTTCAAGCGCGGGCGCAGTGCAGTGCGCACGCCGCCGCCGCCGGCCGGGCCGCAGGTATAGAGCGCGGTCACTTCGCGCAACACGCGTTCGGCCTGTGCGCGATCGGCGTTTTCGGTGGCCAGACGCAGCCGCACGTCGCGGGCGTGCCTGTCGGGCAGCGCGCGGCGCATCTCGCCCGCGTCGTCGCCCAGGATGCTGATCGCGCCGATCAGGTCCGCGCGCAGCTTGTAGTCGGAGCCCAGGCGCTTCTGGACGATATCTGCCGCGAGCCGTGCTCGGGCTTCGGCCTGCACGCCCGCATACGAAATCTCCGCTTCAGCCAGCCAGCCGCCGCGATAGCAGACGTTCACCTTCAGTTCGTCGGGCCGGGTGTGACCCGTAATGCCATGGACCGCAACCCGGTTGCCGCCCAGTTCGACGACACGCGCCTGGCTTAGGTCCGCCACCACGTCGGGAGTCAGATACCGCGCCGGATCGTGGACTTCGTACAGCAATTGTTCTTTCACGGTGCGCGCATCTACGGCGCCGCCGGTGCCGTCTGCCTTGCCGATCACGAATTCGCCGTCGGACTGGATCTCGGCGATGGGGAAACCGGCCGCATGGACGTCCGGCACTTCTTTCAGCCCCGGCACGCAGAAATAGCCGCCGGTCACCTGCAGCCCGCATTCGAGCATGTGGCCGGCCATGGTGGCACGTCCCAGACGCGGCCAGTCGGCGGGATCCCAGCCGAAGTGCGCCAGCGCCGGCCCCAGCGTCAGCGACGGGTCGGCCACGCGGCCGGCCACGACGATCTGCGCGCCGGCGGCCAGCGCCTCGGCGATTTCGGTGGCGCCCAGATAGGCAGTGGCGCTCACGATGTCCAGGCCGTCCAGTGCGGCGCCCAGTCGATGCGCCAGCAGGTCGCGATGCTCGGCGCCGTTCAGCGCGTCGCCATACACGACAGCGATGCGCGGAACCGGCAAGCCTTGTTCACGCGCCAGTTCAGCAATACGGCGTGCGGCGGCGGGCGGATTGGCCGCGCCGAAATTGCTGACGATGTTGATCCCGTGGCGCAGGCAGTCGCCCAGGACCGGACCCACCAGTTCGTCCAGCAGGGGTTCATAGCCGCGGTTCGGATCGTCGTTGCGCGCAAGCTGCGCCAGCGCCAGCGTCCGCTCAGCCAGCGTCTCGAAGATCAGCGTGCCGCCGCCTTGGGCGGCCAAGGTGCGGACCACGGCCGCGGCGCCATCGGTGCGATCGCCGGAAAATCCGGAGGCGCAGCCGATAAGCAAGGGAGATTGAGGCATGAGCAGTCCAGGCGCGTTCAAGGGGTTGGGACGACTATAGGCAAGGCACGATCATCCGTAAAATAGAAAAATCGGATTGATTAATACAAGAAAGCCATGAATCTATCGTCCCGCCAATTGCGTGCCTTCGTGGCGCTTGCCGATGAACGGCACTTCACGCGTGCCGCGCAGCGCTGCCACCTGACGCAGCCGGCCTTCAGCGCGTTGATCCGTTCGCTGGAAGACAGTGCCGGCGTCCGGCTCTTTGATCGCAGCACGCGGCACGTCGAGCTGACTGCCGAAGGCCGCGTGCTGGACGCGACCGCGCGGCGCCTGCTGGCGGACATGGACCTTGCAATGGGCGATTTGCGGGATATGGCGGACCGCCGGCGGGGCAGGGTGACGCTGGCCGCGCTGCCGTCGCTTGCGGCGGGCTGGCTGCCGGATCTGCTGGCGCGCTTCCGGCAAGATCATCCTGGGATCGTGCTGGACCTGCGGGACGCCTTGCTCGATCCTTGCCTGGACATGGTGCAGAGCGGGGTGGCCGATTTTGCCGTGGCCTCGAGGCGGCCTGACATGACCGATCTGGATAGCGAATTCCTGCATGCCGATCGCTACTTTCTGGTGTGCCGTGTGGACCATCCTTTGGCGGACCAGCCTCGCGTGCGGCTGCGCGACGTGCTGCGGCATCCGATCATCCAGCTTGCGCGCGGCAGCAGTGTGCGCAAACATCTGGACGAAGCGCTGGGCACCGAGGCGCCGCTGCCGGTTTTCGAGGTCGAGCATCTGGCGACCGTCACGGGTCTTGTGCGTGCGGGGCTGGGTGTGTCGGTCGTACCCGCGATGACGCTTTTTCATTTCCGCAGCGCCGACCTGCGTGTCGTACCTTTGGCGGGCCGCGCCTTGACGCGGCCGCTGTATCTGGTGCGCCGTAAAGGACGCAGCCTGTCAGTGGCCGCGCAGGCGCTAGCCGAACTGCTGATTGCGCATCGTGGCGATATCGGCGGGGCAGGGCATCCGCCGGCTGCGCAGGATCAGTCCTAAACCCTCTTTACGGCGAACCGCTACTTTCGCAAAAGTCTATTGCTGGATAAACTTCGATAGTTGTAGCTTCTATCCGTCACCAGAAGGATTCCGCCCATGAGCAAGCAAATCATTCATACCGACACCGCGCCCGCCGCCGTCGGCCCTTACTCGCAAGCGGTTGCCGTCAGCGGCACCAAGACTGTCTATCTCTCGGGCCAGATTGGCCTGGAGCCTGGCACCGGCGACCTGGTCTCTGAAAACTTCGACGCGCAGGTGCGTCAGGCGTTTGCCAACATGCAGGAAGTCATCAAGGCTGCGGGCGGCACGCTGGAAAACGTGGTCAAGCTCACGCTTTTCCTGACCGACCTGGGCAAGTTCACGGCGGCCAACGCCATCATGGCCGAGATCATCCCCCAGCCGTTCCCGGCGCGCTCCACGATCGGCGTGGCCAGCCTGCCCAAGGGCGCACAGTTTGAAGTCGAAGCCATCATGGTCCTGTAAGGCGCGCCCGGACGTTTCATTTCAGGGGTTCGTTCCTACATGCCGGCCGCAGCCGTGGCCTCCAAGCGTACCGGCGCCGACAAGAACGGCGCCGGCAAACCGATGACGGATACGGAGCGCAAGCTTCGTAACCTGGGTTTGGTGCTGCCCGAGGACTTCGTGCTGCACCTGCCGCTGCGCTACGAAGACGAAACACGCGTCATCCCGATCAGCTCGCTGCGCCCCGGCTTTGCCGGCCAGGTCGAAGGCGAGATCACCAAATCCGAAGTCCTGTACCGGCCGCGCCGCCAGCTCACCGCCACGTTGGCGGACGACAGCGGCGAACTGCAATTGCGCTGGCTGAATTTCTATCCCAGCCAGCAAAAACAAGTGACCGTGGGCAAGCGCCTGCGCGCCCGCGGCGAAGTGCGTGGCGGGCTGTTCGGCCGCGAGATGGTGCATCCGCGGCTGACCAATGCGGATTCGCCGCTGCCGACTGCTCTCACCCCCGTTTATCCCACTACCGAAGGGCTGCCTCAGCCGGCCTTGCGGCGCGCCATTGCACAGGCGCTGAACACTGCTGACCTATCCGACACGCTGCCCGAGGAGGCTCGCGCGCGCTACGACCTGCCGCCGTTCGAGCCCGCCATCCGCGCGCTGCACACGCCCGCGCAGGGCGAATCCGAACAGGCCTTGATGGATCGCGTGCATCCCGCATGGCGCCGCATCAAGTTCGACGAGCTGCTTGCGCAGCAGCTCTCGCTAGCCGCGGCGCGTGCCGCACGCCGCATCAAGGAAGCCGAATCGCTGCCGGTACAGAACGGCGCAGGCGGGCTGGTCGCACGGCTGTACGAAACGCTGCCGTTCAAGCTGACTGGTGCGCAGCAGCGCGTCGTGAAGGAAATCTCGGCGGATCTGGCCAAGCCGTATCCCATGCACCGGCTGTTGCAGGGCGACGTGGGCAGCGGCAAGACCGTCGTGGCGGCCATCGCGGCGGCGCAGGCCATTGCGGGCGGGGCGCAGGTGGCGCTGATGGCGCCCACGGAAATCCTGGCCGAGCAGCACTTTCGTAAGCTGGTGTCCTGGCTTTCCCCCCTGGGCGTGAACGTCGCGTGGTTGAGCGGCAGCCTGACCGCGAAGGCCCGGCGCGAAGCCGCGGCAGCCGCTGCCGACGGCAGCGTGCAGCTTGTGGTCGGCACGCAGGCGCTGATCCAGGATCACGTCGAGTTCCACCGGCTGGGCCTGTCCATCGTCGACGAACAGCATCGCTTTGGCGTCGGCCAGCGTCTTGCACTGACGCGCAAGGGCGAAACCGTGCGCGGCCGCATCGTGCCGCATCAGCTCAACATGAGCGCCACGCCCATTCCGCGCACGCTCGCCATGACTTTTTTCGCCGATCTGGACGTGTCCGTGATCGACGAGTTGCCACCCGGCCGCAGCCCCGTCGTGACCAAGCTGGTCTCGGACGCGCGGCGAGAAGAGGTTATCGCCCATATCGCGCAGGCCGCGCGCGGGGGCCAGCAGGCTTATTGGGTCTGTCCGCTGGTCGAGGAAAGCGAAGCCCTCGAATTGCAAACCGCCGTCGACACCTACGAAGGCATGCGGACCGATCTGCCGGATCTGCGGATTGGATTGGTGCACGGCCGCCTGCCGCAGGCCGAGAAGGCCGCCGTGATGCAGGCATTCCGCGACGGCGACATCGACCTGCTCGTCGCCACGACCGTCATTGAAGTTGGCGTGGACGTGCCGAACGCGTCGCTGATGGTGATTGAACACGCCGAGCGCTTCGGCCTTGCCCAACTTCACCAGTTGCGGGGGCGCGTGGGGCGGGGCACGGCCGAGTCCGTTTGCGTGCTGCTCTACCAGACGCCGCTTTCGCAGGTTGCGCGCGAACGGCTGCGTGCCATGTTCGAAACGTCCGACGGCTTCGAGATCGCCCGGCGCGACCTGGAACAGCGCGGCCCGGGTGAATTCCTGGGCACACGTCAGTCGGGCATGGCGCTCCTGCGCTTTGCCGACCTGGAGACCGACGCCGCGATCGCCGAAGACGCGCGCGACGCTGCCGTGTGGTTGCGCGCCGAACATCCCTCCGTCGTCGAGGCCCATCTGGCCCGCTGGATGCGTGGCCGCGAAGACTTCCTGCGCACCTGACATGCGGCCCATCCACTCTCTTGAATCCTCAAGCGCCGGCCATCGGGCCGGCGCGTAACCCCGGGGGCGTAGTCCACCATGACTCTCACCGAACTCAAGTACATCGTCGCCGTCGCCCGCGAGCGGCACTTTGGCCGCGCGGCCGAGGCCTGTTTCGTCAGCCAGCCGACGCTGTCCGTGGCCATCCGCAAGCTCGAGGACGAACTGGGCGTGACTCTGTTCGAACGCGGCGGCTCCGAAGTCGGCGTGACGCCCATCGGCCAGCGCATCGTCGCGCAGGCGCAGAAGGTGCTCGAGGAAAGCGCCAGCATCAAGGAGATCGCCCGGCAGGGCCACGATCCGCTGGCCGGCCCGCTACGCGTTGGCGTGATCCACACCATCGGACCCTACCTGCTGCCCAAGCTGGTGCCCGTGCAGATCGGCCGCACGCCGCAGATGCCGCTGCTGCTGCAGGAAAACTTCACCGTCCGTCTCGTCGAGCTGCTGCGCCAGGGCGAGATCGACTGCGCCATCATGGCCTTGCCGCTGCCCGAAGCCGGCCTGGTCATGCAGCCGCTCTACGACGAGCCCTTCGTGGTGGCCGTGCCCAACGACCATGAACTCGCCCAGCGCAAGTCCATCGACGCCCAGGACCTGAAACAGCAGACCATGCTGCTGCTGGGCAGTGGCCATTGCTTCCGCGATCAGGTGCTTGAAGTCTGTCCCGAACTGTCGCGCTTCTCGGCCGCTAGCGATGGCATCCAGCGCACCTTCGAAGGCTCCTCGCTCGAAACCATCCGCCACATGGTCGCGGCCGGCATCGGCGTCACCGTGCTTCCGGTCACCGCCGTCCCCGAAAACCCGCCCTCCAACAGCCTGTTGCGCTATCTGCCGTTCGAAGGCCATGTGCCCGAGCGCCGCGTCGTCCTTGCATGGCGGCGCAGCTTCCCGCGCCTGGCGGCAATCGAAGCGCTGGCGCAGGCCGTCTATGAGTGCGAGCTGCCGGGCGTGAAGATGCTGGCCGGCGAAGCGGCGGCCGTGCAAGATTGAACGCTAAACGACGGCCAATGGCCGGCGCGGTTTTGCGTGGGCGTCATTGCGAAAGACGCGCCCCTTGCACCGCGTCAATTGGTCGCAGCCCATCGTGAGACCGGCGCCTTCACAACGCCTGTTCTGTCATGTTTGCAGTGGTATTCTTATTTCCGCCTTTTTCCATAGGAGCTAGCAATGGCCAAGTCCACCAAGAAGACCTCGAGCGTTCCGCGCATCAACATCGGTATTTCGGACAAGGACCGCGCCGCGGTTACCGGCGAACTGTCCAAATTGCTGGCCGATTCATACACGCTGTACCTGATGACGCACAACTTCCACTGGAACGTCACGGGGCCCATGTTCAACACGCTGCATCAGATGTTCATGACGCAGTACACCGAAGAATGGAACGCGCTGGACAGCATCGCCGAGCGCATCCGCGCGCTGGGCCACTACGCGCCGGGCACGTATCGCGAATACGCCAAGCTGTCGTCGATCTCTGAACCGGAAACCGTGCCGGACGCGCTGGAAATGGTGCGCCTGCTGGTGGACGGCAACGAATCGGTCGCCAAGACCGCCCGCGCAGCCTTCGAAAAGGCCGACGCGGCCAACGACCAGCCCACGGCCGACCTGCTGACGCAGCGTCTGGACGTGCATGAAAAGAATGCGTGGATGCTGCGCAGCCTGCTGCAGTAATAAATTTCTTAACTTCGCATACAATGGCCGGCCGTCTCACCCGCAAGGGGGGACGGCCGGATCTTTGTGAACACCGACAATGGCCGCCGCAAGGCGGCCATGTCTATACGACGTGCCACAGATAACGCCCCAGACGCCACCCTCTGTCATCCTCGCTTTTGCCGCGGTTACGCCGCGTCGGCTCCGCGCGCCGGTTTGCCATCAGCGAGCATCCGAAAACCTGCGCTCGGGACCCGTCTGGACAGGCAGGTCATGAGTCGCACCGTAGTTCGCGAACCCGGATCCCCAAGATGCGTGCTGATCACCGGAGCCACCGGCGGCATTGGCGGCGCGCTGGCGCTGGAGTATGCGGCGTCTGGCGCCAAGACTCTCATTCTGCAAGGGCGCAACAGTGCACGCCTTGCCGAGTTGCGGCAAGCTTGCGAGCAGCATGGCGCGCGAGTCGTCACGCATGAATGCGACGTGCGCGATCACGACGCCTTGATGTCCTGGCTGGCCGCCATCTCCGAGGCCGAGATGCCGGAACTTGTCATCGCCAATGCAGGCGTCAACATCAACACCGGACCCGAGCAGCAAGGCGAGGATTGGCAGGATGTGCACCGGCTGCTCGACGTTAACGTCAAGGCGGTCTTTGCCACGGTGCACGGCGTGCTGCCGGCCATGCGCAACCGCGGTTTCGGTCAGATAGCCCTCGTCAGCTCACTGGCCGCGTGGCGCGGCCTTCCCGAAACGCCCAGCTACAGCGCCAGCAAGGCCGCCGTCAAGGTTTACGGAGAGGCCATGCGCGATGCGCTTGCGGACGTAGGTATCCGCTTCAACGTCATCATGCCCGGCTACGTCGAATCACAGATGTGTTTCGACATGCCCGGCCCCAAGCCGTTCTTGTGGAAGGCGGACAAGGCAGCCCGGGTGATCCGCCGTGGACTGCAAGCCAATCGCGCTCGTATCAGCTTTCCGTTTCCTTTGAATTTGGGGTGCTTTCTGCTGTCGGTGATTCACCCCGCCGTGTCCGGATGGATTTTGAAGAGGCTGGGCTACGGTGATTGAGGCTTTTTGGATACCGTTGCTGCCGCCGTATCTGGTGGGTCTGATTCTGACATTTTTGGTCGAGGCGCTGCTGACCCCGAGACCTGTGCTGCCCTGGCGCCGGCAGCCCGCTGCGGTTTGCGTACATCTGGGTGTCTGGACTGCCGCGTTCGCGCTCGAGCTCGCACTTTTCCGCCGACCGTACTTTGCGGTCGCAAATGTACTGGCCATCGAACTACTCATCGTTTTGGTAAGCAATGCGAAGTTCCTCGCGCTTCGCGAGCCCTTTGTGTTTCCTGACTTTGAGTACTTCACAGACGCGATCAAGCACCCCCGTCTCTATCTGCCGTTCTTTGGCTTGACTCGGGCGGTCGCGGCTGGGGGCGCGTACGGCGCCGCGCTATGGGCCGGTTTGGCGCTTGAAAACTCAGTCACAGCCGGCGCCGGAATCTGGGTTGCGTCTTTCGCCGAACTGCCTGAAGAACAGATCTTTGACCCGGCTGCGGCAACCGGCCCCTTTTTCGTGTCTGCATTCGGCCTTGCGGCCGCAGGCTTGGCGTTGGCCCTTTGCGCAGGAAGGCGCATCGATGTCGAATTCAAGGCTGGCGTAGACCTGGCCCGCCTGGGCTTGGTCGCTGCGCTTTGGGCATACGGCCGAAGGGAACGCCAGTCGCTGGACGGTTTCCGCCGCCGCGCTCCGTTTGCCAGGATTGCCGCGCCAAAGGTCCTGCCGGAATGTTTGCCCGACCTGATTGCCGTTCAAAGTGAATCATTTTTCGACATCCGGCGTGCCTATCCGGACATGATCCGCTCGGACCTACTGGCCAATTTTGATTTGCTCAAATCTGAAGCCGTCGCGCACGGCCAGTTGCAGGTTACAGCTTGGGGGGCAAATACGGTCCGCTCGGAATTCGGATTTCTGGCGGGAATGGGACCAGACGCATTGGAAATCCACCAATACAACCCATATCGCAGGTTGGCAAAACAAGGATTCCAAACGATTGCCTCATATTTGAAATCACTCGGATACCGCACGGTCTGTGTACATCCGTATCACCGAGGATTTTATAGCCGGGACAAGGTGTTGCCGGCCCTTGGATTTGACGAGTTCGTTGGTGTCGAAGCCTTTCTGACCGCGCGTAAGGACGGCTCATACGTCGGGGATATTGCATTGGCCGATTATGTTCTCGGGGTTCTCGAGGATTCCAGCCAGCCGCTGTACCTGCATGTAATCACCATGGAAAATCACGGCCCGTTGCATTGGGAAGCCGTGAACGAGTCTGACGCGGCTGAAGTTTTAAATGGGCTTGTGCCAGAGGGATGCGAGGACCTGGTGGCATATGCGCGCCACTTGCGAAACGCCGATTCTATGTTCGGTATGTTGAGGGATGCGATCAGACAGCGTGGGCGTCCCGGATCAATCTGCATCTTTGGTGATCACGTGCCAATCATGCCCCAGGTTTATCGCGCTTGCGGGGAAGTTGAAGGGACGACCGATTATGTGATCTGGCAATCCGATGCGCCCCATTCGACGCAAGCGCGGGTGGCATCCGTCACCGCACTGAGCCGTAAGTGGTTGCAAAGTCTAGGCCTGACATCATTAGCGGCAAGCTTCCAGGGCGAGGAGGAGGGGAAGGCCGCGGTTCAACCCAGGCGCGGCCCATCGCCGCTGCGGAGAGGTAGCCGTCCCCATCGCAATATTTTGAAATGTCGTACAATCCCCGCGCCCGGACGAGATACCGGCCTCAGGCGATGAAAACCAGCGTGACAGCGCTCAATAAGATTCCGTAGCTGAATAGATGATCAACTTTGAAAAACTAAAATCAAGGCGCCTGTTTTGGTGGTTGGTTGGCATTCCCATGCTTGTGGCAGTCATTTATTACAGCTTCTTCGCGTTGGACCGCTACGTAAGCACCGCGCAGGTCGCTGTGCGTCAGGTTGGCAATAACGAGGCGCCTCAGGTTCCGGGCCTTGCGGTGATGCTTAGCGGGTTGAACCCGACGTCTAGGGAAGAGACCTTATATCTTAGAGAATTTCTGACGTCGCAAGACATGTTGAATGTCTTGCAGGCAAAGCTAGATTGGTCTGCGCATTATGCGGATCGTTGGCATGACCCCCTGTATTTCCTGTCGAAAGACTCGCAACGCGAGGATCTACTTGATTATTACCGTCGACTGGTCACGGCACATTTCGATGAACAGACTGGTCTGTTGAGCGTGAGTGTGGAGGCGTTCGAACCAAAGTTCGCCGAAAGAGTCCTGAAAGTGATGCTCAGCGAAAGCGAGCGCTTTGTAAATGAACTGTCCCACCGCATGGCGCGAGAGCAGATGACCTTCGCGCAGAGCGAACTCGCCAAGGCTCGTGCCGCATACGAGGAGCGGAGGGAAGACATGTTGACGTTCCAGAGCTCCAATAATCTGCTGGATGCGGAGGCAACCGCAAAGGCTCGCGCCGAGATCATCGCCGAATTAGAGGCCAACCTTACAAAGGAGCGGACGACTCTGAAAAGCCTGGCGGCAACGCTTAACGCAGATACGCCTCAGGTTCGTCAGCAGCGCAACCGCATCCACGCGCTTGAGCAACAACTGGCCTCGGAAATTCAACGCCTTGTTTCGCAGAAGGGAGGCGACAAATTGAACGTGGTCGCGTCTCGCTACCGAAATCTGACCATTGATGCCGCTATTGCTGAAGAGGCGTACAAGTTTGCGGTAAGTTCGGTGGAATCCGCCCGGATCGAAGCGAGCAAAAAACTTCGCAGCCTCGTCACAGTGGTGTCTCCCAATGCACCGGACCGGGCAATTCATCCTGACCGCATCTTCAATCTGGTCACGCTGTTTATGGGGCTACTTTTGTTCTATGGCATCGCGCGCTTTGTCATCGCTACGATTGAAGATCATCGCGACTAGACCTCCGAATCTGAAGAGTAAAATGAAACATCGATTTTCATCCGTTCGCTCGGTTGCATTGGTTTTGCCTTTGTTATTAGGCGGATGCGGCAGTTTACTGTCTTCGGCGGGGCCGTCGCGGTTCGCAATCATGAACAGCGAAGAGGCGCAGAACTATGTGCTGGTGGACTTGTCCGCCGACACGCTCGGCCCGTATATGCGTCCGCCGGAGTCGGAAGTTGCCAATACTGTTGCGCTTCCCACCGTCCCTGATATTAATCTGGTTCCAGGTGACGTGTTGCGGATCATGATCGCCGATTCGGCCATTGATGGCGCGATCTTCGCGCCTTTGGCCAGCGGCGGAACCGTATTCGAGAATATTCGAGTTGACAGCAAAGGGACCGTATCTCTGCCTTACGTTGGGCGGGAACGGGTGGCAGGCAAGACCTTGGAAGAGGTTGAGACCTTAGTACGTCGAAAACTCAAAGGAATTACGAGTGACGTACAGGTACAGGTGACCCTTACGGGTGATCTATCTGGATCCGTACTTGTTGCTGGGGCTGTTAAAAATCCGGGGCGATTCTCGGCGCTACAAGGTCCCCTGACGCTGCTGGACGCAATCAACAGAGCCGGGGGGCCTCTACTCGAGCCGCACCTCATCATGGTCGTTGTCCGAACGGGGCAGAAGTCGTATCAGTTCAACTACCAGGACCTGCTGGCTGGAAAAAACCAAGTTCTGCCTCCAGGGGCAGAGGTCGTGCTCGAACGTGCGCGGAAGCGGTTTGTCGCCATGGGGGCCGTGGGCGATCCAGGTTTGCACGATTTGCCTTCCAATAATCCGAGTTTGCTGGAAGTGCTTGGTAGCGTAAAAGGGCTCAGTGAAATGAAGGCCGATGCGGCTGGCGTCTTTGTCTTTCGATTGGACGAATCGCACAAGAATGATGGCGGTGCAACGGAGCCAGTAGCCAAAGTCTTCCGGTTGAACCTGAAGGAACCGGAGTCTGTGTTCATCGCGCGACAGTTCTTGGTCCAACCTGAAGACGCTATTTTCGTCACCAATGCGGCCGTCCACGAATGGCAGAAGATTATTTCGCCGATCGTTCAGGTATTGGTGCTGGGAAGGACCATTGAAAACCTCTGACGACCAATCCGGGGCGGCTGCGGATATCACGAAGCGGTCGTCCTTCGGAATATTTCGTGCGGTGATATTCGCGCTGGTCCTTAGAGAGGTGCGAGGACGGTTCGGAAGCCATCGCTACGGTGCTTTTTGGCTGCTTTTTGAGCCGATGGCGCATATCGTCGCGTTGATGGGGATTTATGCAATCCTGCGCGGTCACGCCAATAGCGGTCTAGATTTGTCCGTTTTTCTTGTCACTGGAATTATTCCATTCATTTTGTTCAAGAATATTTCGCTCAAGGGTATGGAGGCCGTAAACGCCAACAAAGGACTGTTTGCGTATAGGCAGATCAAGCCCATTGACACCATAGTCGCGCGAGGCATTGTTGAGTGCGCATTAATGGCGTGCGTGTACGGACTTATTCTGTTTGGTCTCGGGCTCTGGGCGGGGAGTGATGTCTCAATTCACCAGCCATTGCGCTGGGGTTTGGTCATGTTCGTCGGCACCGTATTTTCATTCGGCCTCGGATTGATTTTTTGCGTTGTGGCAGAAGCCCTACCGGAGGCGAAGACATTTATTCGTCTTTCATACATGCCGCTGTATTTTCTTTCTGGAATTATTATGCCGCTGTGGCTGATCCCAGAAAAATTCCAGAAGTTCATGCTATGGAATCCGTATCTTCATCTGATTGACTCATTGAGGTCGAACGTCTTTGAGCATTATCCAAAGGTTGTGGGTATCAGCATGTGGTATGCGTCTTTTGTAGCGCTGGCAACCCTGTTTGTCGCAATGGCTCTATATCGTGTGCGGCGGTTGAATTTGGTGGCGGTATGATTCACATCGACAACGTCACGAAATCGTATCTGACCAATAAGGGAAGAAAGTTCGTATTTCGGAACCTCAGCCTATCGCTACCTTCTAATAAGAACATAGCCCTGATTGGTAGAAATGGCGCTGGAAAATCAACGCTCATGAGGCTTCTGGGCGGACAAGATGTTCCTGATAGTGGAAAAATTGTCACTTCCAACTCCATATCTTGGCCGGTGGGACTGTCGGGCGGATTTCAGGGCTCGATGACTGGCAGGCAGAACGTCAAGTTCGTTGCTCGAGTTCAAGGCGCGCAGGCGGATAGTCTGCGCAGAGTAGTCAAATTTGTCGAGGAATTCGCAGAGATTGGCGAATACTTTGACTTGCCGGTAAACACATACTCCTCAGGAATGCGGGGACGCGTTGCTTTCGGGCTTAGCCTGGCTTTTAATTTTGATTATTATCTAGTGGACGAAGCAATATCAGTCGGGGATGCTCATTTTCGTGAGAAGGCGCAGCATCTTTTTTCGGAGCGAACGGGGACGTCCAACTTGATCCTCGTGACGCATGGCATGGGTCAGGTCCGCAAAATGTGCGATTACGTGGTGCTGCTGCGGAGCGGAGGAGTGGTGGAGCAGTATGACGATGTGGAGAAAGGCATCGCTGTCTACCAAAGCCTCTAGCTTCCTGAAAAGAATTTTATAAATAATTAACGCGACGAGAAATGAACAACAGCGGCAACATCCTTGGCATTGCATATGCCGGCAGGTCTGTCACCTTCCAGTTTCAGGATCCCAGCGACTATATAGCGAAGAAGATCAGTGATGCCAAGACTTTTTACGAGCTTGACGTCCTGGAGGAGATTTCCAGTCTTGGGGTGGGAGATGGCGTATTCGTCGATGTTGGCGCAAATATAGGAAACCACTCGCTGTTTTTCTCGATCATCCTTGATCGACAGGTCGAAGCCTTCGAGCCGGCAGACGACGCGTACACTCAATTGGTACAAAATGTCCGCTTAAATCGGGTTGAGAGCCTGGTGTCCTGCCACCGGATGGCTCTTGGGGAAGAGGAAGGCCGAGGACTGATGAACTTAGTCCCCGGGAATCTGGGAGCCTCCAGCTTTTCCCGCGATGATGCGGGATCGGTTCAGCTTAGTACGCTTGACGCCGTGTTGCTCCGACGCGCTCGTAAGGTCGCACTCATCAAGATTGATGTTGAAGGCTTTGAAATCGCTGTGCTTAAGGGCGCGACGGAGATACTAAATCGCGATAATCCTGTTCTCATCGTCGAAGGGCAGACGAATGTCGCTTTTGCAGCGATTTCCGGCTTTCTGACCGAGCAGGGCTATGTCCCTGTGTCAATGCGGGGGGTAACTCCCACCTATTTCTTCGTGCATCGCTCGAAATTGGACGCTGTTCAGGAGCGCTCGCTATTCTTCGCAAGACGCGACGTTGATCACAACAGGCGGATACTTCAAGGGTATCTCGCCCGGATAGAGTCGAATTTACGCGGGGCGCTAACCAAGGCGGACTTCGAGAAGCACGCCGCGGCCCTTGGATCGAGGGAAGAGACTATCCGGGGCTCGCTGCCCGACTATAAGACTTACCTATCGGAATGCATCGAATCGGTTGTCGTAGACGTCAAATCTGCAGTGGCAACGTCGTCTGGTGACCAAGGACAGCGTATCCAGTTGCTTTCCGAGGTCGTTGAACACAAGTTCCGCGTGCTTATGCGGGAGTTGGAACTTGATCGAGAAGCGCACGCGCAGTCTTCCGAGGAGCTTCTCGGTAAGCTGCTGTCTGCGGTTCGCGCGGCTACCGACGATCTGTTGAGCGAAGAGCGGTCTCAAACTGTTGAGGCAATCACCAGCCAGCGGAAATTGTTCGAGCATAACGAAAGGGCGTTGAGGGAAATTGCCGAATCGGTATGCAACGGGATATCGGAGTTGTCCGACCGTCTGTTAACCGTTGGAGAGTCGCTCCGAACGGAAGTCGCCGCCGCGGCGAACGCTGATGTGTCCACCGCAGAAGCGTTACTCAAACTCCAGGAAAACTCGGTCCAGCAACTTGGCCACTCCCTTGGATCGGAGATTAGGTCGGTTCAGGAGGGGCTTGGGCGTCTGGCTGCCGCTTCGTCGCCTCAGGTGAAGTCGAAGGAGCTGGAGGCGTTGCGGTTGGAAAGCCAGCAGGCAATGTCGCGCAAGGACAAGGAATTGGACTTCGCGCTAGCGGAAGCCGATCGGCTGCAAGATGAGGTCAATCGCCTCATTGTGGCCGTACAAACTGAACGTGCTCGTGCAAGATTTGCGGGACGTCGTCTTAAAGTGTTGTACACCACAGGCGTACGGGCCACGGTTGGAAAGCTGAGAAAGCTCCTCTCTCCCGTCACGTTCAGCGCGTTGAAGCCTTATGAAAGCTGGGCTGCGTTTGAAAAGCGGATGGAAGCCCGGGTTGTCCGGGAGGTGCAGGACTTTAAGAAGTTGCATGCCAACTCGTTGAAACGCGCTGCTCGTGAATTGGAGCCTGCCCAGCGAAGCGGCCCGGTGGCATTGTTCGAGCCCGCTATCAGGAAGCCCCGCCAGCCATTTGAGACGTCCTTGCGCCGAGACCGTGTTCGAATCGGGATCGCTTCGATCGAGATTCGACGCACCGCGCTGTCTCGGGTTATTGATTGCTTGTACGAGCAAGCGGACGAAATCATTGTCTATCTGAACGATTACACCGAGATCCCCCAGTTCCTAGATCGTGAAAAGATTACGGTGGTCCATAAGCAGGGCGATGTCGGAGATCGGGGGAAGTTTTACGACATAGACAACTACTCCGGGTACTTCTTCACGTGCGACGATGACATTGATTATCCTCCATACTACGTTCAGCACTGCATTGACGCCATTGAACGGTATGGACGTAAAGCCGTAGTGGGCTGGCACGGCTCTTTGCTGAAGAAGCCCTTTGTTGATTACTACAGTCCGGAGTCGCGGCGTGTGTTCTCTTTCCGGTCCGGACGGCCTCAAGACCTGCCGGTTCACATTCTCGGAACAGGATGCTCGTCGTTCCACACCGATACGATCGATGTGAGATACGCTGACTTCCACACCCCGAATATGGCCGATGTGTATTTTGCCTTGCTTGGCCAGCAACAGCGGATTCCATTCGTCGTCATCAAGCACGACGCTTCGGAGGCGTTGCCGCTTGATATTCCGGATGACAAGCCCATCCATCGCGAGTCCATGCAAAAGACGGGCTCAAGAGCAGACACCCGCGAAATCCAGAATCGGTGCGTCAGCGAGTGGAAGGAGTGGCGCGCGGATGCGCCGACGCCTGTTTATTCTCGGTCCTCTTTCACGATTGCTTATGTTGGGCGTGTTGACGCAGCTCGTTGGAAGAAGGGTGGAATTCTTAAATCTGGCGGCTTGATCACGGAGGCCTTGCGAGCGTTGGGCCATCGCGTCATAGACGTAGAGATTTCGCAAGAGTTCCAATCCATCACCGAGCAGATTCGACCTGCGGAGATTGTCTGGATTTACCCCGGTGACCCGGAACGGCCGGATTTTGCACCCGTGGAAGAGCTTATCAATCTGGCCGCGACCGAAGGAAAACAAGTGTATGTCAATCTTTCCTACAACCTTATTCCGTCTCGCACGCGCTGGATAAGTGAAAAACTGAAGGCATGGAAGCGGCTCTACGGCAGTCGGGTAAAGGCGTGCCTGTTCACCTACGCGGCATTGAACGAACCGCTGTTCGATGACTTGCAGGGGAATTTGATTTGCATTCCGAAATCGATTGATTTCAGTGAGGATGTCCGGGCAAATTTCGAGGCTTCTGAGGGAATATTCCTCGGAGATCTTCAAAAGCTGTTGAATCGGGGCCTGGTTGGCGGAGATATCGAAGATTGGATCAACGCATTGCGACAAGCTTTGCCGGGCATACCCTTGTATGCAGTCCGACAATATGGGGGAAAAATAGACCGCGAACTTGGGCTGACCGTCTTGCCCTATACGCAGGGCGAAGCATGGGAGGAATGGCTCGCAGCAAAACGAATCGTGTGCTGCCTTACGCCCCATGCCACTTATGAAATGATTCCCGTCGAAGCTGGTGGCCTGGGGGTTCCGACCGTGTACCGCCCGATGCCTCAATCGCATTCGGAAGATCTCTCGACGGCAGGCATTCAGGTGCGCACGCCGGCCGAGTTTGCGGCAGCTTGTTCCGCTATTTATCACGACTATACGTTGTGGAACATGTACAGCCGCGCTGCCAGCGCAAGAGCGAGGAGTGCACACATCAGCCGTATGGCAGGCTCGCTGCACGTCCAGCTTGCTTTGGGACGCGTTTAGGGAAAGGACTGCCCGCAGCGGGAGGGGGCGGATCACAATCATTGTGTTGTGATCCGGCCACTTGTCGCGTGACGTCCGGTTCGGCCGGCTCGGCCAGTTACCGCCTCAATCCGGATCGCGCGATTCTTAAGAGTCTTTCCGCACGCTTATTTCTGTAGCCTACGCGCTTTGCCGAATGACCACGTTCATCAAGACCCGTCGCCGGGTTGTGCATGAGGGAGGTGGGCAGCCCCATCGCAATCAGCATCACTTCCTTGTGGAACATTAGCCGTCGGTCTCCAAAATACGCTCTGATGCGCTCGAAAAAGTCAGTGTCAGCACCGAATCTGACTTGGTCGAATCTACCAATAGAATCCAAAACCGGTGCGCGCCGTAAAACGAGCGTATTTGGGGACCATTGCCTCAAAGGCCAGACGTTTGGCGAGAAGAAGCGGCCGTTGTGGTCGAGCCTGACATACCTTGAAGTGGCGGCAATATGCTGATCATTTGAATTTAGCCACGTGATTGCCCTTTTAAGCCGTTCTGGGTGAGACCAATCATCTGCGTCCTGAAACGCGACGTATTCTGTGTCGCACATGTCGAGAGCAATATTTTTGGCCCTGTAAGTGCCGACATTCTGATGCAGACGTTTGGAAACAATTTTGTGCGGAAATTCCCGCACGAGATCGCAAATCACGTTCCACGTTTCGTCAGTGCTGGCATCGTCAATAACGATGATTTGGGTGCACACGCCGACCTGATTCAGCATCGAAAGCATTGACGGTTTCAAATATTGTGCGCCGTTGAAAACCGTCATGATCACGGAGACGGTAGGCGAGCCGGACATGGACCCGTGGCTCTCGCGTTCAAGTGGGATGAGCGCCTGGATGTCGAACATAGTGTTCGCCGGATCTTGTAGTATGGGCGACAGGCCCATCTCGTGCCAGTACGCGTTCAGGCATTGCAGCTTTTGCGCAACAGCGACGGCGCAGTTGGCATTAAGCAAGTGCTCGTCCCCAAACGGTTGCGAGACTGAGGACAAGCTACCCCCATCTTGTATCGACAGACGTACGCACTCGTGTAGACGGGTTCTGGCAGTTTTTTTTGACCAGGCGAGGACGGCCGAAGGACTAAGGCGAGTGAGCAATTTTGTAGCCCGTTGCCGTTCTTGCGCGACTTCGGATGTTAAAGACGCCTCGAGGTGCTTTGATGCAATATTGTGGTTGCCCCGAAGATACTCCAGCTTACCTAGAGCAGCTGCGGTGAAGAGCTCGGGCTTTTCCTGATAGATCGCTTCAGCTCTTGCAAGCAGGCCACAGTCCAGCATGCGGTGAATGGTCTCCTGCCTTACGCCGATAGCCATCTCAAATGCAATTTGATGGTAAGGCGAGTGCCAACGGCGGCCGGCTCGCACCCAGTTCTTATAGACGAAACACAGTCTATTCAATCCCATCTCCAATTGCCTACTCTGGCGCGTATTGAGCGCGTCAAGCGCGTGTACTTCGTGCGGGACTGTCTAAGATTTTGGTCTGCCCGGAGGCTTAGACGTCACAATAAAAGTTTACTCAGCGAATTTTTTACCGACAGACCGATTCCAGACGAGCAGTAAAAGCCGCCATTGATCTGAGTATCGTGGATGACCACGTTCCGGAATTTTCGGAACAGCTGCAAGTCTGGCTTGTCTTGATGACTCCAGAATTCAGCGAGCGTCTTTTGATCGGTAAGGCCCGGCATGTCATAGATGGCTCGGCCAAGGGTCTTGGTCGGTTTGCCATGCAGAAGCGCAGATGCGCCCACGGTGCTGTTCACCGTTATGACGCCAGTGCTGCGGTTGATCAACGATGGAAGATGGCCTCCGTCCATGTAGATCACCCGCTTCCCAAGTATGAGCTCCTTGCTCAACCGCCGGATGATTCTTGAGTAATTGACTAGACCCGGATCGAGTGGATGTGCCTTGACAAGCAGTACGGCGTGTTCCGGAGCATGGCGCGCGAAGGACCGCATCACCTTTTCCAGAGCCTGACTCATACTGTCAAAATCCGAATGATGGCTGATCTGCGAGTCGGTGGTGAGTTGCAGTGGGAATAAGAAGTACTGTACGGGCTGCGTATCGAGCGTAACCAACGTTTGAATGGCTTTGGCGCGCCGACGGTTCACGTGCGTACTCATGCTTTTTTTCACATAGCCCGCGTACTCCATTGCCGGAGTATATGGCACGTGACTTTTTACGCCGCGATGGAGAAGTGGATTTAGGCCTGCCCAAAAGTTATAGCCGACGTCGTAGGCTGCTCGCTTCCAGAACGGGGAAACGAACGAGGTGCCATTGTCATAGTTGGGAACTTCCTTTGCGCGCTTTCGATAATAGTCGGGGTCTCGCGGGAGCGCGGAATTGCCGTTCACGCCTCCGCGTTCCAGCGTTACCCAATACGGTCGGAAGTATCCTTCTTCGAACACGTGGACGCGTATGCCGGACTGCTTTGCAAGTTCGATGGCCGAGCGGTGTACGGGGCGACAGTCGCCAAAGAGAACGACGTCCGTTATTCCGTGCGTCTCGAACTCTGCATGGTAGAAGCCCGGCAGGTCGTGCATTGATCCGCGGTAAGAGGTGGCGTCGCCTTGTCGCCAATAGATCCGGTCGCCAACGGAAAAATTGACCTTGCGAACTCGCATGCCTTGCTGGCGCAACGCTTTGGCGAGGGCCGGAAAGAACGGCGAGCAAACACCTTGCAGAAATAGAAACCTTTGTTTGGCGTTCATCGCTTCAGTACAAATCCGGCTTTTGCCCAGAGGCGAACTTTATGCAACTGGCGTTGGAAATAGTTCTTGCGCACGGACTGGATTCCGCCTGTCGCAAGGATGTGGGTGCGCTGAGCGATGATGCGTCGTAATGACGCTTCGCAGGTGGTATATCCGTTCAGCGTCCAATCCCAATAGATTGGATAGTGAAGCATCACACCAGCTATCAGCTCATTAAGCGTGAGGGTTCGGCTGCGTCGAGGAACGCTCATCCGGTCTTCGGTTAGCCCCCAGCCGGAATAGAAAGGCATCCCATATACGACGACCGATTTTCCGCGCAGCAGCGCATCGAACCCGCTTAGCGAAGTCATCGTATGCACTTCATGGCACACGTCCAGGCAACTGGTTATCGATACCTTGGTTTCAATGTGATCGGCATAGCGCAGTGCGTCTGAAGCATGCACCTTACCCTTCCGATTCTGCACGGCCACGTCGGGGTGGGGCTTGTACACAATGTAGGAGTCAGGACGCGCTTGTCTGGCAGATTTGAGCAGCGACAGATTGTCATGCACGAGACCGCATCCGTACCGGATGGAGGCGTCGTCCTCGACCTGTCCAGGTACGAGCACCACATGGCGGTCGTGCGTGCGCCATGCAGGAAGCTGGGCGGGCTCGATGTTGTACTTGGTGAGATCGTTGTCGACGATCAGCCGGCGCACGCTGCTGGCGCGTTCCGTGTCCTGCGCGGTAAACGTGCGGGTATTGAGCAACGTTTCGAGGTCATGGGACTGGCGCGCGTCGAAATAGAGACCCGCTGCATCAAGCACGAGCGCATGCGGCGGCACGAAGTCGGATCCCAGTCCCACGGAGCGAATGAATCCGTCTTCCATTCGCAGCAATGTGGCACCCGTACGCTGCGCCAGATCGACGGTCGCGGGCGAGGGCGAGGCCCCCCATACAATCAACCGGTCATCTGAGTTGGGGACCAATTCACTGGCCGCCTTTGCGTGCGGTACAAAGTGGATCTGCTCAGGATCAGGGCCCAGAAACGGACGAACGTTTGTGGCCTTCCAGCGGCGATAACCAACCGCGATACTTCTGCCGGTCATTGCACGCTGCATGCGCCGCTGCAGATCGAGCCATTCAATGACTCCAAAAATGGACCCCGGCTGAAGCGTCTCGGGGTCGAGATAGCGTGTGTAATGCAGATAGGCTGCCGCAAACAGTTCGTCTGTATTGCGGCGTCGATGGCGCCGCTCGCATTTCAGTCGATCCGTCGTTGCACCCCATCCGGCATACCAGGGCATGCCGAAGCAGCTCACCGGAAGCCCATGCAGCAGCGCTTCGAATCCCAGTTGTGAGGTTACGACATAGACTCGGTCGACTTGGCGAAGAAGACTGCCAGGCGCGATGGGATCGCGCAGCAAGATCGTCTTGTTGTCTTCGGCGGTTTCCGATAGGTAACCCTTTTTTGATCCGTGGCTGACCTCGGGATGCGTCTTCACATAGATCGTTGCGCCCGGATTCTCATCACGCGCGCACTGAAGCATCTCAGCGAAGGTTTCGGTACGTGCCAGCCCGAAACCAATGCTCGTATCGCCGACTGTCTGGTCGACGACAAGGATTTTGGGACCGTGGGCTGGGCCGGGCAGGGTGTGACTATCGGGCGCGAGGTTGTATTTGCTCAGGCCTCTGGCGATGATCTGGTCTCGCGCGTCGGAGTATGCGGCGCCTGCACCGCTTAGAACATCGCCGTTGGAGGCAAGCAGGCCCTCGAGTTGTGATTCGCGGTCGGCCGCATAATAGATGCCACAATCATCCACCACGAGCGAGAGCGTCGGGTACTGCTGTCCAGTGCCATAAGAACGGAGGAATCCATCCTCCAATCCGATAAAAGGCAATCCGTGTTTGGCCGCGAGCGCTCGCGGCCGTGTCGTGGACGGGCGGAATCCCCACCCTGCCAATGCGCTGATGTTCCTGGAGGCCGGAAGTTGACCCGGTCGTAAATGAACGAGCGGTTGCCCAAGGAGGGCTTCAATGCCCGGGAGTTGGGACAAGCGGCGCGAATAGGTTCCGATGGTCACGAGCTTATTGGCAGAAAACGCAGTTGAGTGAGATGACGAGTCGGGGATCAATGCGATTGCGCGAGCGCTTGCACTGTTCTTTGAATTTCGGATTCAGAATGGGTGCAGGAGATAAAGAACCTCAACCTCGCCGCCTTCTCAGGTACGGCGGGATATAGGATCGGCTGGACGTTAATTCCCAGCTTGAACAACGCAGCCGACACTCGCGTCGCCTTCAACGAACTCCCCGTAATCGCCGGCACCACCGCCAACCCGGTACTCGTTCCGGTATCAATCCCCGCCGCCTTCGCCTGCTCCAGAAAAAACTTCCCCCGCGCCTGCAGCGTTGCAACGCGATCCGGCAGTTCCTTCATCCGCCGCAACGCCGCCAGTGACGCCGCAGCCACCGTCGGCGGCATCCCCACGCTATACAAAAACCCCGGCGCCAAGAACTTCAAATGCTCAACCAGCGCCGTTTCACCGGCGATATACCCGCCGCAGCCAGCCAGCGTCTTGCTCAGCGTCCCCATCCAGATGTCGACGTCCTTGCCGTCCATTCCGAAATGCTCACGGATGCCGTAGCCACGCGCGCCCATTACGCCGAGCGAATGCGCTTCGTCCACCATCAGGAAGGCGCGATGGCGTTGTTTGACTTCAACGAAACGAGGCAGGTCGGGGTAATCCCCGTCCATGCTGTAGATGCCTTCCAGCACGATCAGCACGCGTTCGAACTGGTGCCGTTGATCGCGCAGGATGGCGTCGAGCGCTTCCCAGTCGTTGTGGCGGAAGGGCAGGCGGCGGGCGCCTGACAGCTGGATGCCTTGCAGGACGCTGTTGTGGATCAGTTCGTCATGCAGGACTAGGTCACGCGGGCCGAAGAGGTAGCCGATCGTGGAAACGTTGGTGGCGTGGCCGCTGACGAAGGTGATCGCGTCGTCCACGCCGTAAAGCGCCGCCAGCTCGGCTTCCAGTTCGCGGTGCACGGGGCGTTCGCCCGAGACCAGGCGGCTGGCGGATACCGACGTGCCGTAGCGATCGAGGGCGGCCTTGGCTGCGGCGATCACGGCCGGGTCGCCGGACATGTTCAGGTAGTTGTAGCTGGCATAGTTGATGTAGCCGTTGCCATCGATCTGCGTGCGCGCGCCGGCGGTGCCTTCGTGCAGTTTGAAGAAGGGGTTCTTCACGCCCAGGCGACTGGCGCCATCGTTGATGATGCGCAGTTGCTGATAGCCGGGATGCAGGTGGAACCGATAGTGTTCCTCAGGGATCTCGGCTTTCTTTTCGGCGGGACGCGCAAGCGCGTGCGCGCCGGGCTCGGCCGCCTGGCGAAGCTTGCGCTCCAGCGCCTGCTGGATGAGTCTGTCCTTGATGCCGGCGGCAAGGCCGGGCAGCTTCTTTACGGTGCTCACTTCAGTCCTACTGGATCATGCGTTGCTTGGAAAGGCTTCCGCTGAGTTTGATCTCATCGACGAACTCCGTGACCGAGCTGGAAGTAACCTCCGCGGCGTGGCTCGCGACCACCTGTTGCACGCTGACGGTGACGGCGTCTGCAGCGTCGGCGTCGTGTTCGTCGCGCAAGAGGAGCACGAGCTTCTCGGCGAGTTTGGCCGGGGTGGGGCTTTCGCTCAGCGCCATGACCGGCAGGCGGATGCCGAAGCGGTTCTCCAGCGCGACCACCAGTTCCACGCCCATCAGCGAATCGAGGCCCAGGTCATAGACCGACCGGGTGGCTTCGATCTTGTCGGGCGCGACGCGCAGGATTTCCCCGATCTCTGCCTTGAGCATCTCGGTGAAGCGTTCGTGCAGGGCCTCGTCGTCGAGCGTCGCAAGCAATTGCGCGATGTCGTCCGCGCTGCCGTCGTCCTCGCCCGCATCGGCGCTGCGGCGGGCGATGTCCGAGAACTTGGGCAGTCCGGCCGAAGGAAGGAAGCGGCTCAATGCGCGCCAGTCCAGTTCCAGCACGCCCAGTCCGGATGCGTCGGACACCAGCATGGCCTCCAGCGCGTCCAGCGCGACGTGGGACGCGAGGGCGCCGCCGCCCATCCGGCTCTGGAGGGCGTCCTTGATTTTCTCGTTGCGGGCCAGGAAGCCGACATCGTCGATGGCGCCCCAGCGCACGCAGGTGGCGGGCAGGCCTTCGGCGCGGCGCTGCGCGGCCAGGCGTTCGAGCCAGGCGTTGGCGGCAACGTAGTTGCTCTGCCCCGGGTTGCCGAACAGGGTGGTGGCCGACGAGTAGAAGATGAACAGGTCCAGGGGCAGAGCACGCGTGAGGTCGTGCAGGTGCTGGGCGCCCAGCACTTTGGCGGCTAGGGTGCGTTGGATCTGTTCGGGCGTGGCGCTGCGGGCGAGGCCATCGTCGATAACCACTGCGGCGTGGACCACGCCCTTGAGCGGCGGAAGCGTGGCTGCGGTTTCCTGCAGCAGGCTGGCCAGCGCGGCCCGGTCGGTGACGTCGCAGGCGGCGGCGTGGACGCGTACGCCCTGGGCTTCGAATGCCGCGATGCCCGCCTGGGCGGTTTCGCTGGCGGGGCCGCTGCGGCTGATCAGGACGAGGTTGCGTGCGCCGCGCTCGGCCAGCCACTGCGCGGTTCGCAAGCCGAATCCGCCCAGTCCGCCCGTGACGAGATACGTGGCGTCGGCCGGCAGTGCCAAGCCGTCGGTGGGCGGCGCAACAGGATGATGCACCCCGCTGATGCCGTTGCGGTAGGTGACGACGATCTTGCCGATCTGTCGCGCCTGCTGCATGTAGCGGAACGCGTCGACGATGTCGTTGGCGTCGAAGACGGTGTAGGGCAGCGGGTGCAGTGCGCCCTGGCGGAACAGAGCCATCATCTCGCCGAACAGCCGCTGCGTGAGGTCGGGCCGCTCGTTCATCAGTTGGTCGGCGTCGATGCCGAAGTAGCTGATGTTGTTGCGGAACGGACGCAGCCCGATGCGCGTGTTCTCGTAGAAATCGCGTTTGCCCAGTTCAAGGAAGCGGCCAAACGGCTTGAGCACGCGCAGGTTGCGGTTGATGGCTTCGCCGGCCAGGGAGTTCAAAACGACATCCACGCCGCGTCCGCCGGTGTCGGCCAGGATCTCGTCGGCGTAGGACAGGGAGCGCGAGTCGTAGATGTGACGCACGCCCAGCAGGCGCAGGAGGTCGCGTTTCTCGTCGGAGCCGGCGGTGGCGTAGATCTCGGCGCCCAGGCATTGGGCGAACTGGATGGCCGCGATGCCGACCCCGCCCGCGGCGCCGTGAATCAGGATCTTCTCGCCTTCTTCGAGGCGCGCCAGGTGCTGCAGCGCGTAGTAAACCGTGAAGAAGGTGCTGGGAATGGTGGCGGCGGCCTCGAACGAGAAGCCGTCGGGAATGTGCGAGATGGCGCTGGGACGGGTCAGCACGCGGTCGCCAAAGCTGGCGGGTCCGAAGCCCACCACAGCGTCGCCGACGCTGTAGCCCGAGGCATCGGGTCCGACGCGGGTGACCGTACCGGAGAATTCGAGGCCCAGGGTAGGGCCGGCAAAGCCGTTCTCGATCGCTTCGTCGGACAGCAGACCCAGCGCGTACATGACGTCGCGGAAGTTCAGGCCGGTGGCTTCGATGCGTACTTCGAGCTCGTCGCCGGTCGGGGCCGGCGCGGGGCACGATTCCCAGCGCAGGTTGCGCAGCTGACCCGGAAATTCGAAACCCAGGCGCACGGCTTGCGCGTCGGCGTCTTGTGCCGTTTGCGGAGCCGGACGCGCGGCGAGTCGCAGGCGCGGCACGTAGCGTTCGCCATCCGGCGCGAGGAGGATTTCGTCCTCATCATCCACGGACGTCAATTCCCGCGCCAGGGCGTCGGCCATCTGGCCGGCCTGGGCCAGCGGCACGTCGACCATGCGGATGCGGTAGTTCGACGCCTCATTGGCCAGCGTGCGACCGTAGCCCCACAGCGAGGCGTCGTTCAGCGCGTGCATGCCAGCGGCTTGCGGCGCCTGGCGCAGGTACTGCGCGGCATCCGCCGTGATGAGCCAGACGGTGGCAGGCACCTGCGTGCGCTCGCACGCCTGGATGGTGGCGGCCGCCATCGCGCAGCGGCGCGTCTGCTTGGCAAGCAGTTCGTCGGGCGTTTCGTGCGCGTCCGCCCAGGCGAGGCCGGCCAGGTGCACGATGTGTGCCACCGGCACGGACGCGTCGCCGGGAAGCAGGGCGTCGAGGGCATCAGGCGCAGCGTCGGTCACAAGGCGGACCTGATGGCCGGCTGCTCTGAGGCTGGCTTCCAGGGACTGCGCCAGGAAAGCGCCATGCTCGGGGTTCCGGTCGGCCAGAATCAGCCAGCGCGCAGGCGTGGTGGCCGAAGGTTGCGGCGGGGCGGCGGCCAGGGCGGCGTCGAGGCGGGCGGTCAGCAGGTAGGCGCCGGTCGCGAGCGAATCCGTGAACCCCAGCGGCGCATCGCATTGCAGGCCGAGCGCCAGCAGCTCTTCTTGCCAGAAGCGGGCGGGTTGCTGCGTGGAAAGCTGTTCGCCTTGTTCGCTGGCCTGCCACCACTGGGGGTGGCCGCCGAAAACGAAGTCCGCCCACGTGGCAGGATGGGCGCCGCAGAACACCAGCTCACCGCCCGCCCGCAGGCTGGCGCGGGCGTGCTTGAGTGCAGCGCGGGCGGCGTCAAGCGTGTCGAAGTCGCAGTGGAAGATAACCAGGTCGCAACGCGCAACGGCGGCATCGCCATCCTTGGCGATGCGCTCGATGCGGGCGTTGGGATAGCGCTCGGATTGCTGGTGGCCGACGTGGTCCAGCATGTCGGCATCGGTCGAAGCAAAGCAGTAATCGGCCACATTGAAGTCGAGCGCGTCGCAGCAACTGAAGTTGAACAGCGGCGCGGACTGGCCGACCTCCATGACGGCAAGGCGCTGGCCAGGCAGGCGTGCCGCCAGCGCCTGTTCGAGCACGGCGCGCAGCGCGAGTCCCAGGCGTTGACCGCTGGCGGCTCCCAGGAGGCTGCGCAGGATGGTGGCAGGGGTGGTGGCGCGCGGGCAGATCTGATCGACGGCCGCTTCGCCACGCAGCAGGGCAGGCAGGTGCAAGCCGACGCGTCCGACCGCGTGGACGATTTGCGCGTAGTCAGGATATTCGCGCAGCAGCGTGTTCCAGATGTCTGAAGCGGCGCCTTCGCCGTCATCGGCAGGCAGGTCGATGCCCGAGGCCCGCACGTCGATGTGACCAGCCGACGTCAGCCGGCCGATGACGTTCTGCAGCAGCGGCGCGGATTCCGGCGCGTGACGGCCTAGTTCGGTGATCAGCGCCTGCGGCACATGCTTGCCATCGGGAGCGATGACGCGCAGCGCGTCCACCGCGAAGCTGTCGCACAGGCTTTCCAGCAGCGGGTCGACTTCGTCCGCGTAGCGCGCATGCGCCCCGCCAGCCTTGCATTCGGCAACGGCGCCTGCGAGCGCGGCGCGAAGGCCTTCGTGGCTGACCGGATTGGCGCCGAACGGCGCGTGTGGGCGCGGGATGGCGACCGTGTCAAGGAAGCTGAGGTGGTCGGCTGCCGCCTTGCGCAGGCGGATGCTGCGAAAGCGCGCCTGTTCGACGGCGGCGATCTGCACGCCTTCCGCGTTGTAGATCTCGAAACTCGCGGTGAGCGAATGCGGGGCGCGGCGTTCCAGCCGCACGCGTGCAGCGGCGGGCTGGCCGGCGTTGGCGCGCAGGCTCAGACGGCCGATCTTGGACGGCACGTAGGCGATGCCCAGGCCCATCGCGGGGTCGTTCCGCAGCAGCTGGATGATGAGCTGGAAGGTGCAGTCGAGCAGCGCCGGGTGCAGGTGCGTGGTGTCCAGTTCCGCGGCGAGGGAGGCGTCGGGTTCAAGCACGGCGAGCGCACTGGTCCCGGATTCGATCCAGCCGTGGCTGACGGCGCGGAAAGCCGGGCCGTAATCCAGCCCCACGGCGCAAGTCAGCGCAGTATGGCTGTCGCCCGTAAAGTCGGGCGCGCGATCGGGTAGCGTCAGTTCAGCCTGCGTCAGGCGCGTCAGGCGCGGTTCGCGCAGCAGGCGGCCACTGGCGTGCCTGACCCACGGTTCCGTGCTGCCGGTGTCCTTCGCGTTGATGCGGAAACGGCCGTCGCTGTCGTCGAGATGCAGCCGCAGCAATTTGCTGGGCGCGGCGTTGAGCAGCAGCGGGGCGTGGATTTCCAGATCTTCGAGTTCGGCGCAGTCTGCGCTGCCGGCTTGCCACCGCAGCGCGGCGGCAAGGGCGATCTCCGCAAAACCGGTGCCAGGGAAAACGACCGCGTCGCCGACGACGTGGTCAGCCAGCGCGGGATGAGATTGCGTGTCGAGCTGGTTTTCCCAGCTGTGCTCATGCTGCGGCATGGCGTAACCCAGCAGCGGGTGCGCCAGGCGTCGCGCGAGCTGGCCCAGGGATTCCGAGGTGACCGGGTGCCAATGGCGCTCGCGTTGCCAGTGATAGGTCGGCAGGTCGACGAACGGGCCAACCCACGGAAAGAGCGACTGCAGGTCCAGTTGGCCGCCGCTGACAATGACTTGGCCGGCAGCGTTCCAGATCTTTTCCGGATCGTCGCCGCCGCGCGTGGCGGTGCTGAGGACACGGCCCTGCATGTCGGCAGTCTTGAGCGTGTCGTTCAAGTAGGACCGCAGGACCGGGTGCGGGCCGACTTCGACGTAGACGTTGCGGCCTTCGGCGGCCAGGACATTCGCGGCTTGTTCGAAGCGCACGGCCTCGCGCACGTTGCGCCACCAGTAGCCAGCGTTGAGTTCCGCGCCGTCCAGCAGCGTGCCGGTAACGGTGGAATAGAAGGGCACTTCGCCCGCGCGCGGTTGAATGTCTGCCAGCGATTCGCGGATGCCGGCTTCGATGCTGTCCATGGCCGGGCTGTGAAAGGCGTAGTCCAGATCCAGGCGACGATGGAACAGGGATTGCGCGGCCAGCGCGGCTTCCAGTACGCCAAGCGCATCCGGCGAACCGGCCAAGGTGGCGCCACGGCTGCTGTTGAAGCCGGCGACGCAGACGCTTGCGCCCAGGTTGTGCTGGGCGATCAGCGCCAGGGCTTCCTCGCCGCTGATGCCCACAGCCGTCATGCGGCCGAGTCCCCGGGTCTGACCTTGCAGGCGGCTGCGCTGGAAGATGACGTGGACGGCGTCGGCCAGGATCAGCGCGCCACACGCCCACGCGGCAGCGACTTCGCCGACGCTATGGCCGATGACGGCGCACGGCACGACGCCGCGCTGCGCCAGCATGCGGGTGATGCCCACCTGAAGCGCGAACAAGGCGGGTTGGGCGACTTCGGTGCGTTCGTAGCGGTTGGATCCGTTCTCGCCGGCCAGTTCCTTGCGCAGCGAGAAATCGGCGTATGCGGAGAAGAGCGCGTCCACTTCATCGACGGCGGTGGCGAATACGGGATCGGCCAGCAGCCGACGCCCCATGTTGGTCCATTGCGAACCGTTGCCCGAATACACCAGCACCGGGCCGCTGGCCTCCGGTACAACGCTGCCAGCAACGACGTGGGCGTTGGCCTCTCCGCTTTCTGCGAACTGCTGGAGCACGTCAGCCACGGCGTTGCACTGCGTGCCGAACACCACGGCGCGCTCGTTGTGCCAATCGCGGCGCATAGCGGCGTGGTAAGCCGCGTTGTAGAGGAACTTGGCTGGCTGGCCGCGCAGGGCCTCTGCCATGTCGGCGGCCGCGGCGCGCAACGCGGGGACGGATTTGCCCGACACCACGACCGGGATCGGGGCCGTCTTGGCCATCTTCCCTTCGGTGGCCGCGCCGCGCGGCGGGGCGCTTTCCAGGATCACGTGGGCATTGGCGCCGCCGAAGCCGAACGAGTTCACGCCGACGATCAGTTTGCCGGCAGGCCGCAGCTTGCGGTTCTGGGTGACGACGTCCAAATTCCAATCCTGGAACTCGATCCTGGGATTGAGCGTCTTGATACCGATGGTGGCGGGCACCTCGCGGTGGCGCAGCACGTACAGCGCCTTGACCAGCCCGGCGACGCCGGAGGCGGCCTCCAGGTGGCCGAGATTGCTTTTCACGGAGCCGATCGGCAGCGGTGCGTCCTTGCTCCGTTGCTGGGCCAGGGCCAACCCGATGGCGCGGGTTTCGATCGGGTCACCGACTGCCGTGCCGGTGCCGTGCGCTTCCAGGTAGTCGATTTCGGCGGGCGAGATGCCAGCCTGCTCATAGGCCTGGCGCATCAGGGCCGCTTGCGCGTCGGCGCTGGGAACGGTCAGGCCAGATTTGCGGCCATCGGTATTGACGGCCGTTCCCGCGACTACCGCCAGAATGTTGTCGCCGTCGGCGATGGCCTGGTCGTAGTCCTTGAGCAGAAACATGCCGCCGCCTTCCGAACGGACGTAGCCGTCGCCCGAGGCGTCGAAGACGTTGCAGCGGCCGCGCGGGGACAGCATGGACGCCTTGGAGAACGTAATGAATCCGTAGGGATGCAGGTGCAGGCTGACGCCACCGGCCAGCGCCTGGCTGCATTCGCCCGATTGAATGGCACGGCACGCCTGATGAAAGGCGACCAGCGACGACGAACATGCGGTGTCCATCGCAATGCTGGGGCCTCGCAAGTCCAGGAAGTACGACAGGCGATTGGCGGCGATGCTGGCGGTGTTGCCGGTGGCCATCGACGCGTCGACGGCGCCCAGATCTTCGGCAATGCGATAGGCGTAATCCGAGCTGGCAATCCCGATGTAGACGCCACAGTCGGAACCGCGCAGTGTCGATGCGGGAACGCCGGCGTGCTCCACCGCTTCCCAGCTCATTTCCAGCAGCAGGCGCTGCTGCGGATCCATGAGCGCTGCCTCGCGCGGAGAAATGCCGAAGAATCCGGCATCGAATCCCGAGACGTCTCCGATGGAGCCGGCGGCGAAAGTGTAGGCGGTGCCGGGATGATCCTTTGCGGGATGCAGGTAGGCGTCCGCAGACCAACGATCCTCGTCGACTCGGGTAACCAGGTCGCGGCCTTCCAGCAGAGCAGGCCAATAACTGTCATTGGTGGTGCTGGGGAATCGGAACGACAGTCCGATAATGGCAACGCGCTTACGCATGCGGAGTCCTTCTGGGCCGACCGGAAGGCGGCGGGTGTTGAGCTGAATGCGATGAGTGTGAAGTCTGATTCAGCACGCTGAATCAGACTTATGACCGGCGTGTCCGCCGTACACGATCAGGGGGAATGGGATGGCCCGGGCCAGCGTTCAGGCGCGGGCAGTGGATCCCAGGATAAGCGGACAACTCCGGCCTGCGTGGGGAGGCAGGGTGACGATGCTTGCGCGCGCTCGGCGCAGATGGCGTCCAAGCGTAATGAGATTGCTCTGCATTTTCGTTTTTTTGTGGCGGCCTTGCCGGTATCGCGACCCTGCCTTCCGCGCTTCAATCAAAATGTAAGCGGGTTGGGGGCGTCGCAGCCGCCGTAACATTTAGATAAGGCGGCCATTTTACTATATGTGTCGGATTTGTCCGAACCAGTGTCGGTACGTGCGAATTACCCTGCACAGCATTAACTCGAAACGGCGCTTCTTGCGTACGAGTTATCAAGGCGCGACAGCTTACCAATGGGGCTGTAACGAAATTTGCTCTAAATCGATCAAAACGATTCACAGTGGGGCGGGAGCGGCGATTGAGCAAGCAGTGCGGGCGCGTATTGGTTCGTTAATGTGTGAAGCGCCAAGTCGCATTATGTGACGACCTATTACCTGAGCGCTGTGCGCGCCGAAATTGGGGCCGGCGAACACAGTCCCGCAACGTCCAGGAGGCGCGCGAAGGTGGCGCGCCGTCCGTCGCAATCAATCTACAAGTCATACACCGGAATCGGCGGAATGCGTTTGGCCGGCGGCGGAATTCGCCACGACGCTCTGCGGCGCAGCGCGCCCAGCAGTTTCAGCCCCTGCGGCCAGTCATCCAGGCCGCTTTCCGCATTGATATGACCGGCGCCGGGCAGGACGACGACACGGCTTCCCCAGTCCGCCGCGAAGACGCGCGCGCGTTCCAGCGTGCAATAGGGATCGTTGTCGCTGGCAACCACCACGCTCTGGAACGGCAGCGGCTGGCGCGAAATGGGCGCGAAGCCGCGCAGACAATCGGGCATGTCGGCGCGTTCGACGTCGGCGGGTGCGACCAGCAGTGCGCCGGCGACCTTGGCGCGCAAGGGCACGGGCAGGGCGGCGCTGATCAGGCAGCCGAGGCTGTGCGCGACGAGCAGGACCGGGCTGCGGGCTTCGTCGACCTCGGCGGTCAGACGGGATATCCAATCGGCCGCGCGGGGATTTTCCCAGTCGTGCTGCTCGATGCGCCGGGCGTTGGGCAACAGGGCCTGCCACCGGGACTGCCAGTGGTCGGGGCCGGAGTTTTTCCAGCCCGGGACGATTATCGGTTGGAGTCTCATGCGGCACATGATGCCGCCGCCGTTTAGTAACTCAAACGAATTAATGGTCTTTTGCATATACGGCGTTCGGAATAAGGGCGGCGGTGCGAATCATGCCGCGGTGCAATAAAAAAACCCCGGAAAACCCTGCGCCAACCGGCCCAAAAGCCGCGAAATTTCAGTGTATGCTTGCCGGGCAAATGCACCGCCAACGGGCATGACATCTACGTTTCCGGCCGTCAGCCCGTTGATGGATCAACGATTAAAAGTCATTCGAGGAGTCCACTCATGAAGCCAGTTTTCCGTCTGACCCCGGTCATCGCAGCACTGGGCGTCGCCGCTGGTTTGACGTTTGGCGCGGCCGCGCACGCGCAGACCATCAAGATCGGCGTCGTCGGCCCCACCACCGGCGCGGTCACGCAGTATGGCGATATGGTCCGTGAAGGGGTCGATACCGCGGTCGAGCGCATCAACGCCGCCGGTGGCATCAATGGCAAGAAGCTGGAAACCGTGGTCATCGACGACGGCTGCGAACCCAAGCAGGGTCCCAACGCCGCCAACCGCGTCGTCAACAGCAAGATCGGTTTCGTCGTCGGCCACGTGTGCTCGGGCGCCACCATTGCCGCCGCCGACATCTACAACAACGAAGGCGTGGTCATGGTGACCCCGTCGGCCACGTCGCCGGCACTGACCGACGGCAAGAACTACGAGTTCATCTTCCGCACTATCGGCCGTGATGACCAGCAAGGTCCCGCCGCCGCCAAGTTCATCCTCGACAAGATCAAGCCCAAGAAGGTCGCCGTGCTGCACGACAAGCAGTCGTACGGCCAGGGCATCGCCACCGCGGTCAAGAACGACCTGGAAAAGGGCGGCGTGGCCGTTGCCGTGTTCGAAGGCATCAACGCGGGTGACAGCGACTACTCGGCCGTCATCACCAAGCTCAAGAGCCAGGGCGTGGACTTCGTCTACTACGGCGGCTACCACCCGGAGATGGGCCTGCTGCTGCGCCAGGCGGCCGAGCAGGGCGTGAAGGCCAAGTGGATGGGTCCGGAAGGCACGGGCAACCCGGACATCAACGCCATCGCGGGCGACGCCGTCGAAGGCATGCTGCTGACGCTGCCGGCCGACTTCACGCAGAACGCCGCCAACGCCGACATCGTCAAGGCATTCGAAGCCAAGAAGCGCAATCCCAGCGGCGCGTTCCAGATGACCGCCTACGCGGCCACGCAAGTCATCGCGGACGGCATCAAGGGCGCGGGCTCGGACGATCCCACCAAGGTGGCCAAGTACCTGCACGCCAATTCCTTCGACACGCCGATCGGCAAGGTGTCGTGGAACAAGCAGGGTGACCTGACGAACTTCCAGTTCGACGTGTTCACCTGGCACAAGGACGGCTCCAAGACCGTCTACAAGTAGATCGCAGTGCGGCGGGCCGCTCCAGGCTCGCCGCGCGCGAATGGCGCGGATCGGGTGCAGCGCATCCGGCCACACGCACCAGGCGCAGCAAAAAAGAATCGGGCCGCAAGCGATCAGCTTGCGGCCCGATTTGTCTTGGCGCCTTGGAAAGCAGGGGGCTGATGCCCCGCCTGTCTACAGACCCTGGACGCGGCGGCCGGTGTCGGCCTCGAACCAGTGCAGGGGATGGCGGCCGTCCGGGCCCACGTTGACCTGCATGCCGACCTTGGCGGACGACTCGGAAAGCTGGCGCGTCGTGCAGCGCACGACCAGCGTGCTCTTGCCGCAGCGGGCGTGCACGAGTTGCTCGGAACCCAACGTCTCGACCATTTCGACTTCGGCGGGAATGCCCTGGGTGTTCAGCAGCATGTGCTCGGGGCGCATGCCCATGATGATCTTGCGGCCGCGGACCTGCGAGGGAACCTGCAGCGGCGAGATCTCGAGCTGGTTGCCGTCGGCGGTCTGCACCGTGCCGTCGCCAGCGACCTGGACTTCCATCAGGTTCATCGGGGGCGAGCCGATGAAGCCGGCGACGAATGTCGAGGCGGGCTTTTCAAACACTTCCATCGGGGTGCCGATCTGCTCGGGAACGCCCTGATACATGACGATCATGCGGTGCGCCAGCGTCATGGCCTCGACCTGATCGTGCGTCACGTACAGGCTGGTCGTGCCCAGGCGGCGATGCAGCTTCATGATTTCCAGACGCATCGCCACGCGCAGCTTGGCGTCCAGGTTGGACAGCGGCTCGTCGAACAGGAACACCTTGGGTTCACGCACGATGGCGCGGCCCATCGCGACGCGCTGGCGCTGGCCGCCCGAAAGCGCGCGCGGACGGCGGTCCAGCAGGTGACCCAGTTCCAGGATCTGCGCGGCGATGTCGACGCGCTTCTTGATCTCGTCCTTGGAGAATTTGCGGATCTTCAAGCCATAGGCCATGTTCTCGAACACGGTCATATGCGGGTAGAGCGCGTAGTTCTGGAACACCATGGCGATGTCTCGCTCGGCGGGTTCCAGGTTGTTGACGACCTTGTCGTCGATGACGATGTCGCCGCTGGTCACGGTTTCCAGGCCGGCGACCATGCGCATCAGCGTGGATTTGCCGCAGCCTGACGGGCCGACGATGACGATGAATTCACCGTCCTTGACGTCCATGTCGATGCCATGGATGACCGGCACGTTGCCGGCATAGGTTTTCTTGACGTTGCGGAAGCTGAGAGTAGCCATGAGATATTCGTGTTCGAAGTCGTTTTCGGTAGGCGAGGGATGGGCGCGATCACTTCTCAGTGTCGACCAGACCCTTGACGAACCATTTCTGCATCAGGATGACGACCAGCGCCGGCGGGATCATCGCGAGCATGGCGGTGGCCATGGTGATGTTCCATTCGGTCACGCTGTCGCCGCCGCTGATCATCCGCTTGATGCCGATGACGACGGGGTACATGTCTTCCTGCGTGGTGACCAGCAGGGGCCACAGGTATTGGTTCCAGCCGTAGATGAACTGAATCACGAACAGCGCGGCGATGCTGGTCTTGGACAAGGGCAGCAGCACGTCAAAGAAGAAGCGCACGGGACCGGCGCCGTCGATACGCGCAGCCTCGATCAGCTCGTCCGGCACCGTCAGGAAGAACTGGCGGAACAGGAACGTGGCCGTGGCGGACGCGATCAGCGGCAGGGTCAGGCCCGCATAGCTGTTGAGCAGGCCCAGATCGGCCACGACCTTGTAGGTGGGCGCGATGCGGACTTCGACCGGCAGCATGAGCGTGACGAAGATCATCCAGAAAAAGAACATGCGGCCCGGAAAGCGGAAGTACACGACCGCAAAAGCCGACAGCAGCGAGATCGCGATCTTGCCGATCGAAATCGCCAGCGCCATGATCAGGCTCACGTACATCATGCGGCCGACGGGCGCGCCCGACGAGCCGCCTGACGAACCGCCAAAAAGCGCCTGCATGTAGTTGTCCACGAAATGCGGACCGGGAATCAGGGACATCGGCGCCTGAGCAACTTCCTGCGCGGTCTGGGTGGACGCGACGAAAGTGACGTAAAGCGGAAATGCCACCATCGCCACGCCGCAAAGCAGAATGACGTGGGCCAGAATATCCAGCCAGGGACGGCGTTCAACCATTGTTATCAGCCTCGGACAAAATCAGTACTGCACTTTGCGGTCGACGTACCGGAACTGTACGACCGTCAAGGCAACCACAATGAACATCAGGACGACGGACTGGGCGGCGGACGAACCGAGGTCCAGACCGCGGAAGCCGTCGCTGTACACCTTGTAGACCAGGATCGAGGTCGCCGTGCCCGGACCGCCTTGCGTCGTCGTGTCGATCACGGCGAAGGTGTCGAAGAACGCGTAGATGATGTTGACCACCAGCAGGAAGAACGTAGTGGGCGACAGCAGCGGGAAGACGATGGTCCAGAAGCGGCGCGCGGGGCTGGCGCCGTCGATCGCGGCGGCTTCGATGAGCGAGCGCGGGATCGATTGCAGGCCGGCCAGGAAGAACAGGAAGTTGTACGAGACCTGCTTCCAGACGGCCGCGATGATCACCAGGGTCATCGCCTGGTTGCCGTCCAGGCGGGGATTCCAGTCCACGCCCGATTTGCGCAGGGCCACGGCCAGGATGCCGACCGACGGCGAGAACAGGAACAGCCACAGCACGCCGACGACGGCGGGCGCCACGGCATACGGCCAGATGAGCAGGGTCTTGTAGAGCCCGGCGCCGCGGATCACGCGGTCGGCCATCACGGCCAGCACCAGCGACACGCCAAGGCCAACGCCGGCCACCAGCACCGAGAAAACGGCGGTGACGCGGAAGGAATCCAGGTAGCTCTGTTGCGAGAACAGTTCCATGAAGTTGTCCAGGCCGACGAACTGCGAGGACAGACCGAAGGGATCTTCAAGGCGCATGGACTGCCACATGGCTTGTCCGGCGGGCAGGAAGAAGAACACCACGGTAATGATCAGCTGCGGCAGGAGCAGCAGATAGGGCAAGGTCTTGTGCCCGAATACAACGCGTTTTTCCATAGGGGGAACCCAAGGTACAGAAAAGCGGCGGTTGAAATAACCGCCGCCTGAAACCGCCAGCGCGCATGTCGCGCGTGGCGCCCGGAGCCCGAAAGCACCGGCACTCATAAAAAGCACGATAGGCTTAAAGCCCCTGAAAAACCAGGGCTTTAAGCCTCGTATGTCCTTGTCGCAACATGGAAAATGCTGATTGACAAGGCGGCGGTCAAGTCGCGCGAAAGGGCGTTACTTTACACTCTTCTCGAACTTTTCCAGCAGCTCGTTGCCGCGCTTGACGATGTTCTCGGCGCCGTCCTTGGGAGCAACCTTGCCCGAGACGATGCGTTCGATTTCAGCATCCTCGATTTCGCGGATCTGGGGCAGGAAGCCAAGACGCAGGCCGCGCGATTGGGCGGTGGTTTCGACGTTCAATTGCTTGACGCCGACTTCGGTGCCCGGGTTCTTGTCGTAGAAGCCTTCCTTCTTGGTCAGCTCGTAGGCGGCCTTGGTGACGGGCACGTAGCCGGTCTGCTGGTGCCAGCGGGCGGCGATTTCGGGGCTGGCCAGGAACTTGAAGAACGCGGTCACGCCCTTGTAGGTTTCGGGCTTCTTGTTGGCAAAGACCCACAGCGAAGCGCCGCCGATGATGGTGTTCTGCGGCGCGCCTTGCACGTCGGCGTAGTAGGGCAGGGTCGAGGTGCCGAATTCGAACTTGGCGTTCTTGGCGATGTTGGCGCGCAGGCCGGACGAACCGGTGATCATGGCGCACTTGCCGCTGATGAACAGCGAATTCGGCTCGTCGCCGCGGCCGCCGTACATGAAGATGCCTTCCTTGCCGAGCTTGGCCAGGTTTTCCAGGTGACGCACGTGCAGCGGGGTGTTGATGGCGATGCGCGCATCCAGGCCGCCGAAACCGTTGTCCTTGGTGGCGTACGGCACGTTGTGCCAGGCCGAGAAGGTCTCGAGCTGGGTCCACGACGGCCACGACGTGGTGTAGCCGCATTCCTGGCCAGCGGCCTTCAGCTTCTGGCCGGCGGCGGCCAGTTCTTCCCAGGTCTTGGGGGGATTGTCGGCGTCCAGGCCAGCCTTCTTGAAGGCGTCCTTGTTGTAGTAGAAGACGACGGTCGAGCTGTTGAACGGCATCGACACCAGCTTGCCGTCGGCCGACGAGTAGTAGCCGGCCACGGCGCCGATGAATTCCTTGGGATCGATCGGGTTGCCGGCTTCTTCGGACATCTGTTGCACCGGCTTGATGGCGCCCTTGGCGTACATCATGGTCGCGGTGCCGACTTCGAAGACCTGGAGGATGTCCGGCGCGTTGCCGGCGCGGAACGCGGCGATGCCGGCGTTCATGGATTCACCGTAGTTGCCCTTGTAGATGGCCTTGACCTGGTAGTCGGGGTTCTGCTTGTTGAATTCCTCGACCAGGCCGTTGACGCGGTCGCCCAGGGCGCCTTCCATCGAATGCCAGAACTGGATCTCGGTGGCTGCTTGCGCGGAAGCGCCGGCGAAAGCCGTCATGATGGCGGCAAAGGTCAGTGCAATACGATGGGATCGCATAAAGGGTTCTCCAGTTGGGCGTGTTGCGAACGGGTTGTCCGGCCGCATGAAACACGACACCTTATGAATTGTTTGTGACAAAACCGTGACTTTCACATCACTACAAACGCCTGTCAAATTGCGCGTTTCAGGCGCGAACGAACATTTGTCCCCCGTTTAGCGCAGGGAGTGCAGCGATTACAATCGCGGCCTATGGAAAACGAACTTTCGATTGCGTTCATCGGCGGTACCCGCGCCATGGCTGCGCGCGCCTCGCGCGCGGGTGCCAAAGTATGCGCCGTCAGTGGCGTTCATGTCATTGACATAAACGAGGAAGATGCCCGCGCCGCGCGGGCCGGCGAGACGGGTGCCGAGGGGGACTCGGGCGAGGTCCGGACGCTGGTCGGCCGCCTGTTCGCGGCCGAGACACGGAACATGCAAGGTGTTGTGGCTTGGACACGTCAGTGGCGCTGCGGCATCGCGCGGTTGACGCGCAGCGCGTCCGATGCCTGGGCGCGCGGTTGGGCCGGGGCGGGCGTCAAATGAAGCCGTCCGCCACACGCTTTCCTGCGATGACCCGCCTGCAATTCGGCATATCGGTGCTGTGCATGCTGGCCGTCGTGGTCGGCTCCAACATCTTGGTCCAGGTGCCGCTCAATGACTGGCTGACATGGGGCGGGCTGTCCTATCCGGTGGCGTTTCTGGTCACCGACGTGCTCAACCGCCGTTTCGGCCCGGCCGCCGCCCGGCGTGTGGTGTGGTTTGGCTTTGCCGCCGCCTTGGCCGTGTCGGTATGGGTGGCGTCGCCGCGGATCGCGCTGGCTTCGGGTTTGGCTTATATCTGCGCGCAGCTCGTCGACATCCAGGTGTTCGACCGCCTGCGCGACCAGCGCTGGTGGCGCGCGCCGCTGGCGTCGGGCGTGCTGGGCGCCATATTGGATACGGCGGTGTTCTTCAGCGTGGCATTCGCCGCCACCGGGGCGCCGTGGGTCACATGGATGCTGGGCGACCTGGCGATCAAGCTGGTCGTCAATATCAGCATGCTGGCGCCGTTCCGTGCGCTGATGTGGAATCTGGCAAAGCCTGCAAACGCCTAGCCGAACTTGAACCCGCCTTCGCGGCGTAATGAATGCGCGCGTCCGATGCTGATCTCAGCAGGACGCGCGTTTTTCATTAATGCGCCGGACATTATTTTTGAGGCCTTTCTGGGGTACGTAGTAAGTCCCGCGTAAGCACTGTATTTAAATGCGAGTTTAAACACCGTATTAATCCACTCGGTATTAATCGCCAACCATAAATCCCGCAAAAGCGCCAGCAGACAACGCAGCCGGAATTGCGATTTCTCCAACGAATTCACGGCACTACGCGGCCTATCCGTCACGAATAAAAGCCCCGCGTGAAATATTGGGGATTACACGCAGTGACAGTATGACGGCTTGCTTTCAGAATACCGCCCACACCGTGTTTTTGCCCAAGAAGCCGGCGACGGGCAATGCGGACGTAGGGGTACTCTCCCGATAAACCGTGTTGGACAGAGCCGCTCAAAACCTCGCTGGAGAACTCCGCATGAAGTTTCTGAATCGCCTTACCCCGGTAGCCATGGCGCTTGGGGCACTTGCCTTGGCTGGCGCCGCGCACGCCGCCGACACGATCAAGATCGGCATTCCCCAGCCCATGACCGGCCCCAACACCCAATACGGCGACCAGATCCAGGCCGGCGCGCTGACCGCCATCGAGACCATCAACGCCAAGGGCGGCGTCAAGGGTAAAAAGCTCGAGCCGATCCTGATCGACGACGGCTGCGAACCCAAGCAGGCCGTGCCCGCCGCCAACCGCGTGGTCAACTCCGGCGCCAAGTTCGCCGTGGCCCATGCGTGCTCGGGCGTCACGGTCGCCGCTGTGAAGGTCTACGAGGAAGAGGGCATCGTCGGCATCACCCCGGGCGCCACGTCGCCGCTGGTCACCGACACGATCAAGCCGCACTTCTTCTTCCGCACGATCGGCCGCGACGACCAGCAGGGTCCGTACGCCGCCGGCTACATCGCCAAGACCTTGAAGCCGCAGAAGGTTGCCGTGCTGCACGACAAGCAGACCTACGGCTCGGGCGTGGCCACGCAGGTCAAGGACGCGCTGGCCAAGGAAAAGGTCAACGTCGCGCTGTTTGAAGGCATCAACGTCGGCGACAGCGACTACTCGGCCATCATCACCAAACTGAAGTCCTCGGGCGTGGACCTGGTCTACTTCGGCGGCTACCACCCCGAGCTGGGCCTGCTGCTGCGCCAGGCGCGTGAACAGGGCCTGAAGGTCCAGTTCATGGGTCCGGAAGGTACGGCCAACCAGGATCTGGTGGCCATTGCCGGTCCGGCCATCGACGGCCTGCTGGTCACGCTGCCGGCCGACTTCACCAAGCTGCCGGGCAACGAAAGCATCGTCAAGGCCTTCAAGGACGCCAAGCGCGATCCGGACGGCGCCTTCCAGATGCCGGCCTACGCCGCGGTCCAGATCCTGGCGGACAGCATCAACGCTGTCGGCGAAGATCCGGCCAAGGTTGCCGACTACATGCACAAGACCACTTTCAATACGGGCATCGGCAAGGTCGAATACGATGCCAAGGGCGATCTGAAGGACTTTGAGTTCGCCGTCTATAAGTGGGACAAGGACGGAAAGAAGACCCAGCTGTAAACTCGCGATCCCGCCGGCGTGTTGCCGGCGTGTAGGGCCTGCTGTCTCCGTCTTGCCGAAATCCGCGTAGCGATGCGCCAAAAGCGCTGTGCGGCCGGCAAGGCGGCGCCGGCAGGCCCTTATAAAATACGCCCAGGTTTCCGGCTCCGGGTCTCACTACCGGAGCCGGAACTATTTGGAGCATTGGAATCATGTCCGACCTCATACCCCAACTTACCCAGCAATTCTTCAACGGATTGTCCCTGGGAGCGATCTACGCGCTGATTGCCATCGGCTACACAATGGTCTACGGCATCATCGGGATGATCAATTTCGCCCACGGCGAAATCTATATGATCGGCGCCTATGTGGGCCTGGTCACCTTGACGGCGATCGGCACCAACAGCGGATTGCCGACCCCGTTCATCATCGCGGCCATGCTGCTCGTGGCCATCACGGTTACCGGCATCTACGGCTTCTCGGTCGAACGCGTGGCGTATCGGCCGGTGCGCGGCAGCCCCCGTCTGGTGGCGCTGATCTCCGCCATCGGTATGTCGATCTTCCTGCAGAACTGGGTGGCCCTCGGCCAAGGCGCGCGCGACATGGCCGTGCCCTCGCTGGTGTCCGGCGCCATGCAGTTCCACATGGGCTCGGACTTCGATGTGACGGTGCCGTACTCGCGCCTGATGATCATCGTGGTGACGGTGGTGCTGATGATCGCGCTGACGCTGTTCATCAAGTATTCCCGCATGGGCCGCGCATCGCGCGCCTGCTCGCAGGACATGCACATGGCCAACCTGCTGGGCATCGACACCAACCGCGTGATCTCGTTCACGTTCGTGATGGGTGCGATCCTGGCGGCGGTCGGCGGTGTGCTGATCGCCATCACCATCGGCAAACTCAATCCCTTCATCGGCTTCCTGGCCGGCATCAAGGCCTTCACGGCGGCGGTGCTCGGCGGCATCGGCAGCATCCCCGGCGCCATGCTGGGCGGCGTGCTGCTGGGCCTGGCGGAAACCTTTGCGGCGGCCTACATATCGTCGCAGTACAAGGACATCGTGGCGTTCTCGCTGCTGGTCCTGATTCTGCTGTTCCGTCCCACCGGGCTGCTGGGCAAACCTGAGGTGGAAAAAGTCTGATGTCGACCAACAATCTCAAAAACGCCACGATGGCGGCCGTGCTGACGGCGGTCATCGTCACCCCGGTCTTCGGTCTGCAGCTCATCCGTCAGGGTGCGCGCACGTCGATGGAGTCGAACTGGTCGCTGGTGGCGCTGGCCGCGGCGGTGGTGTTCGTGTTCCAGCTGCTGCGTCCGTGGCTTGCCATTCCGTTCAAGAAGCTCAAGACCGGCCTGCCCACGCTGTCATCGGCGCCGGCCCGCAACCACAAGCCGCTGATGGTGCTGCTGCTTGCCATTGCGGTGATCTGGCCGTTCTTCGCGGGCCGCAGTTCGGTGGACATCGCCACGCTGGTGCTGATCTACGTGATGCTGGGCCTGGGCCTGAACATCGTGGTGGGCTTTGCCGGGCTGCTGGATCTGGGCTTCGTGGGCTTTTACGCCGTCGGCGCCTATACCTACGCGTTGCTCTATCACTGGGGCGGCTGGAGCTTCTGGGAAGCGCTGCCGTTTGCCGGCGCGATGTCGGCGCTGTTCGGATTCGTGCTGGGCTTTCCGGTGCTGCGGCTGCGCGGCGACTACCTGGCCATCGTGACGCTGGGCTTCGGTGAAATCATCCGCCTGCTGCTGATCAACCTGAACCAGGTCACCGGCGGTCCGGACGGCATTTCCGGAATTCCGAAGCCTACGTTCTTCGGCCTGGAAATGACGCGCCGTCCCAGTACCGAGGGCGGCACCACGTTCCATGAGTTCTTCGGGCTGACGTTCCAGAACCAGGACATGGTGATCTACCTGTACATGATGGCGCTGCTGCTTGCGCTGGTGACGCTGTTCGTGTCCACGCGCCTGATCCGCATGCCGGTCGGCCGCGCCTGGGAGGCGCTGCGCGAAGACGAGATCGCCTGCCGTTCGCTGGGCCTGAATCCCACCCGCATCAAGCTGTCCGCGTTCACGCTCGGCGCCATGTTCGCCGGCTTTGGCGGCGCGTTCTTCGCGGCGCGCCAGGGCATGGTGAATCCGGAGTCCTTCACGTTTATCGAGTCCGCGCTGATCCTGGCCATCGTGGTGCTGGGCGGCATGGGTTCGCAAGTCGGTGTGATCCTCGCTGCCATCCTGCTGACCGTGCTGCCCGAACTGGCGCGCGAGTTCGCCGAGTACCGGATGCTGATGTTCGGTCTGGTGATGGTATTGATGATGATGTGGCGTCCGCAGGGGTTGTTGCCCATGAAGCGTCCCCACGTGGAGCTGGCTAAATGAGCGAGGCATTGCTGAAAGTTTCCGGCCTGACCATGCGGTTCGGCGGCCTACTGGCCGTCGACAGCGTGGGTTTCGAGGTCATGTCCGACGAGGTCTTTGCCATCATCGGCCCGAACGGGGCGGGCAAGACCACCGTGTTCAACTGCGTGGGCGGCTTTTACGCGCCGACCGCCGGTGAAATCATCATGGACGGCAAGCCCATCACGGGTCTTGCCAGCCACAAGGTGGCGCGCCACGGGCTGGTGCGCACGTTCCAGAACGTGCGCCTGTTCAAGCAGCTGACGGTGCTGGAAAACCTGCTGGTCGCGCAGCATACGCAGGTGGAATCGCGCCTGCTGCCCGGCCTGCTCAAGACCCGCGGCTACCGCCAATCTGAATCCGAGGCGCTGTCGCGCGCGGCGCAGTGGCTGGATTTCATGGGCCTGCGCGAGTTCGTCAACCGTGAAGCCGGCAATCTGGCTTACGGCCACCAGCGGCGCCTGGAGATCGCGCGCTGCATGATCACCAAGCCGCGTCTGCTGATGCTGGACGAGCCCGCGGCCGGCCTGAATCCTCAGGAAAAGCGCGATCTGCAATCGCTCATCGACCAGCTTCGCCGCGAATTCGGCGTGGCCGTGCTGCTGATCGAGCACGACATGAGCCTGATCATGGGCATTTCGGACCGCATTCTGGTCATGGAACACGGCAAGCCCATCACGACCGGCACCCCCGAGCAGGTGCGCAACGACGAGCGCGTCATCAAGGCGTACCTGGGGGAGGAATGATGCTGAAGCTGGAAAACATACACACGTACTATGGCGCGATCCAGGCGTTGAACGGCGTGTCGGTGGACGTCAACCAGGGCGAGATCGTCACGCTGATCGGCGCCAACGGCGCGGGCAAGACGACGCTGCTGATGACCGTTTGCGGCAATCCCCGGGCGCGCGAAGGCAAGATCACGTTCGAAGGCGAGGACATCACGAACAAGGACACGCACCACATCATGCGCAGTGGCATCGCCATTTCGCCTGAAGGGCGGCGCGTGTTCAAGGACCTGACGGTCGCCGAGAACCTGATGATGGGCGGCTTCTTTTCCAAGCGCGACGAGATCGAGGCGGGGATTGACCACGTCTACGGTCTGTTCCCGCGTCTGAAGGAACGCGCCAGCCAGCGTGCGGGCCTGATGTCGGGCGGCGAACAGCAGATGCTGGCCATCGGCCGCGCGCTGATGACCCGGCCGCGCCTCTTGCTGCTGGACGAACCGACGCTGGGCCTGGCCCCGCTGGTGATCGCCCAGATCTTCGACATCATCCGCGAGATCCGGGAGCAGGGCGTGACCGTGTTCCTGGTCGAGCAGAATGCCAACAAGGCGCTGGGCGTGGCGGACCGCGGTTACGTGCTGGAAAACGGCCGCGTGGTCCTGCAGGACACCGGCGCCAACCTGCTGGTCAACGACAAGGTCCGCAAGGCGTACCTGGGCGGTTGACCTCTTCCCCGCGAAGGAAGTGGGCGCATCGAAAGATGCGCCCTTTTTTTTACGCGGCGATCCGTTCGGCCGGCTGGTCGGCCTGGTAGTGCGCGATGGCGGCGCGGGCGAGGGCGTCGATGGAGTCAGTGAGGGTCACGCCGAGGCTGGGGCGCAGGGCGTGCGGCACGGCCAGGGGCAGTTCCGTGCAGCCGAGCACGACGGCGTCGGCGCCGCGGGCCTTCAGGCGCGCGATGCATTCGGCGGCGGGCGCAAAGGCGTCTTCGAGCTGGTTGCCCTTGACCGCGCGGATCGAGCCCATGCAGAAGCGTTCGACTTCGTCGTCGTCAGGCACGATGCACTCGTAGCCTTGGGCTTCGAGGTGACGCTGGTAGAGGCCGAGCTTGAGCGTGGCGGCGGTGCCCATCAGGCCGATGCGGCCGCTGGGCAGGCCAAGGCGGCGCAGGTCTTCGATGACCGCTTCGATGATGTGCAGCACGGGCAGACGCGTGGACGCGGCGATGTCGTCGAACCACAGGTGGGCGGTGTTGCACGGGATGGCGATGAGCTGGGCGCCGGCCTGTTCCAGGAAGCGCACGCCATCGACCATGTGGGGCAGGGGATTCTCGCCGCCGGCCATGTAGGCGCTGGAGCGGTCGGGAATACGGGGATCGTTGCGCAGCAGGGTGGGGATGTGTTGCTGGTCAACCGTGGCGGGCGTCAGCGCCGCCAGGCGGAGGGCAAAGGCCGCGCCGGCCATGGGGCCCATTCCGCCCAATACACCCAGGTAGCAGCCCTGGGAAAACGTCTTCACTTTATGTACTCCGTGCTCATGCATCACCGGGCGTCAGGACCTGGCCCGGGCGTTCGGTGCCCGTCCGTTCCCCGTCCCAGACCTGCCTGCCGTTGACCCACACGGCGTGGATGCCCCGGCTTGCCTGAATGGGCGCTGAAAAAGTGGCCACGTCGGTGACGGTGGCGGGATCGAACAGCACCAGGTCAGCATGATACCCCTCCCGGAGCAGGCCGCGCCGGGCGACGCCGTACTGGGCGGCGGCCAACCCGGTCATCTTGTGGATGGCGGCTTCGAGCGACAGCAGGTTCTGTTCACGCACCATGGTGCGCAACACGTTGGTGAACGTGCCCCATTGGCGGGGGTGCGGATGCGGGTCGAAGGGCAGGCCGTCCGAGCCGACCATGGTCAGCGGATGGGCAAAGATGCGTTTGACGTCCGCCGGGTCCATCAGGAAATAGATGGCGCCGGCCGGAGCCAGCCGGGCGACCGCGGCTTCGTCGTCCAGGCCCAGTTCGGCCATGACGTCACTGAAGTCACGGCCCGTGGCCTCGGGGTAGCCCGTGGACCACGTGATCGTCGTGCGGCTGGCCAGCCGCGCGCGGTCCAGCCGCAGCATGGTCGAGGTGGCCGGATAGGGATGGCAGTCCAGGCAGACCGGCTGCGCCGCCGCGGCGCGGCTGATGAGGTCCAGCGTTTCGCGGGTGCGGCCGTGATTGCGTTCGCCCGCCAGCTTGTGATGGGAGAACACCACGCGGGAATCGGTTTCGCGTCCGATGAGCAGGGCCTCTTCCATGGCGGGCACGATGTGGTCGGCCTCGTCGCGCAGGTGCGTGGCATAGATGCCGGCGCGGCCGCGCAGCGGCTGGCACACGTCGATGATCTCGTCCGTGGGCGCGGCGCTGGCCGGCGGATAGAAGGTGCCGGTCGACACGCCGAACGCGCCGGCATCCAGCGCTTCCTGCATCAGGTCGCGCATGGCGGCCCGTTCCGCGTCGTTGGCCGCGCGCGAGGTGTCGTCCATGACGGCGACGCGCAAGGTGGTGTGGCCCACCAGCGGAATCACGTTGACCGCGGCCGGCGTGTCGCGCAGAGCGTCCATCCAGGCGCGGAAGGTGCCAAAGCGGAACAGCGCCGGCGGACCCAGCAGGTCGAGCGGCTGCGGGATCTGCGTGCGCGCCAGGGGCGCCAGGCTGATCCCGCAGTTGCCGGTGACGACCGTGGTGATGCCTTGCGACACCTTGGGCAGCATGTCGGGATGCGCCAGCAGGTAGCCGTCGTCGTGGGTGTGCGAGTCGATGAAGCCGGGGGCCAGGACCTGGCCCCGGCCGTCGATGACCGGCACGCCGGCGGGATGGGCAAAGCTGCCCACCGCCGCGATGCGTCCGCCGCGCACGGCCAGGTCGCCCTGGGTGGCGGGCCCGCCCGAGCCGTCGATGAGCGAGGCGCCCGCGACGATGAAGTCAGCCTGCAAGGTGTCTGCCGTCATGAAGCGTGCTCAGTCGAGTTTTTCGATGCCGGCGTTGTCGATGATCTGCTGCCACTTGGCGGTCTCGCGATCGATCAACTGCTTGAAGTCGGCGGGGGAGCCGGTCGCCGGCTCGGCGCCCAGCGTTGCCAGGCCCTGGCGCACTTCCGGCGCTTGCAGCGCCTTCTGGATGGCGGCGTTCAGCGTGGCCACCACGTCGTCGGGCGTGCCCTTGGGCGCCACCACGCCGCCCCAGGCGACTGTCTCGTAACCCTTCAGGCCGGACTCGTCCAGCGTGGGCACGTCGGGCATCAGCGCCAGGCGCTTCAGGCTGCTGACGCCGATGGCGCGGACCTTGCCGCTCTTGACCAGCGGCGCGGCCTCGGAGGTATTGACGAACAGGTAGTCCAGGCGGCCGCCCAGCAGATCCTGGATGGCGGCGGGGCCGCCGTTGTAGGGGATGAACATCACGTCCAGCTTGGCCATGCTCTTGAAGAGTTCGCCGCCCATGTGGCCGGTAGTGCCGACGCCCGACGCGCCGTACGACAAGCGGCCCGGCTCCTTGCGGGCTCGGTCGATCAGGTCCTGCACGCTGGTGACGGGCGAGTCGGCCGGGACGATCAGGGCGTTGTACAGGTCGAACATGTGCGCGACGGGCGTCAGGTCCTTGTCCACGTCGTAAGGCAGGCGCTTGAACAGCGAGCGGTTCACCGCCAGCGTGTTGATGTTGCCGTAGCCGACCGTGTAGCCATCCGGCGCTGCGCGCTTGATGAGCGCGATGCCGATGTTGCCGGCGGCGCCCGGGCGGTTCTCGATGACCATCGTGGCGCCGGTGTCGCGGGCAATCTGCGTGGTGATCAGGCGCGACAGCACGTCAGGCGAGCCGCCGGCGGCAGACGGGACCACGAAAGTGATGGGCTTGTCGGGATAGCTGGCGGCTGAGGCGGCGCCGGCGAAGACGACGCTGAGCGCCGCCATGGAAAGACTGCGAAGGAGCGTGCTGCGCATGGTGGATTTCCCCTGGTTTTGTTTTGTGGAGCGGGCAGATTACACCCGGCCATGCGGCACTGCGTCATCGAAAAATGTCTCAAACCTATAATCCCTCGTTATTGGAAAAGGGGAAGAAATGGAAGCCGATGCGTATGCCGACGAGGCCGGGCCGAGCGCCGGGCGGCCGCTGAACCTGCGCCAGATCGAGGTGTTCCGCGCCATCATGATGGCCGGCTCGATCAGCGGAGCGGGGCGCATGCTGCACGTGTCGCAACCGGCTGTGAGCCGGGTGCTTGCCCTCACGGAAAGCCGTCTGGGCTATCGGCTGTTCGAGCGCGTCAAGAGCCGGCTGTCCCCCACGGCGGAGGCGCGGCGTCTGTATGCCGAGGTCGAGCAGGTGTACGGCGGCATCCAGCGCGTGAACGACCTGGCCGCCAGCCTGGGGCAGTCCGGCGCGGGCATGCTGAAGATCGTGGCAAGCGCCAGTTTCGGGCAGCGCCTGATCCCCATGGCGCTGGAGCGGTTTCGCGGTCGCAATGCGGGCGCGCGCGTCGATTACCGCAGCGTGACGTTCGACGAACTGGCGGCGTATTTTCTGTCGGGGCAGGCAGACATCGGCATTTCCATGCAGCCGCCGGATCATCCGAACCTGACGTCGGTCCGGCTGGCGCGGGTGCCGGTGGTGTGCGTGCTGCCGCCCGGGCATCCGCTTGCCAGCCACGACGCGGTGCGGCCGGAGGACTTTTCGTCGGCAGCGTGGATCGGCTACCCGCGCGATACGCCGCTGGGACGCGCGCTGCAGCCGTTCTTCGGTGAAGGCCCGCACTGCGCGGCGGCGATCGAGGTGCATTCGCCCGTGACCGCCTGTTCCTTCGTGCAGCAGGGCTTGGGCCCGGCGCTGGTGGATGCCTGGTGCGTCACGCCGGACCAGGCCGCGCACATGGCGCTGCGCCCGATCACGCCCGAGGCGAGCGTTGAGATCTGGGCGACGCATTCCAACCTGAGTGCGCCGCCCCTGCTGGCGCGGCGCTTTCTGGCCGCCGTCAAGAAGATCCTTGAGAGCGAGGCGCTGCCCGGGGTGACGCCGGAATAGGACGCCCGGGCGTCAGCGGGGCAGCGCAGACCCTTACAGCCCTTCGGCCTGCAGCGCGGCCTTGACGCCGGCGTTGGCCTGCATGCGCTCGAAGAACGCGGACAGGTTGGAAAGGCCGGTCAGGTCCACTTCCTTGGCGTGCGCCCAGCGCAGCACGACGTACAGGTAGGCATCGGCAACCGAAGGCGCGGCGCCCGCCAGGTACTGCTTGCCGGCCAGTTGCGTGTCCAGTTGCGCGAACAGCTTGGTCAGCAGCGCCGAGGCCGATGCGGCCAGTTCCTTCTGCGCGCCTTCGTCCTTCAAATAACGCTGCGCGCCGAACAGCAGCGAGAACGTCTTGTGGACGTCGGAATTGATGAAGCCGACCCAGCGGCGCACTTCGGCGCGCGAACGTGCGGAGCCGTCGCCCAGCAGCGTGCTTTCGGGCGCCTGTTCGGCCAGATACTCCAGAATGGATACGTTCTGCGTCAGGGTCCAGTCGCCATCGGTCAGCGCCGGCACGGCGCCCATCGGATTGATCCGCAGAAACTCAGGCTCCTTGAGCGCCTCGCGGCTGAGCTTGTGCGTTTCATACGGCTTGCCGATCCATTCGAGCACGATGTGGGAAGCGAGCGAGCACGCGCCGGGCATGTAGTACAGTTTCATCTGTCGGAGACTCCTGGAAGGAAGAACGGGAGAGCTCCCGTCCGTGGGCGCTATGGTACGCCAACCGGGTATGCCATTCGCGAGTGGTCCCGCGTCTCTCTGTCATGCCTTCCGCGCCCGCTTTTCAATCTGTCGCCGCCGGAGATGTCCATGCAGTCACGCACCGCCGCGAGCACGCGCGCGATCCCCTTTCTCTTGTCCTTGACCCTGGCCTGCGCCGCTGCGCCCGCCATCGCGCAAGCCTCGCAGGAACCGCCCTCGGCGCCTGCGCGCGTGATGCCGGTTGTCGGCGGCCTGGATCATCCCTGGTCCATGGCGTTCCTGCCCGACGGCGGCATCCTGATCACCGAGCGTCCCGGGAATCTGCGGCTGTTGCGTACGCCCGGCGGGTTGTCCAAGCCGCTGACCGGCGTGCCCAAGGTGGCCGCGCGCGGCCAGGGCGGTCTGCTCGACGTGGCGCTGTCGCCAAACTTTGCGACCGACCGCTACGTGTATCTGTCGTATGCGGAGTCGGACGGCGACAAGAGCGGCACGGCCGTCGGACGCGGCCGGCTGGCCGACGATGCCAGCGGACTTGAAGACTTCAAGGTCATCTTCCGCCAGGAACCCAAGCTGTCGTCCGGGCTGCATTTCGGCTCGCGCCTGGTGTTTGACGGCAAGGGCTACCTCTACATTGCGCTGGGCGAGAACAACCAGCGGCCCACGGCGCAGGACCTGGACAAGCTGCAGGGCAAGGTCGTGCGGCTCAAGGCCGACGGCGCGCTGCCTGACGACAACCCCTTCGTGGGCAAGCAGGGCGCGCGGCCCGAGATCTGGTCGTACGGCCATCGCAATCCGCAAGGCATGGCGCTCAATCCCTGGACCGGCGAGCTCTGGGAAAACGAACACGGGCCGCGCGGCGGCGACGAGGTCAACGTGGTGCAGCCGGGCAAGAACTATGGCTGGCCGCTGGCGACCTACGGTATCAACTATTCGGGCCTGAAGATTCCGGAAGCCAAGGGCGAGACGCTGCCGGGCATGGAGCCGCCGGTCTACTGGTGGCCGAAATCGCCCGCCATCAGCGGCATGGCGTTCTATGACGCCGACCGCTTTCCGGCCTGGCGCAATTCGCTCTTCATCGGCGCGCTGGGCAACCAGAACCTGATCCGCCTGACCGTCGACGGCAAAAACGTGGTCGAGAAGGAAAGGCTGCTGGTCGACCGCAAGCGCCGGATCCGCGACGTGCGGCAGGGGCCGGACGGTTATGTGTACGTGCTGACGGACGCTTCCCCGGGCGAACTGCTGCGGGTGGCGCCGGCCGAAACAGGAGGGTGACCGTCATGAAGACCTATGAGCTCATCGGGTCCGCGGGGTGCGGCTCCGCCATCGTCGAGATGGCGCTGGTGCTGGCCAATGTGCCGCACGTCCTGACGGACGTGCCGTACCGGAAGCCCGGTCCCGAGCGGGACCGGCTGCTGCATCTGAATCCGCTGGGGCAGGTGCCCACGCTGATCCTGCCCGACGGCGAGGTCATGACCGAGAGCGCGGCGATGATCCTGCATCTGAACGACCTGGCGCCGCAGGCCGGTCTTGCCCCCGCGCCGGACAAGCCGGAACGGGCGCGCTTTCTGAACCTGCTGGTGCGGGTCGTGGCGGCGGTCTACCCGACGTTCACGTACGGCGACGATCCCGCGCAGTGGACGACGCCGGGCGATGCGGTGGACCTGCTGCGCGAACGGGTCCACACGCGCCGCGCCGAGCTGTGGCAGGAGCTGGAACGCCAGGCCGGCGCGCCGCACATGCTGGGGCGGCGTTTTTCAGCGCTGGACCTGTATGTGACGGTCATGACGCATTGGCGTCCCGGCCCGTCGTGGTTCAGCGCGATGTGTCCGGCATTGACCGCTGTCGCCCGCGAAGCAGCGTTGGAACCGAACGTGGCCCGGGTGTTGCGGCGGCACTTTCCGCCGCCCACCGAATAACGCGGGCAGCTTCAGGTGGCGGCACGCCGGCGCGATTTGCCGCGCGCCTCGCGCACGGCGATGTACACGCCGCTGCCGGCAATGAAAACGGCGCCCAGGTACGCATACGCGTCGGGCGCCTCGCGCCAGAAGATCCATCCCAGGATCGTGGCCCAGACCAGGCCCGTGTAGTCGAAAGGCGCCACGACAGACGCGGGCCCGATGCGGAATCCCTGCGTGATGAGCGCCAGGCCCAACGTGCTGAACAGCGCCACGCCGCCAAAATAGGGCAGGTCGTCCATGGCCGGCGCGCGCCACACCCACGGCAATCCGATCGCGCTGCACACCAGTTGTCCCAACACGATGTAGAAAGTGGTGGTCAGCATGCCTTCTGCGCGGTTGATGCCGCGCGCGGTGATCATCATGACCGCGTAGAGCAGGGCGGTGGTCAGCGGCAGCAGGGTGGCGGCCTGGAAGGCCTGCGTGCCAGGGCGAACCACGATCAGCACGCCGGCAAAGCCCGCCAGCACCGCCAGCCAGCGCTTGCCGTCCACGCGCTCCTTCAAGATCAGCACCGACAGCGCCGTGACGAACAGCGGCGCAGCGAACGCGATGGCGGTGGCCTCGGCCAGCGGCAGCGCCTGCAATCCCAGATAGAAGCAACAGGCCGAGACCACGTTGATGGCGCCGCGCGTCAGGTGCAGGCCGGGATGCGTCGTACGCAGCACGCGGCGTCCGCCCAGCCACAGGGCCAGCGCGGTCACGAAGGGCAGCGCGATCAGCGCGCGCAGAAAGAGGATCTGCAGCGGGTTGTAGCTGGCGCCCAGCCATTTGGCATTGGCGTCGCTGAGCGTCAGAAAGAAGATGCCGCCCGCCACGCAGGCGATGCCTGCGGCGGCGGAATGTTCACGGACGGCGGGTAATGCGGTGCTTGGGGACATCTGAAACCTGCAAGGGCGGCGGTTCCTGCCGCCGGAGGGTGAAGAACGGATAGGTGAAGATCGGGAAGGGCTTTCAGCTCTGCGCGCGGTAGGCGGCAATGGCGACCATCGCCCAGGCGGCCAGGAAGGCCGTTCCGCCAAACGGCGTCACCGCGCCGAGCCAACGGGTGCCGGTCAGCGTCAGCAGGTACAGGCTGCCCGAAAACAGCACGATGCCGACGAACATGACAACGCCGGCGGCCGACAGCAGCGGCGACCCGAAGCGGGCGCCCAAGAGCGCGATGATGAAGATGCCCAGGGCGTGGACCAGGTGGTACATGACGCCGGTCTGCCAGACGGCCAGGAGTTCTGGCGTCAGGATGCGCTTGAGGCCATGCGCGCCGAATGCCCCGGCGCCCACCGCCACCATGAGGTTGATCGCCGCGAGTATGGTGAGCTGCCGGTCCGTCATTGCGTGTCCTTGAGAGAAATTCGAGGGGCGAATTTGCCGCCGCCTATGATAGGCCCAAATATGGTGCATGACGGGGCCGCGGACGAGGGCAAAACGCGGCCCGCGGCCGGCTCGGCATCCGTCGTCTTGCAAGTCGATTTCCAAATGGGATATTATAAATTCAATTTGGTAATTCAGCCGCTGAGCAAGTCTGGCCGGTTTCTCCGGCTTTCGCTTCGTCCACGCGGCGCCCGGAGCAGATCATGACCATCGCGCTGACTGACAAATCGCCCGCCAAGCGCGGCGCCTCCACCAAGCGCCCGCCGCGCCCCAGGCAGCTTTTTCGCGGCCTGATCGACAGTCCGCTGACCGATATTGCGCGGGATGTGCACCGCGGACTGCCCGCGCAGATGGTCGACGATGCCGCCGATTACCTGCAGGTGCCCAAGTCGGAAATCATGGCGATCACGGAGGTCAAGGCGGCGTCGCTGTCGCGGTGGACGCGCGAAGGGCAGGCGCTGCCGCTCGGTGAATCCGACCGGCTTGCCCGCGTCGCCCGCGTGGTGCGCGTCGCCCGTCAGGTGCTGGGCAGCGACGCGGAGGCGGTGCTGTGGCTGAACACCCCCGTGCCGGCGCTGGGCAACGTCAAGCCGCTGTCGCTCCTGACGTCGGATGCCAGCAGCCGCATCGTCGAAGACACGCTGGCCCGCGCCGCCGCGGGCGTCTACGCATGACCGATTACGTTTCGCTCTGGCGCATTGGCACCACGGCGGGCAAGTACCGGGCGGACGACCTCTCCGGCGCCGGCGCGGCCGCGGTGGGCGGACGCTACAACAGCCCGGGCACGCCGGTGGTGTATGCCTCGGCCAGTGTGGCGCTGGCCGTGCTGGAAACGGTGGTGCATTTTGCCGCGCGCGCGTCCGAGCACGCCAACCGCTACCTGATTGAACTGGCCGTGCCCACTAGCATCTTCGAAGCGCGCCAGTCGCTGTCGCTGGCGCAACTGCAGGACGATTATCCGTTCTGGGACGCGGTGCCCTTTGCCGAAGCGTCGCAGGCCGTGGGCGACAACTGGGTGGCGTCGGGGGTGTCGGCGCTGCTGGAACTGCCCAGCGCGATCGTGCCATATCGCGGCGTGCCGGACTGCAATTTCCTGATCAATCCGGCGCATCCGGACGCCGAGGATATCGTGGTGGTGCGGCGCGAACGCTTCATCTACGATCCGCGGTTGCGGCCGGCGTAGGCGTCCAAAGGCAGGCGTGAAAAATCAGGCGTCAAAAAGAACGCGCCCATTGCCGGGCGCGTTCAGTCGCAATCGCCGCAAAAGCCTCAATCAACCGTCAACACCGCCCGGCCCACGACCTTGCCTTCGCGCAGCGAGGCCAGCACGCTGTCCGCCTCGGCCAATGCGTGGCGGTGGACCGGCATCGGCGGCACCTTGCCCGCCCGCACCAGTTCCATCAGTTCCTTCAGTTCGGCCAGGTTGCCCACGTAGCTGCCGATGATGGACAGCGCCTTCATCGGAATCAAGGCGATGGGCCAGGTGGAGCCGCCGCCGAACAGGCCAACGATGATGAGCTTGCCGCCCTTGGTCAGGAAGTCGAACGCCAGCGAGGTGGTGGCCGGTGCGCCGACGAGATCGATCGCGGCCCGCACCGGCTTGCCCCCCGCCGCCTGCATGATCTGCTGCGCGGCGTCGGGGGCGGCGCCGTCGATGGCCGCCAGCGCGCCCGCATCCAGCGCCGCCTGGCGCTTGGCGGGGTCGATGTCGACCACGATGGCGCCCGCGCCACCCAGCGCCTTGATCAGCGTCAGACTCATCAGGCCCAGGCCTCCCGCGCCGAAGATCACGACGGGATGCTCGCGGTAGATGTCTGCGCCGATCTTCTGCAAGGCGGAGTACGTGGTGAGCCCTGAGCACGCGTAAGGCGCGATCTGCGCGGGGTCCAGGTCGCCGATGTCGATGAGGTAGCGCGGATGCGGCACGACGATGTGGTCCGCGTAGCCGCCGGCGCGGTGGACGCCCAGGCAGGCCGGCGCGGTGCAGTGGTTTTCCATGCCGGCCATGCACGACGGGCACTTGCCGCAGCCGATCCACGGATAGACGAGGTAATTGCGGTCGGTGGCCAGGCCCTGCGCCTCGGGGCCGGCCGCCACGACGGCGCCCACCGTTTCATGGCCCATGGTCAGCGGCAGCGACACGCCCCGGTCCTTGAGCGACAGGGTCCGGCCCTGGCCCAGGTCGTAGCCGCCTTCCCACAAGTGAATATCGCTGTGGCACACGCCGGCCGCGCGAACCTTGAGCAGGACCTGCGACCCTTGCGGCGTGGGGGTGGGCTGGTCCATTTCCTGCAGCGGTTCGCGGAAATTGACGACGCAATAGCACTTCATGGTTGTCTCCTTTATGTAATTGCCTGCACCCTGCGGCCGGACCGGAATCCGGCGCGTCCGGCGTGACCTATCTCTTGACCAGGGGGCATTCGCTGTCGGCGAGCGACACGAAGACCTTTTCGCCGGGCACCGTGGACAGGATGCGGTAGTAATCGTTCGGATGCTTGGACTCGGCGGGCTTTTTCACCTCGACCAGGTACAGGTCCATGATGACGCGGCCATCTTCGGGGCGCACCCGGGCATTCTTGATCAGTTTGGTGGTGATGGGCAATTCGCGCATCTTCTGGTTGACCACCGCGGCGTCGAAGGTGCCGGCGGCCTGCGCGGCCTGCAGGTAATGCGTGGTGGCCACGTAGCTCAGGGCCTGGACGATGGAGGGGGCGCGCGTGACGCCCATCTTCTTTTGCCAGCGCTGGGTCCAGGCGCGGGTATCCTCGTCGGCATCCCAATAGAAGCCGGTGGGGAAGGTCAGCCCCTGCGCAACGGGCAGCCCCATTGCATGGACGTCGTTGATGAAGGTCAGGAACGTCAGCATCCGCTGCTTGCCGCCCGCAAGGCCGAACTCCTGCGCCTGCTTGATGAGGTTGACCAGATCGCCGCCGGCGCTGGCCAGACCCACGACGTCGGACTTGGATGACTGCGCCTGGATGAGGAACGACGCAAAGTCCATCGCGCCCAGCGGATGGCGCGTGCTGCCCACGACCTTGCCGCCCGCGGCCTCGACGAAGCGTGACGCGTTGCTCTCCAGCGATTTGCCGAAGACGTAATCGGTGGTGATGAAGTACCAGCTCTTGCCGCCGCTCTCGACGACGCTCTTGACCACGGCGTTGGCCAGCGCATAGGTATCCGGCGCCCATTGCGTGCTGAGGTTGCTGCATTGCTTGCCGCTGAAGTCCCCGGCAAAACCGCCGCTGATCAGCGCGGTGCCGCCTTTTTCGCGCGCCACGCCCTGGGCGGCCAGGCCGGCCGAGCTGGCGCCGCCGTCCACCACCGCGACCAGATTCTGCGTGTCGAACCAGCGGCGCACCAGCGCGGACGCCACGTCGGCCTTGTTCTGGTTGTCCGCACCGACGACTTCGACGGTCTTGCCGGCCACCTTGCCGCCGAAATCCTCCACGGCCATGCGCACGGCGGTCTCGGACCCGAGGCCGCCAAGGTCGGAGTAAATGCCGGAACGGTCGTTGGACACGCCCAGCCGCACGACGTCGGACTGGGCTTGGGCCGCGCAGGCGGCCAAGGTGGCGGCCAGAGCCGCCAACACGGGTTTGATACGCATCTTTCTGTCTCCCAGCCCTGAAGCGGACCGTTTTATTGAACGTTATGGATGACGCGGCAACTCGGGTAGGCGGGCGCCGGTGCTCCAGCCGGCTGAAATGTATTTCACATTGGTGAATGCAAATTCCTGTGCAAGAATTTAGGTACCTGCACATGAAAAGTCAACACGGTGGAACACCCTAGTCCGGGTGCCAAATACGCATTGCCACGAAGGAGGGCTGACGCCGTGGAAGTCAAGCTTGTCGCTCGCACGCTGGAGTTGCTGGAGCTGTTTGCGCAGACGAAGCGGCCCATGCCGCTGACCGAGCTGGCCCAGGGGCTGGGCGCGCCGATGTCGAGCTGTCTGGCACTGGTGCGCACCTTGGTGGCTCGGGGGTATCTGTACGAGGTCAGGCGCCGCGCCGGGTATTACCCCACCGGCAAGCTGCACGGGCTGGCGGCGCAGATTCTCGCGGGCGACCCGTGGCTGGATCTGGTGCGGCCGCGGTTATTGGCGCTACGCGATGCCGTCAACGAGACCGTGATGCTGGGCAAGATCCAGGATGGCGCCGTCGTGTTTCTGGACGTGGCCGAGTCGACCCAGCCCGTCCACTATGCGGCGCGCGCCGGCGAACGACGTCCGCTGCACACGAGTTCGGTTGCCAAAGCCATCCTGGCGCGCCTGCCGGCCGCTGACCGCGATCAGGTCCTGGCGGCGGCGCAATACACGCGCTACACGGATAGCACGCTGACAACCCGCGAAGCCCTGCTGGCCGACGTGGGCAAGGTTGCCGAGCGGGGCTGGGCCTCGAACGTGGGGGAAAGCGTCGCGGACCTCACGGGGCTGGCCGTCGCACTGGATCTGGGCGGCGAATGGTACGCGCTATGCGTGGCCGGTCCCACGCCGCGCGTGTGGGCGCAGCGCGAGGAAAACCTGATTCATTTGCGCGACGCAGCTGAGGCGATCCGGCGTGATCGCGAGGGATAAGGGGATATTTCCATCGGTCTACGCCGCCGGAAGTGATGCGGTCGATGCGCCGCGCGTCATCGACCGCCCACGTCAAGGCCCCCGCCGCACCAGCGTGGACTTTCCGAACAGGCTTTCGATCAAATCCACCGCCAGCTCCGCCGTGCGGTTGCGCACGTCGAGCGCCGGATTCAGCTCCACCACATCCAGCGAGCGCATGAGTCCGGTGTCGGCAATCATCTCCATGCAGAGCTGCGCCTCGCGATAGGTTGGGCCGCCCATCACCGTGGTGCCCACGCCTGGCGCGATCTCGGGATCCAGAAAGTCCACGTCGAAACTCACGTGCAGATGCGTGTCGGCGTCCAGCCCGGCCAAGGCGGCCTGCATCGTGGCGCGCATGCCCATCTCATCCAGATACCGCATGTCGAAGACCTCGAGGCCGGCGTCGTGTAGCAGGCGTTTTTCGCCAGGATCCACGCTGCGGATGCCGATCTGGCGCACGCAGGACGGATCGATATCCGGAAACTCGCCCGACATGCCGGTCAGCGGCGCGGGGCCATTGCCGCACAGGCAGGCCACCGGCATGCCGTGCAGGTTGCCCGTGGGCGTGAGCAGATGGGTGTTGAAGTCGGCGTGCGCGTCCAGCCATAGCACGCGCAGTTTCTTGCCGGTGGCGCGGCAGTGGCGTGCGACGGCGCTGACCGAGCCGATGCCCAGACTGTGGTCGCCGCCCAGCAGGACGGGCAGGCGGCCTTCGGCCAGTTCTTCGTACACGGCATCGTGCACCGCCTGATTCCACGCGGTCACTTCCTCAAGGTGGCGGTAGCCGTCCACGGGCGGCAGCCAGGGATTGGCGGGGCCGTACAGGTTGCCGCGGTCGCGGACCTGAAAGCCCTGCGCTTCGATGACCGGCCCCAGGTCCGCGACGCGCAGCGCTTCAGGGCCCATTGACGCGCCGCGCGCGCCGGCGCCGATGTCGGTCGGTGCGCCGATTAGGGTGACTTGGGTGGGCAGGGTGGGGGTTTTCGTCAATGCGTTCGTCAATTCGCATGCTCCGTATTGCAGTGTTCACGTTGCGGCGCGTGGGGTCACGCGGCGGACAAGACCGCCGCCAGTTGATCGCACGCCCAATCCACTTCGTCCCGCGTGACGATCAGGGGAGGCGACAGGCGCAGGGTATGACCGTGGGTGTCCTTGACCAGCAAGCCTCGCGCCTGGAGCCGTTCGCACCAGAGGCGGGCGCCGCCGGCGTCCGGTTCCAGTTCCACGGCCAGCATCAGGCCGCGCCCGCGGACCTCGCGCACCGGGCCGGGCAAGCCGTGCAGGCGCTCCAGGAAATGCGCTCCCACGGCGGCCGCATTTTCGATCATGCCTTCCTCGGTCAACACCCTCAGCGCGGCGCGCGCGATGGCGCACGCCAGCGGATTGCCGCCAAAGGTGCTGCCGTGTTGACCGGGCTGGAACACGCCCAGCACGTCGGCGTTGGACAGCACGGCGGACACGGGATAGAAACCGCCGGACAGCGCCTTGCCGATAAGCGTGACGTCGGCTTCGATGCCTTCGTGCTCCTCGGCCAGCAGCTTGCCCGTGCGTCCCAGGCCGGTCTGGATCTCGTCCAGGATCAGCGTGATGCCGCGTTCCGTGCACCGTTGGCGCACGCGGCTGAAGTACCCGGGCGGCGGCATCACCACGCCGGCTTCGCCCTGGATCGGTTCGACCAGGAACGCGACCGTGCGGTCGCTGATGGCGGCGTCGAAGGCCTCGAAGTCGCCAAAAGGCACGACCTTGAAGCCGGGTGCGAACGGGCCGTAATGGCCATAGGCGTCGGGGTCGGTCGAAAACCCCACGATGCCCAGCGTACGGCCATGGAAATTGTTGGCGCAGACGATGATCTCGGCCTTGCCCTCGGGCACGCCGCGCACCTCGTAGCCCCACTTACGCACGGCCTTGATGGCGGTTTCGACGGCTTCGGCGCCGCTGTTCATGGGCAGGATCTTGTGAGCGCCCGTCAGGCGCGCCAGGTCTTCATAGAAGCCCGCCATCTGGTCATGGCGAAACGCACGCGAGGTCAGGGTAAGCTTTTGCGCCTGCTCGGTCATGGCCGCCAGGATGCGCGGGTGGCAATGGCCCTGGTTGACCGCGGAATAGGCGGCCAGGCAGTCCAGGTACTTGCGACCGTCCACGTCGTAGACCCAGACGCCGCTGCCGCGCGCCAGCACGACGTCCAGCGGGTGGTAGTTGTGCGCGCCCAACTGGTCTTCGATGTGGTCGCGGCGGCTGGCGGCGGACTGCGGGTTGGGTTGGGGGGTCCTCACGGCACTCATGAACGTCTCCCAAAGGCGTACTGCGGCCATCTTAGCGCCGTGGGCGCAGCTTGGCATTGCCATTGCATGACAAAGGCCTTTCCGTGACCGGCGCGCCGGGTGCTGCACAATAGCGCCTGTGCCGGACCGTCGTCCGGCGTTCCGATTCTGTGGATGGCTGACATGCTTGTGCACCAATTGCTTGAGAGACTGATGCGCGGCGCCGCGGTGGCGGCGCTGGGATTGGCGGTGATTGCCCCGGCGGCGGCGCAGGAACAGCCCCTGCGGATCGGCGTGATTGCCAGCGTGGCCAACGAGGCCACCGAACTGGCCATCGCGCAGGCCAAGCAGCAAGGGTTGGACGTCAAGCTGGTGGAATTCAATGACTGGGTGCTGCCCAACATTGCGGTAGCCGACGGGTCGGTGGACGCCAATTTCTTCCAGCACGCGCCGTTTCTTGAACTCTTCAACCAGCGCCGCGGCGCCAACCTGCAGCCCATCGCATACGGCTATTCGACCACCATCGGCCTGTTTTCCAAAAAGCTGAAGAAGGGGGATCCGGTGCCCGAGGGCGCGACCATCGCGGTGCCGAACGACCCGGTCAATACCGGCCGCGCCTTGCTGCTGCTGCAGTCGATGGGACTCATCGCACTCAAGCCGGGCGTCGCACACCAGGCCAGCCTGCAGGACGTGGTGGCCAATCCCAAAAAGCTCAAGTTCGTCCAGATCGAAGGGTCGCAGTCGGCCCGCACGTTCGACGACGTGACGGCGTCGGTCACCTACACGACGTTCGCAAAACAGGCGGGCCTGAACGAAAAGGACGGGCTGGCGTTCGACAATACCGATCCGGACAGCATCCGGCGCTACGCCATCCGCTGGGTGGCCAGGCCGGAAAAGGCGCAGGACCCGCGCCTGTTGAAGTTCATTGCCATTTATCAGAACTCGCCCGAAGTGAAGGCGACGCTCAAGCGGCTGTACGGCGACCTGATTTCGTTCCCCTGGTAAGGCGGTGTCAAGACGGCAATCGGAATAAAATCAGGGTTTGCCCCGACAAACCCTTTTCATCAAAGGCCGGCCGCGCTGCGCGCCGAACCTGATTCCAATGTCTGACCTCGATGACCGCGACCGGAAACTCTTGACGCTGTTGGCCGACGACGCCACGCCCAGCTATGCGGAGCTGGGCAAACAGCTCAACCTGTCGGCGCCCGCGGTGCACGAGCGGGTCAAGCGGCTCAAGCGCGACGGGCTGATCAAGGGCATCGCCGCCAAGCTCGACGGCGCAAAGATGGGCCGGCCGTTGCTGGCCTTCGTGCATGTCGACACGATCAACTGGACCATCACGCAGCAGGTGCTGGGCTTGGCCGAGCTGAATGAGGTCGAGGAGATCCACACCATCACCGGCAAGAGCGCGATGCTGCTGAAGGTGCGTGTGCGCGATACCCAGGCGCTGGAATTGCTGCTGGCGCGTATCCACCAGATTGAAGGCATCTCCAACACGACCAGCGATATCGCCCTGACCAGTTATCTGGAGCGCGGGCCGCTGCCTGAGGCGGCATGATTGCTGGCCGCTTGAACAACATCCCCAGGCGGCCTGATTGCTGGCCGTCTCGAGAGCATCCCGCCCTTCAGCGGGCGGGGGCGGCGCGCAGGCGCAGGCGAGTGATCTCCGACGGCGCCCACAACCGCTTGGGCGGTCCCCAATAGCCGGTGCCGCGGCTTGTGTAGACCCACATCTGTCCCAACCGGTGCAGCCCCGCCGTAAACGGTTGCTGGAACCGCACGAAGAAACCCCACGGAAAGAATTGCCCGCCATGCGTATGGCCGGAGAGCTGCAGCGTGTAGCCCGCCGGTTCCGCCGCGGCCGCGCTGCGCGGCTGGTGGGCCAGCAGGATGCGCGGAAAGGCGTCGGCCGGCGCGTTGGCCAGCGCCGCACGCGGATTGCTGCGCTGCTGCGGATCGAAGGCCCCGGCGCTGAAGTCCGTGACGCCCGCCACCACCACAGGCAGGCCCGACGGATGGATCACGGCATGTTCGTTCAAGAGGACGCGCAGGCCCAGGCGGCGGAATTCAGCGATCCAGGGGCCCGCGCCCGAATAGTATTCGTGGTTGCCGGTGACCAGATACACGCCGAACGGTGCGCGCAGATCGCCCAGCGGACGGGCTTGCGCCGCAAGCTGCTCGACGCTGCCGTCCACCACGTCGCCGGTGATGGCGATCATGTCGGGCAACTGTTCGTTGACCGCGTCGACAATGGCCTGCACATAGCGGCGCTTGATGGTCGGGCCGACGTGGATGTCGCTGATCTGCACGATGGTGAAGCCGTCCAGGTCTTGCGGCAGGCCGGCGATCGGCACGTCCACGTCGACCACGCGGGCGCGGCGCCGGGCGTTGTAAAAGCCCGCCAGCGTGCCGGCCAGCGATAGCCCGATGACCGTCCACGCGGTGGCGCGCCGCAGGTCGAGCCACGGCAGATCGGCGCCAGCCGCCAGATTGCCCAGCCACAGAAGCAGCATCAGCGCGTCGCGCAGCACGGTCAGCACGAAGAGTGACGAGAACAGTCCCATGGCCAGCAGGCCGACCCAGGCGATGCGGTCGCCCCAAGGCGGATTGACGGAAGAGCGCGCCAGCATGCCCATCGGGATCAGCACGCACGAAAGCATCAGGAAAAGGATGGCGGCGGCAGTGCCTTCGCCAGCAAGCAGCAGGTCGGGGATCAGACGCGCGCCGACGTACACATGGGCAAGGGCGCCCAGAGTCAGGAAGCGGAGGAAGAAGGAAGATTGGCGCAGGGACACGGCGGCGGGCGGGCGCGCCGCAACGGACGCGCAGGGAATCAGGGAACCGCCATTCTATGCTCCGGCGGCGCCGCGATTGATAAAGGTGGCGTTGCGCGTGTGCCGCGCACGGCACCTGGGCGCCTGGCGCGGCGGCCTCAGGCAGACTGCTCGCCTTCCCGGCAGATCAGGCTGGCGTCCATTTCGTCAAGGCGATTGATGCCCAGCATGGCCATGTTGCGGTCGACCTCGGCGCGCAGCAGTCCGATGGCATGCGCCACGCCTTGCTGGCCACCTACGGCTGCGGCGTAGTTGAAGGGGCGGCCCACGAACACGCAGCGCGCGCCCAGGGCCAGCGCCTTGAGCACATCGCCGCCGCGCCGCACGCCGCTGTCCATCATCACGGTCATCGCGCCGGCCTGGGCGACCACGCCGGGCAAGGCGCGCAGCGGCGAAATGGCGCCATCAAGCTGGCGCGCGCCGTGATTGGACACGATGATGCCGTCGGCACCATGCTGCCTTGCCAGCGCCGCGTCGCGCGGGTGCAGGATGCCCTTGATGACGAGTGTGCCCGGCCATTGCCGGCGGATGCGCGCCACGTGTTCCCAACTGAGATGGTCGCGTGCCGTGAAGTCGCGCAGCACCGAGGCGGAGACGATGGGCGCGCCGCGCGTGGCGAAGGAATTCTCGAAGTGCGGCATGCCATGCGCCAGCAGCGTGCGCACAAACGTGCCGGCCAGCCAGCGCGGGCGCGCCAGCCCGTCCAGGGCCAGGCGCAAGCTGGGCTTGAGCGGCGTCGAGAAACCCGTGCGCACGTTGTTCTCGCGGTTGGCGGACACGGGAATGTCCACGGTCAGCACCAGAGTTTCGAAGCCGGCGCGCCGCGCGCGTTCGATCAGCGCGTCGATCTTGGCGGGGTCGCCGGGCAGGTAGGCCTGGAACCAGGTGCCGGGCGCTTCGGCGATGACGGCTTCAAGAGGAATCAGCGAGGTGCCGCTCAGGATCGCGGGCACGTTCTGCTCGCGCGCCGCGCGCGCCAGCACGATATCGCCCCGGTAAGCCGACAGCGCGCTGATGCCCATGGGCGCGATGCCGAAGGGCGACGCGTAGGTGCGGCCAAACAGATCGGTCTGTTGCGTGCGGCGGGAGACATCAACCAGGACGCGCGGCGTGAACGCGTACTGCGCGAAGGCTTCGCGGTTGCCTTTGAGCGATTGGTTGTCTTCGGCTGCGCCGGCGATGTAGCCGAAGATCGGGCGCGGCAGCCGGCGGCGAGCCGCGGCTTCGAAATCGTCCAGGGATAGCATGCGCCCGAGCGCGCGGGGCAGCTTGCGGGCGAGGGCGCCAGAGGCGGCGTCAGGGGTCGCGGCGGGCAGGGCGGTGGTAGTCATGGCGGGCCGGTAAAAGCCCGTAATCTAGCAACGGCCGTCGAACGCAGAAAGCGAATAAAACTGAAGTTACCTGTTCGCTTCTGACGAACAGGTTTTGTGCTTTATGCCTGCGTGGGCAGCGCCAGCAGCTCGCCCATGCGCACCGGGCCCGTCACCGAGGGCGTGTCGGCCCAGCGGATCTTGTCGGGGCCGAACAGGACGATGGCCGTGGAACCCAGCTTGAAGCGGCCCATCTCGGCGCCCTTTTCAAGAAAGATGGGCGCGCGGGCAGCCGCGTCGTAGCGCACGGACTTGACCCGGCGCTTGAACGGCGTGACCAGGCCTGCCCACACGGTTTCGATGGACGCCACGATCATCGCGCCCACCAGCACCACGGCCATGGGACCGTGCTCGGTGTCGAAGATGCAGACGACGCGCTCATTGCGCGCGAACAGGCGCGGCACGTTGCGAGCGGTCAGCGGGTTGACGGAGAACAGGCGCCCCGGCACGTGGATCATTTCGCGCAGCGTGCCGGCGACGGGCATGTGGACGCGATGGTAGTCCTTGGGCGACAGGTAGATGGTGGCGAACTGGCCGCCCTGGAACGGCGCGGCGCGCTCGGTGTCGCCACCCAGGAGGTCCGCGAGTCCGTAGCTGTGGCCCTTGGCCTGAAAGATGCGGCCTTGTTCGATCGCGCCCATCTGGCTGATGGCGCCGTCGGCCGGACACACCACCGAGCCAGGTTCTTCGTCCAGCGGGCGCGCGCCGTCTTTCAGCGCACGCGTGAAGAAGTCATTGAAGCAGTCGTAGGCCAACGGGTCTTCTTGCAGCGCCTCGCTCATGTTCACGCCGTACTTGCGGACGAAACGCGAGATCATCCAGTTCTTCACCGCGGGTTCGCGGCAGTCCGATGCGTATCCGAAGAAGCGCGACACCAGGTGGTGCGGCGCGAGATACTGGCTGGCAAGAAAAAGTTGGTCTTTGATAGGCATCTATGGCGCTAAAAAAACGCGTCCCGCATACAGCGGGACGTGGTTGATGGTTGCCGTGCGAGCCAGGTTGACGCTGGAGTCCGGCAATTCGGCGCGATTGTAACGCGGTTGCGCGCGCACGGTGCGCAAAAACGCGCTCAGGCCGCCTTGGCCGCCAGCTTGGTCTTGTAGAGCCAGTCCTTGTAGTCGTCCAGGTCGCCATCGAACGGGTTGACCTTGCCGTCCGCAACGATGATGAACTGGTCGGTCGTGGCGCGCAGCAGATGGCGATCGTGCGACACCAGCATCAGCGTGCCTTCGAACTGCGCCAGCGCATCCGTCAGCGCCTCGCGCGTTTCCAGATCAAGGTGGTTGGTGGGTTCGTCCAGCAGCAGCAGGTTGGGGCGTTGCCACACGATTAGCGCCAGCGCCAGCCGTGCCTTTTCGCCGCCAGAGAAAGGCGCGATCGAGCTGGTGGCCATCGCGCCATTGAAATTGAAGCTGCCCAGGAAGTTGCGCAGTTCCTGTTCGCGTACGGTCGGCGCAATCTTGGTCATGTGCCACAACGGAGATTCGTCGTGCCGCAGCATCTCGACCTGATGCTGCGCGAAGTAGCCGATGGACAATCCCTTGTTGAACTGCGTGTCGCCGGCCAGCGATTCGATCTCGCCCGCGATGGTCTTGATGAAGGTCGACTTGCCTGCGCCGTTGATGCCCAACAGGCCGATGCGCTGGCCCGCCTGCAGCGAGAAGTTGATGCCCGACACGATGATCTTGTCGGACACGGCTTCGGTGGCCTCGTCCTCGATGCGATAGCCCGCGCTGACCTTGTCCATCGTCAGCAGCGGATTGGGCGCGCGCAGCGGCTCGCGGAATTCGAACGAGAACTCGGCTGCGGCGCGCAGGGGCGCCACTTCTTCCATGCGGGCCAGGGCCTTGATGCGGCTCTGCGCCTGGCGTGCCTTGCTGGCTTGCGCCTTGAAGCGGTCAATGAACGATTGCAGGTGCGCGCGCTGGCGCATCTGCTTTTCCATCATGCCCTGCGCCAGTTCAAGCTGCGCGGCGCGCTGGCGTTCAAACGACGAATAGTGGCCCGAGTAGCGCTTGAGCTTGCGTTCGTCGATGTGGACGATCACGTTCACCACGCCGTCCAGGAAGTCCCGATCGTGCGAGATGACGATGAGCGTGCCCGGATAGCGCTTGAGCCAGTCTTCCAGCCAGATGATCGCGTCCAGATCCAGGTGGTTGGTGGGCTCGTCCAGCAGCAGCAGGTCGGACGGGCACATCAGCGCCTGCGCCAGGTTCAGTCGCATGCGCCAGCCGCCCGAGAAGCTGGTGAGCGGCAGGTGCATCTGCGCCTGCGTGAAGCCCAGGCCGGTCAGCAACTGCTCGGCGCGCGAGTGGACGGTGTAGGCATCGGCGTCGGCCAGCGCGGCGTAGATCTCGCCCATGCGCAGGCCGTTTTCGGCGCTTTCAGGCTCGGCTTCCAGCGCGGCCAGTTCCGCTTCCAGCTTGCGCAGCGTGGTGTCGCCGTCGATCGCGTACTCGATGGCGGGGCGGTCCAGCGCAGGGGTTTCCTGCGCGACGTGGGCCACGCGCCAGGACGCCGGGTAGTCCAGGTCTCCCTGATCGGCGTGCAGCGTGCCGCGCAAGAGGCCGAACAGACTCGACTTGCCCGCGCCATTGGCGCCGATGAGGCCGATCTTGTCGCCGGGGTTCAGAAGCAGGTCGACCTTGTCGAGCAACGGCTTGACGCCGCGCATGAGTGAAACTTGTTGGAAGCGGATCATGAATGTAGGACTGGATGGCGCGATGCGCGCGCGGCAAGACGCCCTCTGGGGGCTGTATGCAGGAAAGCAGGAACCGCGGCGGGATGGCACGCGCATCATGCGCGCCGGCGCGAACGTGTTCGGATGAAAGCGGACTCAATCCGAACGAAGGGGGGGATTGTACCTGGGCGGGAAGCTCCGGCCGGGAAGGTCCGGCCGGGAAGGTCTGGGCGGGCAGCCTCGGTTGGCGCGATCCGGCCGGACAGTTCCGGCCGCATCCCCCTACGGCGTCTGAATCGCCGCCGCCAGCGCCAGCACGCGCTCGGCCTCGCTGGCATGCAGGTTCTCGACCAAGGCCCCGTCAACCACCGCCACGCCTTTACCTTCTGCCTGCGCGGCTCGCCACGCGTCCAGCCGTTTGCGCGCCGTATCGAGCTCTTCTGCCGTCGGCGCAAAGGCAGCATTCGCAGCGGCGATCTGGCGCGGATGGATCAGCGTCTTGCCATCGAAGCCCTGGTCGCGTCCTTGCCGGCAGGCGTCCTGCAAGCCAGCATCGTCGTTCAGATCCAGATGGACGCCATCCAGAACCGCAAGGCCGTGCGCCCGTGCCGCCATCACGGCAAACGAGCGCGCCAGCAGCGTCTCGTCGCGCGACGGCGTGTGGCGCGCATGCAGATCCTTCACCAGATCAGACGTACCGACGACGATGGCCGCCAGCCGTGCATGGCCGCCGGCGATGGCATCGAGCCGCAGAAAGCCCAGCGGTGTTTCGGCCATGGCCCACAACGGCAGATCCTCGGGAGCGCCCGCCGCGTCCAGGGCCTGCGCCAGCGCGGCCAGCTGGGCGGGGGATTCGACCTTGGGCAGCAGCACGGCATCGGCGCCGGCTTGCGCAACGGCGCGCACGTCGTCCATCCCCCACGGCGTATCCAGCGCGTTGACGCGCACGATGCACTCGCGCCGTCCGTAGCCGCCTTCGCGCAGCGCCGCGGCGACCTGGGCACGGGCCTGCGCCTTGGCGTCGGGCGCCACCGCGTCTTCCAGGTCGAGGATCAGCGCGTCCGCATCGAGCGTGCGTGCCTTGTCCAATGCGCGCGCGTTGGCGCCGGGCATGTAGAGAACGGAGCGGCGGGGGCGGATAGGGGCGTTCATGCGGGCGGTCTCAGAGTTTGGGCAGGCTGCCGACGATGGTGACGGGCGTGGTGCAGACGTAGCCCACGCCATAGACGGTGCGGATGCCCAGGTCGCCACCGGCCAGCTCGCGCAGCTTGCGCCGCAGCCGATGCATGTGGGCGTCCAGCCGATGCGTGTCGTAGGCCTCGGCGCTTGCGCCCAGGGCTTCAACGAGGCGGGCGCGCGTCAGCGGCAGTGGCGCCGCCTGGATCAGCGCGCCGATCAGGCGGCTTTCGGTATCGGTGATGTCGACGCTGATCTGGCTGGGCGAGGTCAGCGTGCGGCGCGCGGGGTCGAAGCGCCAGGCGTCCGATTGCGCATCCTCTGTGTCGGCGGCCGGCACGACGCGCAGGCGCCGCGACAGCGACACCAGCGTGGCGCCGAGTTCGGCCAGGTTGACGGGCTTGGTCAGGTAGTGGTCGGCGCCCAGACTCAGGCCCGATACCTTGTCTTCGCTCAGGAGCCGTCCGGTGAGCATGATGATGCCCATTGACGGATAGGAGGTGCGCAGATGCGACACGCGCGCCAGCCCATCGCCGTCCGGCAGCATGGCGTCCAGCACGAGGATCGCGGGCGTTACGGTGAGCAACAGCTCGTCAAGCTCGGCCAGCGAGCCTGCGGTGAGGATGGTCTTGTCCAGGCCCAGGTCCTGGATGTACTCGGCGATGGAATCGCGCCAATCCCCGTGGTCGTCGACGACGATGATCGTCACGGTGTGGCGCGCTTGGGCGCTCCGGGGGCGAACAGGTGTGTTCTGGTCATGCTGTGAATTCTTGAATGGCCGCGATCGCGCGGAAAAATCAGGGGACGACGGTATACGTCTTTGGCCTGCGTGCGCGCAGAATATCATTCCCGCCGATGCGGCGGCGCGGCATGGATCAAGGATGCAATCCAGGCGTCAGGGAAAAATCAGTTGGTCAAAAATTGCGCAGCCCGGTGCGCATCGCCCGAAAGGCCATCAGCCGGGCGTTTGGGTTTTTCTTATCCACAAATTCTGTGGATAAGAAGAACCGGGGTGGATACCGTCCCGTCTACGAAGGGAGTAATTCGACCGGCACACCCTCGGGCACTTTGCGCATCCGATCGCGTTCAATCCGGGCCGGCGCAAAGCGCGTTTTGCGCGCAGCAGCATTTTGCAGCAGCACCGACAGCACCGAGCCCTTGTCCTGGATCCAGCGCGTCTTGCCGCGCAAGAGCTTGACGGCATTGTCCGCGGTGCCCAGCCGGTACGACATGGCATTGATCTCGATCGAGGACTTGCCGTTGAACCGCGATTCGTCGATCTCGGTGATGGCGGCCGCGTCCAGGTTGTTGCTCTCGTGGTCGATGCGGTAGACGTACTTGAGCCCGTGAAACGGGTCTTCCACGACGATGAGTTTTTCCGACCCGGACACGTCGGACATCATGCCGATCACGCGGGACTCGACCATCTGGTTGCCGCGTTGTTCTTCGGTGTAAATGAAAATGCTGTGCCGCATGGGGGCGGACTGGGCCGGTGCGGCCCCTACAAGGCGAGAACGATCCATACCTGAACGAAAAGAAGCGGGAGGGGGCGCAAGGCCCCCGAAGACGCGCATGATACCAATTGTTTCAGGTGCGTGCTGTAACAGCTGGCGCGGGGGCTACCCCGCGCCGGACACCCGCGAGCGATTAACCGCGCGCGGCGAGCTTTTCGCGGCGCTGGCGCACGGCCAGGGCCAGGGCGGCCAGCACGGGCTCGGTCTGCGTCCAGCCCAGGCAAGCGTCGGTGATGGAGACGCCATGACGCAGCGGCTCACCGGGCTTGAGGTCCTGGCGGCCTTCTTCAAGATGGCTTTCGATCATGACGCCAGTGATGCGGGAGTCGCCTTGGGCAAGTTGGGCGGCAATGTCGTTGGCCACGTCGATCTGGCGCACGTGCGACTTGTTGGAGTTGGCGTGCGAGCAGTCGATCATGACCTGTTCGCGCTGGCCGGCCTTGCGCAGGGCGTCGCAACAGGCCTGCACGCTGGCGGCGTCGTAGTTCGGGCCTTGCTTGCCGCCGCGCAGGATCACGTGGGTGTCCTGGTTGCCGCGGGTTTCGAAGATGGCGGCCATGCCCATCTTGGTCATGCCCATGAACGCGTGCTTGGCGCTCGCGGCGACCATCGCGTCGGCCGCGATCTGCACGCCGCCGTCGGTGCCGTTCTTGAAGCCCAGCGGGCAGCTCAGGCCCGAGCTCAGCTGACGGTGGCTGGGGCTTTCCGTGGTGCGTGCGCCGATGGCGCCCCACGCGATCAGGTCGGCGATGTACTGCGGGCTGAGCAGGTCCAGGAATTCCGTGGCGATGGGCAGACCCAGGCCGCTGATGTCCAGCAGCAGTTCGCGGGCGCGGCGCAGGCCTTCGTTGATGCGGAAGCTGCCGTCCAGGCGCGGGTCATTGATGTAGCCCTTCCAGCCGACGGTGGTGCGGGGCTTCTCGAAGTACACGCGCATGACGATCAGCAGGTCTTTCTTGTGCTCGTCGGCGGCGGCGCGCAGCTTGCGCGCGTATTCCATGGCTTGCGCGTGGTCGTGGATGGAGCAGGGGCCTACCACCAGGACCAGCCGGTCGTCGCGGCCGTGCAGCACGTCGGCGATCTGCGCGCGGCTTTGCTCGACGAGCGTCTGGATGTCGGCCGACACCGGCAGTTCATCCTGCAGCAGCGCGGGGGAGATCAGCGGGCGCACGGCGCTGATGCGGGTGTCGTCGGTGCGCGTGTTGTCCTGGGTGGCGTCGGCGGCGCCGACCTCGCGGTCGTGCAGGGGGTCGTCAATGCGGGTCAAGAGAAGCTCCGTGCCGGTAGATGCGGGAAAGTCCGCCATTATCGCACCCGCGGACGGTGGAGGCGGATGGGTGGCTGCGGCAAGTCTGTGCGGCGGGGACAGGCCCCAATGAACGGAGCCGGACGGCGGAGGCGCCGCTGGCTACGCCTATCGGTGACGAACTGAATTAACCCGTTATCGATAAAGACATGTTTCGCGTGGATGCCTTAGCATTGATTCACGCTCTCAGTTGGCCGGGTGCAACCGGCTTGCGGCAGGCGCAGGCGGGGGCCGCGTGCGGCTTCTTACCGTGTATACAGGTCCAGGACGGTCAGCAATGCCAAAACCCGATGCCGGAGCGTCCCGACGGATTCTTCTCGTGGAAGATCACCCAGTCGAACGCGCCTACCTGCAGAACATGCTGCTGGCATTGGGCTATCGCCGCGTGGCGGGCTTGGCAAGCAGCATCGAGGCGGTCGGGGCGATCACGCGTCAATATCATGACGTGCTGATCAGCGACATCGTGATGGGCGAAGGCGACGGCACGCGGCTGCCCAACGACCTGCGCAGGCTGGTGGACGCGGGGCGCCTGAAAAGCATGCCGCCGATCATCTGGATCAGCAGCCTGAGCGACGAACTGCTGCAGTCGCATGTCCGCCTGGCCCTGCAAGCCGGTTGCCCGTCGGCGCAGGCGCTGTCCAAGCCCGTGTCGCGCGTGGCGATGCAACAGGCCATCAAGAATGCGCTGCACAGCATCGACGACGAATCAGCGTCGCCGGACAAACCCAAGTCGGTGCGTCGCGAAGTCATGGAAGCCGCGTTGAGCCAGGCGCTGCTTTCCGGCACCGGCATGAGCGTGGTGCTGCAACCCCAGATCAGCCTGTCGACGGGCCGCGTGGTCGCGGCCGAGGCGCTGTCGCGCTGGATCGATCCGAAGCTGGGCGCCATTTCCGCTGCGGACTTTGTGCCGGCGGCGCACCGGCTGGGCATGGACCGCATGCTGTTCAGCCGCGTCACCGACCGCGTGCTGAGCGTGTTGCGCCAGATGCAGGACGAGGACATTGCCGTGCCGATTGCGATCAACGCCTCGGCATCCACGCTGTGCTCGCGCGACTTGCCCGGCCTGTTGGAGCAGAAGGTCGGGCAGGCGGGATTGCCTGCTCGGCTGATCAAGGTGGAGCTTACCGAGGATGAGCCGGTCAACGACTGGCTGGCGCTGTCGTCGACGTTGAACCTTCTACGTGTGCGCGGCTTTGAGCTTGCGATGGACGATTTCGGCGCGGGCATCGCATCCATGCGCCTCTTTTCCGCCATGCCGTTCAACGAATTGAAGATCGACCGCGACTTCATCGTGCATATGCACCGCGAGCCCGCCTCGCGCGCCGTCGTGGCGGCCGCGATCGAAATGGGGCGGGTGCTGGGCCGGCGCGTGGTCGCTGAAGGCGTCGAGCAGGAGCGCGACGTGCAGCTCCTGCGCGAACTGGGTTGCGATGTGGCGCAGGGCTACGGGATCTCCGTGCCCCTGGACCCCGATGCGTTCATCGAGTTCTGCCGCACGCATTGAGGGTCACAGGTTGCTCGTCACAGACCGAACACGGCAACGTCACCCGGATAGTCGACCGAAAATTTCAGCACGGTCTCGCGCGACTTGCCCGGCTCAAGTTCCCAGTCCCACACCAGCTTGCCGTCTTCCTCGCGCTTGATGTCGCGCTCGGACGGCGACAGCAGCTTGACCACGATCTTCTCGTTGCGCGAGATGGGCAGGCGGTCCGCGAAGGACACCTGTTCCTTGGTGGCCTTGTTGTTCTTGACGGTGATCTTGTACTCGTAGGTGACGCGCTTGCCGCTGCCCGAGAAACCGGTGCTTTCGGTATAGCGGTTCACCAGTTGGCGCTTGATGGAAATGCCATCGTCGGCGCCGAGCGCCAGCTCCAGTTTTTCGCCGGGCATCACGGCCTTCATGGCGCCTGAGGCCACGAACGCGTCATCCAGGAAGGTATTGAGCGGACCGGCCAGGAAGGGGAAGTCGGTGTTGTTGCTGGCCTGCGCAGTCAGGTAGACGGTCTCGCGCAGCCCCGGCGTGGATTGGTATTGCAAGGTCGCAGGCAGCTGGGTCGTTGCGATGGCAACGCGTTGCGTGGTGTTGTCCGACAGCAGCGTGGCCGGATTCTTGATCTGGAACGACGCGCTGGTCGCGGCGTTCTGGACCTGGGCCGTCGAGACATCGATGACTTCGGCTTCGGGCTCGGGCAGCACGGCGCTGTCTTCCATCGCACTGGCGCGCGGCGCGCGTTTGGCGTGCATCTCGGCCTGCACGGCGGCGGGGGCGGGCGCGGCAACGGGCCGGGGCGGCGGGGGCGGCGCGGCCACGTCGATGATCCACGGACGCAGCGTCGGCGCGCCGCCGCCCAGGGACGGCCGGGCGGTGGACAGCGTCAGCTTCACGTTCTTCCAGTCTTCGCCGGTGTTCTGGCGGATGACGCCGAAGTAGCCCAGATCCACATTGCGGTCGGCGGGGCGCAGGCGCGCGTCGTAGGCCGGCGTCCAGCGTGCGCCCGCCACCGCATACGACAGCGCCAGATCCAGCTTGCCCGCGCGCGCCATGTTGACCCGCAAGGTGACGGTCTTCGTGCGACGGCCCGATTCGCCGCGCACCAGGCCAAGCTGGGTTTGCAGCGCCGTCATCTCGCGCTCCAGCTCGGTCTTTTGTTCTGCCACGCGCCGCAGGCCCGCCAGCGTCGTGGCCAGCGACTCGGCGCTGAGGGTCTGGATCGCCTTCAGTTCGTCCAGCGTGAGCCGCGCGCCGTCCTTGGCCGGTTCCGTGGCGCCGCGCTGCATCATCAGGATGAGTTCGCGCTGGTTGTCCAGCACCGCGGCTTCGTCGTCCAGCGCGGCCTGGCGGCTGACCAGCTTGTCGATCTGCGCCTCGATCTGGCGTACGCGCTCGTTGGCGGTGGCGGCCTGATAGACGTCGCTGACCTTGACGTCAAGCAGCGTGGCCTGACCGGTGCTCTTGGCGGACACCTGCAGCGAGTTTTCCTGGAGCGACGCGGGCAGGTTTTCCAGCACCAGCTCGTGTTCGCCCGCGGCTAGCTCGCTGCTGGCGGCGCGGGTGACGACGGCGCGATCCTGGTAGACAGTGACGGCGCCGATGGAGGAGGGCAGCGCGGCGGCGGCAGCCAGTCCGGGGATCGACGCAAAAGCCAGGGCCAGAAGGGTACGTCTCACGGGAGCACCTTTATAAAGTTGAACGCGGCTGACAGCGGGTCTCCCACGGGGACGCATCGCCGGCAAGCGCGTGAGTCTATCGCCGGCTTCGCCCGGACGGTTTACAGGAAATGACAAACGCGACAGGGGGAAACGGCTGGTTCGTGAAAACTCAATCGCGTTCCGGATGCGCCAGCCGCCGCAACATGCCGACCGCGTTTTCCGCAGCCACTGATCGGTCGTGCCGCCGGTACGCCATGTCCAGCAGGGCGTGCGGGGCATCGCCCTTGATGGGCCGGTACTCGATGCCTTGCGCGCCCATGTGCCGCATGGCGGCGGGCACGATCGAAATGCCGACGCCCGCCGCCACCAGACTCACGATCGACGCCATCTGCGGGGCCTCCTGGATGACGCGCGGCGCAAAGCCGACGCGCTGGCAGGCGGACTGGATAGCGTCGTACAGGCCCGCGCCGATGGGCCGCGGATACAGCACAAAATCCTCGTCAGCCAGTTCGGCGATGGGAACGGCACGTTTGCGGCTGAGCGGATGGCCGGGCGGCAGGGCGATCAGCATCGGCTCGTCCAGCACGCGCTCGGATTCGAATTCGGCGTCCAGCACGTAAGGGGGGCGCACAAAGGCGACATCCACCTCGCCGGCGCGCAGCCCGCGCAGCAGCGAGATGGTATTGCTTTCGGTCAGGGTGATGCGCACGTCGGGATAGCGGTCGCGGTAGGCGCGGATGGCACGGGGCAGGTAGGGGTGGAATACGGCTGATGCGGTAAAGCCCACCGTGATGGCCCCGCGTTCGCCGCGGCCCAGCCGTCTGGCCATGTCGATGGCGCGGTCGGCGCTGGCCAGGATGGCGCGCGCATCGTCCAGGAACTGGGCGCCGGCCTCGGTCAGCGCGATGCCCCGGGGCAGGCGCAGGAACAGCGGCGTTCCGATCTCGCGTTCCAGTTGCTGGATCTGCTGGCTGAGCGGAGGTTGGCCGATGCCCAGGCGGGCCGCCGCGCGCGTGAAGTGCAGTTCCTCGGCAACGGCGGTGAAGTAACGCAGGTGGCGCAATTCCATCTTTTTAAAATATGAACGGGTCAGGTTTCATATATTGGACATATGCAGGGGAAAAGTCTACTTTGTCTGCATGGGCTCAAGCCCGGTGTTTTTCGAGAATCCTGATGTCTACCCCTTCTGCAAGTCCCGCAACCGAACGTGGCGCCACGGCGCCCGAATATCTGGCGCGCGGTACGCCGGGACTGCGCCGTGCCCAGTGGGCACTCTTTGCCGCCGGTTTTTCCACCTTTTCCCTCCTGTATTGCGTCCAGCCGCTGATGCCGCTGTTCACCCATGCGTTCAACGTATCGCCGGCGCAGAGCAGCCTGGTGTTGTCGCTGTGCACGGGGTTGCTGGCCATCGCGATCTTCTTTGTGGGCCTGTTTTCCGCCGCCTTGCCGCGCAAGCGGGTTATGGCGTGGTCCCTGTTTGCATCCGCCGTGCTCGGAACCGTCGCGGCCGTCGCGCCGGACTGGCAGAGTCTCCTGGCGCTGCGCGCGCTGCAAGGCGTGGCGATGGGCGGGGTGCCCGCCGTAGCCATGGCCTACCTGGCCGAAGAGGTGGAGCCCGGCACACTGGGCTTCGCGATGGGCTTGTACATCAGCGGCAGCGCATTCGGCGGGCTGTCCGGACGGGTCATCACCGGCCTGGTGTCCGACCATTTCGGCTGGCGCGCGGCGATGGGCACGCTGGGATTGCTGGGCCTCATCGCGGCACTGCTGTTCGTGTGGCTGCTGCCGGCCTCGCGCCGGTTCACGCCACGCCGGGGCCAGGGATGGGCGGGCGTGTGGGCGGATGTGCGGGAAGGCGCCGGCGCGCACCTGAAGAATGGTCCGCTGTGCGCGCTGTTCGCCATGGGCGGGCTGCTGATGGGCGCGTTCGTCGCGGTCTATAACTATGTCGGCTTTCGCCTGCTGCTGCCGCCGTTCTCGCTCAGCCAGACCTTCATCGGGTTCATCTTTGTCGTCTACCTGGTGGGCATCTTCGCCTCGACCTGGTTCGGCCGCCTGGCTGACCGGCACGGGCGCAGCGCGATGCTGGCCGCAGCGTCCGGCCTTGCCCTGGCGGGCCTGCTGTTGACCCTCTCCAATACGTTGCCCGTGCTGATCGCAGGCATCGTTGTCTTCACCTTCGGCTTTTTTGCAGCCCACGCCGTCGCGAGCGGCTGGGTCGGGCAGATGGCGCGTGGCTACAAGGCGCTGGCCGCCTCGTTCTACCTGCTGGTCTATTACGTGGGATCGAGCGTGCTTGGGGCACTTGGCGGCCAATTCTGGACCGCCGGCGGCTGGCATGGCGTGGCCGCCATGGCGGGCGGCTTGCTGGCCGCCGCGCTCGTGATCAGCGCGGGTCTCGCCTGGCGCACCGGACGGCGGCATCCCGCGGCTGGCGCCGCTGGCCCCGCCTGACCGCACCCTTTTTTTCAGAGAAGGGTAGCGTCGCGTTACGCAGGGTTGCGCCACGCGCGCTTCTATCGCGATACATTCTGTATTGCGATAGGGGGAACCATGCTGACCAAGCAAGACCGCGTGTCCCTGCCATGGACCGACACGCTAGCTCGTCTGGAAGACGAACGCATCATGCTGGAGCGCATAGCTGCCGGCGTACCGATCCGGCAGGTACTGGAACATGTGCTGAACGCCGTCGAGGCGCAGTCGAGTGTGACGCTGCGCGCGTCCATCGCTGTGGTGGACGACGCGGGGACCGAATTGCGGCATTGCGCCGCACCCAGCCTGGCGGACGCGTTCAATGCCGCCGTGGACCGGGTAGCCATCGGGCCGATGACCGCTTCGTGGGGCGCGGCAGCGCATTCGGGCAAGCCGGTCTACACCGACGATATTGCCAACGATCCGCGTTGGGCGCCGTGGCGCGACCTTGCCTTGGAGAATGGCTTGCGCGCGTGTTGGTCCACGCCGATCAAGGCGCCAGACGGACGGCTGTTGGGCGTCTTCTCCAATTACTACGAAGAAAGCCGGCTGCCAACCGCGCAGGATATCGACGCGATCGCGCTGGTCACGCGCAGCGCGGCGCTGGCGATCGAAAGGCATCTGCTGGACGTGGCCTTGCGACGCAGCGGAGAGCGCTGGCGGGCGATGTTCGACGGCATGCAGGAAGCGTTTTTTCTTGCCGAAGCGCTGCGCAGCGAGGACGGCCGCATCGCCGACTTCCGCTTTCTGGAGGTGAACCCCGCCTTTGAACGCCAGAGCGGCATGCGCGAGGGCGACACGCTGGGCCACACGCTGCGCGAGATGATTCCCGGCGTTCCCAGCCAGATCCTGGATACGTTCGCGCAGGTGGTGGAGTCGGGCGAGCCCGCCCAGTTTGAATTTGCCGTGCCCGCGCCCAAGGATGCGTGGTACGAGGCGCGGGCGCGCAAGGAAGGTCCCGATCGCATCATGGCGTTGTTTCTTGACGTCACCGCGCGCAAGGCCGCCGAGACCGAGCTGTGGGAAGGCCAGCATCGCAAGAATTTCCTGCTGGCGCTGGGCGACCGCATGCGAGAACTCCATCTGCAGCCGGCCATCGAGGAAACCGCTTGCGCGGGATTGGGTCAGCACCTGTCGCTGGGCCTGGTGGCGGTTCTGGACTGGGCCGGCGACGGCGCGGCGCCGGTGGTGTCGACCTGCTGGCGTTCCGAGCATGATGTGGCGAGCCACGACGCTTTGGCGACAGAACAACTGGGCGAAGATTTTTTCGACGCCGTCCGCAAGGGGCGCACGACCTATCTGCAGCCGCTGGTGGCGCAAGAGGGCGGCGACATCCGCCCGTCGGCCATCGTCGTGCCGATGCGCCGCTGGGCGCGGCAAGGCGGTGCGCTGCTGGTCCGCCCCTTGTCGAGCAGCCGGCTCAAGCCGGCGGATCTGGCGTTCATCGAGGAAGTCGCCGAACGGATGTGCGACGCGGTCGAGCGTTCGCAATACGCGCGCATGCTGGAGCAGCGGGTGGAACACGCCATTGCCGAGCGGGATCGCATCTGGCGAATGTCTCCCGAGCTGCTGGCCGTCATCGACAGCAGGGGCCGTTTTGCCAGCGTGAATCCGGCCGTGCAACCCATTCTGGGCTGGAGTCCCGACCAGTTTCTGTCGATGGGGCTGGCCGAGCTGATCCACCCGGACGACCTGGACGCGACGCGCACCGCCTGGTCGCCGCACGCGCAGGCGGACGGCACGCAACCCGCCCGGCACCTGGAAAACCGGGTCCTGCGCCGCGAGGGCGGCTACAGCTGGATCACCTGGAGCATGTCGTGGTCGCAAGACAGCCTGTACGTCGCGGGACGTGATGATTCCGATCTGAAAGCGCAGGCCGAGGCGCTGGCCGACACCGAGAACGCATTACGCCAGGCCCAGAAGATGGAGGCGGTGGGACGCCTGACCGGCGGCATCGCGCACGATTTCAACAACATGCTCCAGGGCATCACCGGTGCGCTGTATCTCATTCAGCGCAAGCTGTCTGCCGGCGTGCCCGAACAGGCGCAGCGGTTCATCACGGTGGCCATGGATTCGGCGAACCGTGCCGCACACCTGACGCAGCGCCTGCTCACCTTCTCGCGGCGCCAGCCGATCGACCCCAAGCCGTTCAGCGTGGAGGGCACGCTGCATTCCATGATGGACCTGTTCCATCGGTATACCGGCGAGCGTGTGAATCTGGTCTTCGATCTGGACCCGGACCTGTGGCCGATCAACTGCGACAAGAACCAGTTTGAGAACGCGATGCTCAACCTGGTGATCAACGCCTGCGATTCCATGCCCAATGGCGGCGTGTTGACCATTGCGGCGGCAAACACGCAGCTGGACGAAGCGTCGCTGCGCCAGAGCCCCGGCGTCACGCCGGGCCCGTTTGTCGAGGTCACGGTGTCAGACGTGGGCTGCGGGATGTCGCCCGATGTGCTGGCCCACGCCTTCGACCCGTTCTTCACCACCAAGCCGCTGGGCGAAGGCACGGGGCTCGGGCTGTCCATGACTTACGGCTTTGCCAAGCAGGCCGGCGGCAGTGCCGTGCTGGAAAGCGCCGAAGGCGTCGGGACGTCGGTGCGGCTGTACCTGCCGCGCCATCAGGGCGTGCCGGAAATGGCCGCCGATGCGCCGCGGGCGACTGGCGCCCAAGCCGCATCGGCCGGCCAGGCCTTCGTCATCGTCGTGGAAGACGACACGAACGTGCGCGAAATGGTGCGCGAGTCGCTGGTGGACATGGGCCTGCATGTGCTGACGGCCGGCGACGGGGAGGCAGGTCTGGAATTGGTGACGTCCACGCGTAACCTGAGCCTGCTGGTGACGGACGTTGGCCTGCCCAACCTGAACGGCCGGCAGTTGGCGGACGCCGCGCGCGTCGCTCACCCCGGCCTGCGTGTGCTGCTCATGACGGGCTACGCCGAAAGCGCGGCCAGCGCGGGTGGTTTCCTGGAGGACGGCATGGAACTCATTGTCAAGCCGTTCTCGCTGGATGCGCTGGGCGAACGGGTGCAGCGGATGCTGGAGGAGAGCGCGGGGCCGCAGCGGGCGGGGTAGAGGTCAAATAGGCGGTCAGTGTTTCAACGGCAGGTAAAAAATGCCCCCCATGGCGGACTACCGCAGGGGGAGTAGATAAAGCGGGGGTCAGGCACGGGGCTTGCGACTAGGTTGAAGCATTTCAACCAAGGAAGGAGCTACGCTATGAAATACCGTGCCATGACTTGCGCGTTTGCCATGATTGCCGGCCTTGCCGCTGGCGGTGCCTATGCCCAATCCACGGGCCGCAGCTCGCCCCCGACCTCGCCGTCCACGACGCCGAATGACGGGGCTGCCGTGCCGCCCAACACCCAGGTGCCTCCGGGCCAGATTCCGCCCGCCCCGAACGCGGCGCCCCAGACCGGCACCACGCCGCCGAACCTGGATAAGAGCGGTCACATGAAGTCCGACAAACATGGGTCGGAAATGCCCAATCGCAAGCGCGAAGCCAATGACAATGTGCCGAATACCCCGGCCGGCGGCGCCGCGCCTCCTCCGGGATATCCGAACACGGGCGGCAGCAAGTAAGCAGCCCCACACAAAAAGGCTTCCGGAAGGAAGCCTTTTTTTCGTGCGGCGGAAATCAAGTCGGGGTCAAAGGCCGTCCCCGCGCAAGCAATCGCGGCACCGGTTCATGCCGGTGCCGCGATTCAATGCTGGCGGCGCAATTCTGCCGGCGGCACGCGCAACTGGCCGCGGTATTTGGATACGGTGCGGCGGGCGAGAAGGATGCCGTTGGACGCCAGTTGCTGCGTCAACGCCACGTCGGAAAGCGGCATGGACGGATCTTCGGCGTCCACCATTTCCTTGATCAGCGCGCGGACGGCTGCGGCTGAACACGAGCCGCCCGATTCCGTTGCGAGTTCGCGCGAGAAGAAGTGGCGGAATTCAAAGACGCCGCGCGGCGTGGTCATGTACTTGCTGACCGTGGCGCGCGACACCGTGGACTCGTGCATGTTCAGATCATCGGCGACTTCGCGCAGCATCAGCGGACGCAGGGCGACTTCGCCGTACTCAAAGAACATCTGCTGGCGCTTCACGATCGCTTCGGCCACGCGCTGGATGGTGGTGTAGCGCTGCTCGACATTGCGCACCAGCCAGCGCGCCTCCTGCAGCTCTTGCGCCATTGGGCTGCGGTCGTCCAGCCGGGCGCGCCGGAAGAGGTCCGCATAGGCGCTATGCAGACGCGCGCGGGGCATGGCGCTGCGATTGGGCAGCACGCGCCAGCGTCCCTGCCATTTGTCGACAAACACATCGGGCACGACGTACACCGGCGCGTCGCCGCTGTAGCGGCCGCCGGGCTTGGGATCCAGGCGCCGGATCAGCGCGCAGGCGTCGCGCAGGGCATCGTCCGAACATGCCAACGCGCGGCGCAGGCCGGCGTAATCGTTCTTGCCCAGACGTTCCAGATGATCCTGCACAATGCGCTGGGCCAGCGCCCGCGTGGCGTCGTCTTCGTCGGGCAGCGCCGCCAGTTGCAGCGTCAGGCATTCGCGCAGATCGCGCGCAGCGATTCCGGGCGCATCCAGCTGCTGCACCAGACGCAGGGCCGCCATCCATTCGCTTTCGTCGGGAATCGGATTGATGTCTTCGTCGGCGGCCGTACAAAGATTTTCCAGCGGCGTGCGCAGGTAGCCGTCGTCGTCCAGCGCGTCGATGATGAATTCGGCCAGCAGGCGGTCGCGCGGCTGCACGTGGTAGTTGCCCAATTCGAAGGACAGGCGCTCACGCATCGACACGTTGGCACAGGCCCATTGGCCCAGATCGCTGTCGCCGCCGGACGGGGCGTGCGTGGGATAGTCGCCGGAATAGGCCGGCGCGTCGGGCGGGGGTTCATCCATGTCCGGGCTGTCGGATGCCGCGACGGGTTCTGGCGCGGATTGTCCGTCGGCCTGCTCCGTCATCTCACCGCGGACGCCGGGCGCAGCCGGGGCCGCCTCGGGCTCCGATTCGTCCGGATCTTCGAGAAAAGGGTTCGTCGCAAGCGCGTGTTGCACGGCCGTGGTGAACTCCAACGCCGACATCTGAAGCAGCTTGACGGATTGTTGCAGACGCGGCGCCAGCGTCATTTGCTGGCGCAGGCGAAGTTCTTGCATCGGGTGGCCCAATCGAGTCTCCTGAAGGGGCAGCCGCCGGAAGGCGGCTCGTTCCTTTCATAGACGCAAAAAACGTGCCAACCGCATTTGAGGGTGGTAGCCGCGGCGGGAACGCGGCATGCTGGGACAGTATTACAAAGGGGATGGTAATAACTGCTCAGGCTGCCGCTTCGGGCTCGTCCTTTTCATAGACATCCAGACGGTTGTACAGCGTCTTCAGACTGACGCCGAGCGTCTCGGCGGCCAGGCGCTTGTCGCCGGCATGATGCGCGAGCGTGGCCAGAATGAACTCGCGCTGGGCCCGGCCAAGCGGCATACCTACGGGAAAGTTCAGCGAGCCTTCGCGCATCTGCGCCTGGTTCGGGCCGCGCTTGCGCGTGAGCAGCTCGGCGTCCAGCTCCGTGTCGGCCATGATGTAGGCGCGCTGGATCACGTTGCGCAGTTCACGCACGTTGCCCGGCCAGTCGTGCGCCTTGATCGCTTCCAGCATGTGCGGCGAAAACGTCTTCTGCGTGCCATGCTGCGCATTCAACGTGTCCAGGAATTGCTTGGCAAGAAGCAGGGCGTCGTCGCCGCGCTCGCGCAGCGGCGGCACGCGCAGCGGAATCACGAGCAGACGGTGCAGGAAATCCTGACGCAACCGGCCGTCCGCGACGGAGGCGGCGGGGTCGCGGTTGCTGGCGCAGATGACGCGCACATTGGCGCGCAACACGTCGGTGCCGCCCACGCGTTGATACGTGCCGACTTCGAGCACGCGCAGGAAGTGCACCTGCATGTCCGGCGGCATTTCGGTGACTTCGTCCAGAAACAATGTGCCGCCGCTTGCAAACTCGAAATAGCCGGCATTCTGGGACACGGCGCCGGTGAAGCTGCCTTTTTCGTGACCAAAAAGTTCGGCATGCGCCAACGATCCGCTGATCGCGCCGCAGTTGACCGCCACGAACGGCTGGTCGCGGCGATCGCTCGCATCGTGGATGGCCCGCGCTACGATTTCCTTTCCAGCGCCACTTTCACCGATAATGAACACGCTTGCATCGGTGGCCGCCGCAAGGGCGATCTGGTTTCCCAGTTTTCGCATCTGCGGCGACATGCCGCTGGTGTCGGCGAACACGGAAGTGGGCGAAGGCGCGGTGGTGCGCGTAGCGGTATTTCGACTAGCCATGCTTGATCCTCAGTCCCGGAAGCGGGCCTGCAATAAGTGCATCGTAGAGTGCAGCCTACTCTCTGATTGCGACGAGTTGCAAGCATTGGAAAACGTTGGTGGAATCCGAAAAATATTTGCGCTGACCGCCCCCATAGTGACTATTCTGAGCGTTATAGAAGGGATACGGAGATAGCATGCCTCACCTGCTAATCGTCGATGACGACGATGCGATACGAGAAACACTGGCCGAAATCGGCCGCGATAGCGGGTTTTCGGTGGCCCTGGCAGCCAGCGTCAAGGACGCCCTGATCCAGCTCGAACGGCAAGCGCCCGACCTGGTGCTGACTGACGTCCGGTTGCCGGGCGGCAGCGGCATGGACATTTTCAAGAACGTTAATGCGAGTAGCGCGGAAGTGGTGGTGATGACCGGTCACGGTACTGTCGACAACGCCGTCCAGGCCTTGCGCCTGGGTGCGACCGACTATCTGGTCAAGCCGATCTGCATGGAGCGCCTGGAAGAAATCCTCAAGCGCATCATGGTCAATTCGGGCGGCGAGCTGCCCGGCACGCCTTTCGAGGAACCGGGCCGTTTCGGCAAGCTGTACGGCAAGTCCGAACGGATGCAGACGCTGTACCGCCAGATCGGGCGCGTGGCGCCCACCACCGTCACCACCTTGCTGATCGGCGAAAGCGGCACCGGCAAGGAACTGGCTGCCCATGCCATCCACGAACTCAGCCCGCGCCGCCAGCGGCCGTTCATCGCGGTCAACTGCGGCGCGATTTCGCCCAACCTGATCGAAAGCGAAATGTTCGGCCACGAGCGCGGCAGCTTTACCGGCGCCGACCGCCAGCACAAGGGCTACTTCGAACGCGCGGACGGCGGCACGCTGTTCCTGGATGAAGTCACCGAAATGCCGCTTGACCTGCAGGTCAAGCTGTTGCGCGTGCTGGAGACGGGGCAGTTCATGCGCGTGGGGACCAATCGCGAAATCGCCTGCGACATCCGCGTGGTGGCCGCCACGAACCGCAATCCGGAACAGGCCGTGCAGGAAGGCAAGCTGCGCGAAGACTTGTACTACCGATTGAGTGTGTTTCCCATCGAACTGCCGGCGCTGCGCGACCGCGGCAGCGACATCCAGTTTCTGGCGCAGCGCTTCCTGCAGACGCTCAACGAAGAATCCGGGAAGAACAAGGCATTTTCGCCCGAAGCGGCTGCGGCACTGGAGCAGTACGAATGGCCGGGCAACGTGCGCGAACTGAAGAATTTTGTTCGCCGCGCGTTCATCATGGCTGACGGCGATGTGCTGGATCTGGAAATGCTGGTGCCGCAGGTCTCGCCGGCTGGCGAGTCGTCTGGCGGTCAGGTCAGCGTGCCTGTCGGAGAGACGCTGGCAGAGGCCGATCGGCGTCTTATCCTGGCGACGCTCGAACGCTGCAACGGCGTGAAAAAGCAAGCCGCTGCCGTGCTGGGCATCAGTCCCAAGACGCTCTACAACCGTCTTGAGGAATACGCGGCAGCGGGCTATCCGCTGCCTGGCGAGAATTCCCGGGCGGGTGGACCGCCCCGGGAATCCGCCTAGTCCCGCTTATTTGTTGTAGCGGGTCTTCAGGTCTGCCATGCAGGCGTCCTTGGCATTACCGGACATGGCGTCGCACTTTTCCTTGCCGACTTTATAGTCGGCATCGTTGCGCGTTTTCGCGGCGTCATGCGAGGCTTCGGCCTTTTCCTTGGCGGCTTTGGCGTCTGCCTTGGCCTTGTCGCGCGTGGCTTCGGCCTGTTGCTGGCAGACATCCTTCTGGTTGCCCTTCATGCCGTCGCATTGCTTTTTGTCCATCTTGTATTGGTTGTCGATCTGATCGTTCGTGCGAACGGCGGCAGCGCCAGTCTGCGCGGAGGCCTGGAAGGCGAGGACCGAAAAGCACAGGGCGAAAGCGGGGCAAATCGTTTTGGACAGCTTCATGACTGACTCCTTGGGAAATTGGTCCGGTAGTTGGCGGACCCGACCAGGGACAGAGCAAGTGCCGTGCCCGGGTTTTTCAGGCACGGCGCTTGCGCATTGAGCCGCTGCCTGTCCGCCATCTTCGGACGGGCGCGTTTCAAGGAGAGCATTCATGACGACCCAACACGAACAACAGCCGGGAAAGTCCAAGGCCAACACCCCGAAGGACGAAACGGAAGCGTCGAACCAGAGCGGCCAGTTTGGCGCGGATAAGGCGATCGACAAGGAAGAACCCTACAAGCGGGAATCGGACAAGAAGCCTAACCACGGAGGGCCCGAGTACGAGGAGGGCGGTCAGTATCCGGGGAAGCGGCCCGAAGGGAAGTGACCATTGCGCTTCGCGCTGCGCGGCTGGCGCGGCGCGAAGCAGGCGCCGGGCTTAGCCGCCATTGCGAACCGGGTCGGGCGCATCGCGCGAGATGCCGGCTTCGTCTGCGTCCGTGATGCGATCGGTGGCGACGTCTGCACCGTCGTCGTCCACGAGGTCCGGTTCCACGCTCTCGCGTTCGCCGGTGGCCTGGGAGTCGCTGTCGGTGTGCCGGCGGTCCAGCGGCAGGTCGCTGGCCGAATCGGAAGAGTCGCTAGGGCCCAGGTCGGGCCGGCCGCTGTCGTCAAGGTTCAGGTCGGTGTCGGGGATACGGGGCATGGGAATCTCCAAGTTGGGAAAAGCGCGTCCAGGACACATCCGTGGACGTCGCCATTTGCCATCGAATTGCAGCAAGCGCCATGCCGCGATTGCCAGTCAAGGACCGAGCGGCGCCGCGCGGGTATGGAAGTTGCTCCTGCTGGGAGAATTTTCTACCGGGAGATTGTCATGTCCTTGATTGTCGCTGCACGGTTCCAGACCTTCGACGAAGCCACGCTGGCCGCCCAGAAGCTGTTTGCCGAGGGCTATACCGAGGACGACATCCACACGTTCTACGTCAGCATTGCGGGCGAGCACGGGCGCTTTCCGTTGGGCGGCGACCGCGTCGCCGATCCGGACGCCAAAGGCGGGCACTTCGGCGCCGTGGCCGGCGCGTCGCTGCTGGGCCTGGTGTTCGCCTTGGTGGCGGGGGTGATCGCCGCGCAATTGGCCGCGTCCATCTTCATCACCATCGCGGCAGCGGGCGTGGGCGCTTATATCGGCGCGCTGGCGGGCGCCATGTGGGTGATCGGCCGCAAGAAGCGCGTGCGCACGGCGCCGGGCGAACCGGAGAAGTCCCATCCGCCGGTGCGGCAGGCGGGCGTGATGCTGGCGCTGCATGTGGATATTGGGCGCGAACAGCAGGCGCGTCAGATTCTGCGCGCGGCAGGCGGCACGGACATCGAGCGCGCGAACGGCCGCTGGCAGGACGGCAAATGGCAGGATTTCGATCCGCTGGACCCGCCGCGCCGCGTCGAAGCGCCGACCACCGCGAACTGAAGGCCGCGTGGCCGCTCACGGAGACAGAACAATGAAGCCATTTACCATTCCCTCGCTGGCGGCTGTGGCCGCTGCGCTTGTTCTGGCGGGCGTTGGCCATGTGAGCCACGCCGCCGAACTGGACGCGTCCGACGCCCGCTTTCTGCAGGCGGCGTCGGGCTCGGGCATGTTTGAAGTACAGGCCGCCGAGCTCGCCGGCAAGCGCGCGCAGGATGCGCAGGTGCGCGCTTTCGCGGCGAAGATGCTGGAACAGCACGCCGCGGTGAACAAAGAACTGAAGGCGCTGGCCGCAGCGAAAAACGTGGCGCTGCCGGATCAGCCGGCCGAGCCTGAACGCGCGACGCTCCACGAGCTGGGCGGCATGACCGGCGCGTCGTTCGACCAGCTTTACATCCAGAAGGCGGCTGTGGACGCGCACGCAACCGCCAACCGCCTGTTTGAGACTGCTGCGAAAGCGTCAGAAGACGCGCAGGTGCGTGACTTTGCGGTCCGCACCTTGCCGATGCTGAAAGATCACTATGCGATGAGCCGCGCGCTGCAGCGTGAGCCGGCGGTCAATGGTGAGAAGATCCACCCCGCGCCGAAGGGGGAAGCGCCGCCCGTGTCTCCGGCGTCCCGCGCCGCGCCGGCTTCTGTTGTGCCGGAAAAGTGAAGTCCGGCGCACGGCGCGGCAGGTGTCTGGGGGATCGGCCGTTAAAAGGTACGGCCCCTCGGTCATGTCCAGCCGCTCAGTCGCCGGCGCTGCCGGTGATGGGCAGCACGATGCCCGTGATGTAGCTCGAGCATTCGGGCGATGCCAGAAAGACGTAGGCCGGCGAGATTTCCTCGGGCTGGGCGGGGCGTTTCAAATCCGTCTTTTCGCCAAACGACTTGATCTCTTCGGCGCTTCGGTCGGCCGGGTTCAAGGGCGTCCACACGGGGCCCGGCGCCACCGCATTCACGCGGATGCCTTGCTCGGCCAGATTGGATGCGAGTGATCGGGTAAACGCATGGATCGCGCCCTTGGTCGACGAGTAGTCCAGCAGCTTGCCGCTGCCGTTCAGGCCCGTGACGGAGCCGGTGTTGATGATGGCGTCGCCCGTCTTCAGGTGTTCAAGCGCCGCGCGCGCCATGTAGAAATAGCCGGTGATGTTGGTGCGCAGCGTCTTGTCCCATTTCTCGTCGCTGATTTCCGGCAGCGTGTCGGTGTGCAATTGGAAGGCCGCGTTGTTGACCAGGATGTCGAGCTTGCCGAAATGCTTGACGACCTGCGCCACTGCTTCGTTGCAGAAGGCCGAATCCTGCACGTCGCCGGGGATCAGCAGACATTGACGGCCCTCGGCCTCGACCGCGCGGCTGGTTTCCTTGGCGTCTTCGTGTTCGTCCAGATATAGCACCGCGACGTCGGCGCCTTCGCGCGCAAACAGCACGGCCACCGCGCGGCCGATGCCCGAGTCGCCGCCGGTGATGATGGCGACCTTGTCCTGCAGCTTGCCGCTGCCTTTGTAGCCGGGCGCCTGGTACTGCGGTTTGAGCACCATGTCGGCTTCAACGCCTGGCTGTTCGTCCAGGTGCTGGCCCGGCATGGGCGGCACGGGATGCGGGCGGTCGCCGGTCTGGGCGTTCTTGGGTGTGCTCATGTTTTCTCCCATTGGGCGGCGCGGGATGCGCCTTGCGCCCGAGAGTCGAGCAAACGCCGTTCCCGGCGACCGTGCCGACCGGCTACTGCCGGCCGACGATGATGCCGAGCAGAAACGCCGCACCCGCCGCCAGCCCAACTGCCTGCCAGGGGCGCGCGTGGATGTATTCTTCGGTGCAATCCAGGGTTTCGCGCATGAGGTCATGCGCGTTGTCGGACGCGTCTCGCAGGCTTTGACGCGTGGCTTGAAGCTGGTCGCCCAGGCGCGCCTTCAAGGCCTCCAGGTCGGTTGCCGAGCTGTCGCTGAGCGTGGCTTCCAACTCGTCGATCCAGCTTTCCGGATGCCGCGAGCGCCTGTAGGCGCCACGATTGTCGGGGCCGTTCTCGGGGAAGTCGGAAGGCATAGGGGTATTCGTCGTGGCCATCGAAAGCTCCTTGACTGTCGGGCGGAAAAATGCGCCGTCGCGGCCGGCCCGGACGGCCGCGGGGCGGGACGAGGCTTACGCCTCGACCATGTCTCGGCATGCCAGCGTGCAGGCGATGCAGGCGCCCGCGCAGATCTGACATTTTTCGGATTCGTGCGTGGAGCACTCGCGCGCGCAGGCATCGCATACCAGCGCGCACAACGTGCACAGCGCTTGCGCAAATTCGCCGCCGCGCGCCAGCATGGCCGCGCATAGCCGGCAGACTGCCGCGCAGTCGACGCACAAGGCGATGCAGGCCCTGAGCTGCGCCGGATTCTGCCGCAGGCAGCTGGCGGCGCACTGGTCGCACGCCACCGCGCATTCATAGCAGGCTTGCACACATTGCTCGAAGTTTGGGTCTCGCATTGCATCTCCTTGTGAACGGCCGACGCCGCGCAGCCACACAAGGGCAGGGCGCCCGGCGGCACATCCGCTTGCAATTTGAAGGTCTTGACAGTTTGTCCAGCGGGCGAGGGGCCGTAGGATGAAGGTTCGCACTGGCTGGAGACCACCATGAAACCTTCGTCCGCACCCAAATCCACCCCGTCGGCGCGCGCCGACAAATCCGCGCAGGACAACGCTAAGATACTGCCGCCGAGCGGTCCCGTCGACGTGCCGAATCTACCGGACAAACCCGATGCCGATACGCCCGACGAGGCCGCCCGCGACAAGCGCGAAGTGGTCGACAACAAGACCGAGTCGAACTGGGCCGACGGTTCCGCGCCGCAGCCCCGTGCCAAAAACGCGCGCTCGTCGATCTTCTGATTACGCATCGGCCGCCTGCTGTTCATGAAGGAAAGCGAGCAGGCGCCGCTCGTCGGCGCTGAGCCCGCGAGGACCCGCCGGCGCGGCCTTGCGGGCCGGCAGCGTGCCGGTCAGGTAGGCTTCCATGATCGCCGGATGCACATAACACGCGCGGCAGACGGCCGGCGTATTGGCTAGACGCTTGGACACCTGTTTGATGACGTCCACGGCCTCCTGTTTGGCTTGGCGCTCGTCCTCGAATGGACGCGCCTGCAGCGCGGCATAGGCCATGACCGACCCCGCCCACGTGCGATAGTGTTTCGCGGTGTATTCCCCGCCGCCCGCGTGGCGCAGGTAGGCGTTGACCGCGCCCGAATCCACCGGACGTTTGTCGCCGTCCGCATCCAGATATTGAAATAGCTGCTGGCCGGGGATGTCGAGGCATTGCTTGATGATGCGGGCGACTCGCCGGTCCGTGACCGTGACATCGTGCGCCACGCCGCTCTTGCCCTGGAACCGGAACCGGAAGCGGCTACCGGCCACGGTGGTGTGGCGGCGCGTCAGCGTCGTGAGGCCGTAGGATTTGTTTGCCCGCGCGTATTCGCGTCCGCCAATGCGGATCAGCGTGATCTCCAGCAGGCGCACCAGTACGGCAATCACCTTGTCCTGCGTCAGGCCCGGTATCTTCATGTCGCGCTCGACCTGGCGCCGGATGCGCGGCAGGGCATGGCCGAAGGACAGGAGGTTCTTGTACTTGGTGGCATCGCGCACCGCCGTCCAATCCGGGTGGTAGCGGTACTGCTTGCGGCCACGCGCGTCGCGCGCCGTGGCTTGCAGGTGCCCATCCTTCATTGGACAGATCCACACATTTTCGTAGGCCGGCGGAATCGCCAGCGCGTTGATGCGCTGGATCTCCGATTCGTTGGTGATACGGGCGCCTTTCTCGTCCAGGTAGTGGAACGTATGGCCATTGACCCGCACGCGGGTGTAGCCGGGTTCCGTGTCGTCCACATAGGTCAGCGCCGCCTCTTCGACGGGCAGGGGATCCGGGTCGTTTTGCGTGCGGGTACTCATTCAATCTCCGGGTGCGCGCGGTAGCGCCCCGACCCAGCATGCCGCGTTCCCGGACGCCCCGCGCCGGGCGGCGCGCGGGTTTGGGCACGGCGCTTGCTGAAGGCGTTGTCGGCAATCGTGCTACCGGAACCGCCCGCCGGACCGGCAGCGCCGCCCGCGAGAGAATCTTCAGAGGAGAGTGCAATGCAAACCGTCCTGCAACTACATGTGCCGCCGAAGCCGGACCCCATTCCCCCCGGCTCGCCGCCGGGCGACCTGCCCGTGGACCCGGATACCGATGAGCCGGACGTGGATCTGCCGCCGCTGTCCCCGCCGGTCAAGGAAATCGTGCCGCCGAAAGACGCCTGAGGCGTCGCTCTTACATAACTCGAACCAATAAGACCAAGGAGTCATTATGTCGACCATCCTGCTGATCATCCTGATCCTGCTGCTTATCGGCGCCGTGCCTGCGTGGCCCCATAGCCGTAGCTGGGGCTATTACCCCAGCGGCCTGCTTGGCATTGTCGTGATCGTGCTCATTGTGTTGCTGCTGATGGGACGCATATAGCGCCTTGACGCGCTGACGGCCGCCGGGCGCGTGCGCGCGTCTGGCGGGCCGCATCAGGAGGGACTGCGGCGGCACACGCCGCATCGGTGGGCCATCCCGGCGCCAGTCCTGGCGCGCTCGCCGCGTCGGGCGTAAGATCTGCGGGTTTCAGCAGCAACCCTCATAGACCCGCAGCCCGACATGAGCATCCCCTTATTGATCCTGATCGACAGCGTTCAGGACTATCTTCCCCTCATCGAATCCCAGGGCTTTCGCCCGATCCTCGCCACCACCGACCAGACCCGCGCCCAGGCCATCCAGGACCACGGCGCCGGGATTCGTGCCGTCCTGACGCGCGGCGCCACCGGCCTGCGCGCCGATGAAATGGCGGCGCTGCCCCAATTGAGCATCGTGTGCTCGCTGGGCGTCGGCTATGAAAATATTGACCTTGCTGCGGCGCACGCACGTGGCATCGAGGTCACGAATGGTCCCGGCGCCAACGCCGTGTCCGTTGCCGACCACGCGATGGCGTTGCTGCTGGGCGCCGCGCGCCGGCTGCCGCAGGCTGACGCCTGGGTCCGGCAGGGGCACTGGAGCGGGTTCATGGGCCCGCAGGTCAGCGGCAAGCGGCTGGGCATTCTGGGCCTTGGCACGATTGGCCTGGGAATCGCCCGGCGCGGCGCGAATGGCTTTGGCATGAGCGTGGGGTATTACAACCGCCGCGCCCGTCCTGAGTCCGGCTACACATATTTCGACAATCCGCGCGCGTTGGCGGCCGAGTCCGATTTTCTGGTGGTGGCCACGCCCGGCGGCGCCGGCACGCATCATCTGGTGGACGCCGGCGTGCTGGAGGCGTTGGGTCGGGACGGTTATCTGATCAACATCGCGCGCGGCAGCGTGGTCGACACGGACGCGTTGATTGCCGCGCTGGCCGAGAAGCGCATTGCCGGCGCCGGACTGGACGTGGTGGACGGCGAGCCGACCATTCCCGATGCGCTCAAGCAGTTGGACAACGTGGTGTTGACGCCGCACAGCGCAGGACGTTCGCCGGAAGCGGTGGCGGCGACCGTGGCGTTGTTCCTGGAAAACGCCACGGCGCATTTTGCCGGCAAGCCGGTGCTGACGCCGGTGCGAGACGCGAACCTCGTGGCTGCGTGATGCCGCGCGGCCGATTGCCGGCGCGAGTATGGCGCCGGCGGATGCGCCGATATTGAATACGCCGACGCCGCGCCCTTTGTGGACGCGGCGTCGGCGTTTGTGCGGGCTAAGCCTTCAGTGCGAGAACATGATCGGCACCGTCATGCTCTTCAGGATGGAGGCGGTGGCGCCGCCCATCGCCCATTCCCGGAATTTGCTGTGGCCGTACGCGCCCATGACGATCAGGTCGGCGCTGTAATCGGCGGCGGCGTTCAGGATGGTGCTGCCGACGCCAACGCCCTTGATGTCTCGGCGCACGTGGTCCGGCGCGGAGATGCCGTGTGCCACGAAGTAGGTGACCAGATCTTCGAAGGGGATGGATTCGACGTTGCGGGTGGCCGCGCCTTCGTCCATGGTCAGCACGACGACATGCGAGGCGCTTTGCAGCAGCGGGGTGGCATCGGCCAGTGCGCGGGCGGCTTCGCGGCTGCCGTCCCAGCAGAGCAGGACGCGGTCGCCAACGACCGGGAATTCGCCGCTGGACGGCACCACCAGGACGGGGCGCCCGGCGGTCAGCAGGGTTTGTTCGACGAATTCGTTTTCGTGGGCGGCCTCGACATCGTCGCGGTTTTGCTGGCTGACGATGATGAGGTCGCTGGCGCGGCCGTGCAGGGCGACGGTGGCGCTGGGCGAGGATTCACCGGCGCGGACGACGGCCGGTACGTCTGCGATGGCGGCGGATTCCAGAAAGGCGTTCTGCACCTCGCCGCGGTTCTGGGCCTGCAGGTTCTTCATGATGTTGAGCGTGCGCGACATCATGACGGATTCGCCGTAGTAGTACTGCGGCGGCGCGGAGCTGGCGTAGACCCCCACCAGTTCGGCCTTGTGGCGCTTGGCCAGTTCCAGCGCCAGCGCGGTGCGGCGCTTGCAGTCAAACCCGTGGTCCAGGTGGACGGAAATGCGGCGGTACATGGTGGGCCTCCTTGGTTGAACAAGCCATGTCCGTATGGTTGCCGTTTAACCAGGGCGCTCCATTGATGCGCATCAAGCCGGTTGGAGTTTCGCCCCGCCGGCTCAATGCAAGCCGCCATTGCAAGCCGCCATTGCAAGCGGCTATTGCATGCGGCTATTGCGGCGCCGGATCACGCTGCACGCGGTCGCGTAGTTGGCGGATCTGACGCGCCTGCTGTGCGATGCGGTCGAGCGGCGCGGCCAGCGCCGGTTCGGCTTCGGCAATGGCAGCGGGCACCGCCATCCCGCGGGCCTCGGGGACAGGGCCGGAGCCTTCCGGATGCAGCACGTGCGCCAGCACCGCGCCGTAATCCCGCAGTGCGGAAGCCGCCGGGGATTCTGGCGGCAGCGCTGGCTGGATCTCCAGCACGGTGCCCGCCGCCGTGATGCGGCGCATGGCGTTGAGCAGGTTCACGGCGGTGTCCACGTTACGGTCGCGATGCACCGGATTCTGCTGCAGCCGCTGGAGCGACGCCTCGGCGTTGTCGGCCGACAGGCAGGCGAGCCGACGCAGGCCGACGATGTCGCGGGAAGCGGCGTCGCCGCTTTTTTCCTGGGCCAGCGCCAGGGCGTAATCGGCATGCCGCTGCAACGCGCGCGCCAGGGCGCCGGCCAGCTGCCGCGGCTCTTTCTCGGGCCAGACCAGAAAGCCGACCAAGAGCGCCAGAATGCCGCCCAGCACGCTATTGAAAGCGCGCAGTGCGGCCAGCGTCGGTTCGTAGATCTCGGGCTGCTGGATGTGGCTGACCAGCACGAACTGCGACGTCAGGAAGAAGGTGTACAGCGCGTAGTGGACGGTGCGCGCGGCAAACGTGCCCAGCGCGATAGGCAGGACCGCCAGCGCCACGGACAGCGGCGTCGTGAGCAACAGGCCCAGCAACGAGGCGCTGATGGCGCCGGCCACGCTGCCTATCACCCGCTCGACGGTGCGCTGCCAGGTGGTCGCAAAGTAGGGCTGCAGGATGAAGATCAGCGTCAGCGACATCCAATAGCCGTGATTGACGGCAAAGGTCTTGGACAGGGCCACGGCAATGGTGGCGCCCACGCCGACCCGCAGCGCATGGCGGAAGGCATCGGATTCGAACCGCAGGTTCTGGCGCAGCGTGCGCCAGGCCTGCCGGGCGCCGGTGCCATCGCTGGCGCGGTGCGCGGGCGCGGCGGGGGTCGCGCCCAGATCGAACAGCGACTGCGTGACCGCCTGGGCGTTGTGCAGCAGGCGGTCGAGCACCGGCACCACGGAGGCCAGGTCCGGCGCATAAGCCATGGCCCCGCCGCGCAGGTCGCGTAGTCCGGCGTTGTAGTGGGCCAGGCGCTCGCGCAGGCACTCGGCCTGCTTGGCGTCGCTGACGTCGGACGTGCTGGCGATCGCGTTGCAGACGCTGGCGTAGCGATGCAGCGCGTGCGACAGGTGCGCCCCGGCGCTGCGGCCCAGCCAGCGCGGCGCATTGGACTCCAGCAGGTCGGCGGCGGCGACCAGCGCAATGAAGCTGTCCTCGGCGCTGTCCAGCAGGTAAAGCAATTGATGCGCGCGGGCCCGGCGCGACGGGCGGGCGTCCAGCACTTCGCGGATCCGGACGCGGGCGGCTTCCAGCGCGGCGCGTTGGGCGCTGCGCTGCGGTCGGACGACGGCGCTCCAGGCCTGCGGCCCCGCGGCCGGCGCAAGGCCGGAATACATGCGGGCCAGCGCATCGGAAAAGTCCGCGAGACCCCGGTAGCAGTGGGCGACCGCATGGGTGGCGTCCTTCCAGGGCCGGCGGCGCCAGACAAGCGCCGTCATCAAAATTGCCCACACCGCGCCCGCCAGGAAGAACAACGTGTACCAGAGGCTTTCGGTAAGCGTCGGGGCCGGCAGCTCGGCGGCCACGACGAAGCCGGCCGACAGCAGCGTGCCCACGATGGCGGCGGCGGGGCCCAGCACCCGCAGCAGTCCGCCGAAGGTGCAGCACACAAAGGTCAGCGGCAACAGCAACCAGACATGTGAGGCGCTGGCGCTGGCCAGCAGGCAGTACAGGGCGCCGATCAGGCCCAGCGCCAGCATTGACCCGGCGCGCTTGCGCAGCGGACCGCCGGGGTCGCCGAAGCAGGCCCAGAACGCGGCGATGGCGGTCCAGCCCAGGCGCGGTTCGTGCACCAGCACGGCAAGGATGACGGGGGCCGCGCTGATGGCGGCGGCTTGCAGGGCATCGAGCCACAGCACATTGCGCAGGGAGGCGCGCCAACGGGTAAGCAGACTAGTCACGCGGATGAAATGCAGCGGAAAAATTGGCTGGGCAGGCCGGAAAGATGGCAACCCTACCATGTCGACAAGACAAGGGCGGGAGATTGCACCCCGCGGCGGAAACCCGCGGCACAAAAGCCGGACGAAGCGGCACTCGAGCCGCCCGGAAACCCGCGCCAAACATGAATTTGCGCACCTTAACACCGTTGGTTACATGTGTGTGACTTTATGGCGTGGAGAGCGCAGAATGCGTCAATATCGTGTTCCAATCTGCGCCCGGACAGCGCAGGCAACCTGTCGGGACGCATCTGGAGCAAGCCGATGATCAATACCGAGTCTTGCCGACAACCCGTGGTCAGCGATGCGGAAATTACCGCCATGGTCACCGGACGTGATGGGCTGCGCGTGCTGTTGCAGCCGCAGGTCGACCTGCTGACAGGTCGCATCGTTTCTGCCGAAGCGCTGGTGCGCTGGCAGCATCCGCAACTGGGCATCGTCATGCCTGCCGACTTCATCCCTGCGGTGAACCGGCTGGGGCTGGACGGCATGTTGTTTGAACGCGTGTGCGTGCGGGTCATCGACGCGCTGCAGACGCTGCGCCGCGTCGGCGTGGCCGTGCCGCTGGCGATCAATGCGCCCGCCACGACGCTGTCCGAACTGCGCTGCGTGGATTTCCTGCTTGACCGCGTACGCGCCGCGGAATTGCCCCCGTCGCTGGTGCGCGTCGAACTGACCGAAGACCAGCCCATCCACGACCTGGATGTGCTGCGCGCGTCGCTGCTGCGGCTGGAAGAGGCGGGCTGCGAGGTCAGTCTGGACGACTTCGGCACCGGCCATGCGTCCCTGAAGCTGCTGTCCGCGCTTCCCCTGTCCGAAGTGAAGATCGACCAGTATTTCGTCACGCGCATGCGGCGCAGCGCCGTTGCCTTCGAGGTTCTGCGCACGGCTGCGGAGCTGGCGACCCGCCTGGGCTGGCGCGTGGTCGCGGAAGGCGTGGAGAACGTGGCCGACATACCCGCTCTGCGTGCGGCCGGCTGCCGCTATGGTCAGGGCTTTTCATTGGGCCGTCCCATGCCGCTTGACGAGTTGATCATGCGCCTGCGGACGCAGCGCGACGGCGGCGAGCCGCTGGCGGCGCCCGCCGCCTATGCGTCGTCTTGGCTGGATGCGTTCGACGGTCCCAGCCAGGAAGCGGAACCGGGCCGCCCGGTTGTGCACTCCACCTTGCTGTAGCGCCTGTGCAAGGGTAGTTTTTACCGATCGGCGCGGGAATTCCGCCCGCTGCCTCCGTCCCCGAAAATAGCCATCCCCGCTTCCCCCCTGCGCACCGGGTTGGGCACGGCGGTTGCTCAAGGATAAGTGCGGAATATCTCCGCTTCTATTCAGGAGACGTGTAATGGCCAACCAGAACCAACCCGACCAGCAGAAGCAACCGCAAAAGCAACAATCCCAGGAGAATCCCCGGGACCGCAACCAACCGGGTCAGCAACCCGGCCAATCGGGTCAGCAGATGGAAAAAGACCGCAATCAGCAGGGTCAGTCTTCCAATCAGCAAAACAAGACTCAGCGCTAAATGCGTTGGCTGCGCTAGCCGCGTGACCAGCGCGCGGTTCGATGCGTAGTGCCTGACGGCCCCGGCCGCGTCTCCCTCCGTGACGTGTCCGGGGCCGAATTGTGTCTGAAAGCCTTGCTAGGCCGACAGGCAGAGTACTGCCGGGCCGTCTCGCAGCAGCTCGGTGATCGGCAGCAAGCCGTCTGCGCCTGCGCGCACGCGGCGTCCCGTCAACGCGTCATGCAGCGAGAGACCAGGGATGCCCGCAGGCAGACGCAGCGCCGTATCGGTCCAGAACGCCCGCGCCGCAGCTGCATTGCCGCGCGCATAACCGGTCAATTGCAGTGCGCACGTTCGCGCCCCGACAATGAGGGCGATCTGGCCGTCGTGTTGCCGCACATACGACAGGACAAGATCGGCTCGGGCGCCCACGGCAGCGACGGCATGGAAGTCACCGTCCGTAAAAGGCTCGGGTGCCCGCTGGCGGGCCATCAGCAGCCGGTGGATCAACGCCTGCTTGACCGCACCCGTGCGCCAGGCCGATTCGGACAGGTCCATCGCTACGTCGTGCGAACCATCCGCGAGCAGCTTGGCGCGCAGGGCGTAATCGACCGGCCGGCGATTGTCGGGGTCGACCAGACTGAAATCCCACAGATCCGTGCCCTGATAAAGATCCGGCACGCCCGGCAACGTATTGCGCAGCAGCGTCTGCGTGAAACTGTTGACCATCCCGGCTGGCGCAATGTCGAGCGCAAAGGCGGCAATGCTGGCCAGCACGCGGCGGCCTTCGGGATCACCGCCCAGCCATGCGAGGCATTCTTTCGCGGCGGCTTCGTAGGTGGGATCCTGATCGGTCCAGCTCGTGTGCAGCTTGGCCTCGCGCAGGGCCTTTTCCTGCCATTGGCCGATCCGGTCCAGCCATTGCTGCAGGGCGTCGGGCGCCCAGTCGGCCGGGTCCGCACGCCATTCGCAGGGCCAGGCGCCGATCAGCGTCTGGATGAGCATGTAGCGGTCTGCGCGGCTGATGCCCCCGGGCAATGCGTCTATCCAGCCGCGCGCCGCTTCCTGCCAGCGTTCGGGCATTTCGGTCAGGACGGCGAGCCGCATCCGCGTATCTTCGCCGCGCTTGTGGTCGTGCGTGGCGGTGGCCAGCATGGCGCGGGGATGCGTCCGCGCGCGGGCGACGCTGGCGGCGAAGAAGCTCTCGGCAGACAGGCTGAAGCAGGCCGGCGACGCGCCAACCTCGTTGCGCGACAGCAGCGGGCCGTATCGGTAGAAGAGGGTGTCTTCCAGCGCCTTGGCGGCCAGCGGCGGCGTCAATTGCTGGAAGCGGCGCAGGGCGGTGGGGTGATCCGTTTCGCCGTTCAACCACTGCGCAAGCTGCGCCAGCAGCGTCGTGTCGGCGGAGCCTTCGCGGGCCGCCATCGCCGTCGCCGCGCCCTGGACCGCGATCTCGCGCTGCTGCGCGTCCGCCGGATTGCGGCCCTCGTCCTCCGCATAGGTGCGGTAGACGGGGAAGGCGGCCAGCAGGGCGCTCAGCGCGCGGTCGATCGCCGTGGCGGTCCAGTCGCGCGTGCGCAGGTCGCGGGCGGCGATCTGTTCCAGGCAGCGCACCAGCGCCTGCCTTTCCGCCGGGAAATGGCGGGCAAGCATGCGCACCCGCGCTGCGCGCAACTGTTCAGCGGGGTCGCGTTCATCGCCGGTCAGCGTTTGCCAGAACTCCCGCAGCGGCGCTTCGGCCTGCGGGTCGTGCAGCACCGCGCTCACCTGATCCATGAAGTCGTAGCCGGTGGTGCCGTCCGTCAGCCAGCGCGGGTCCAGCGCCTCGTCATGCGCCAGGATCTTTTCGATCACAAGGTAGGGCTGCTCCTGGCGCAGCGCCGCGGGGCGGTTGGCGTTGGCCTGTTCAAGCCGCGCCGACAGCCGGCGCAGATACCCGCCCGGCGACGCCAGTCCATCGATATGGTCGATGCGCAGGCCGTCGAGCACACCTTGCGCGTATAGCCGCAGGACCAGCGCGTGCACGGCGTCGAACACGGCTTCGTCCTCGACGCGCACGCCGACCAGTTCGCTGATCTCAAAGAAGCGCCGCCAGTTGATCTGGTCCGGCGCCGTGCGCCACCACGCAAGACGGTAGTGCTGGCGTTCCAGCAGTTCATGCAGGCGCTGACGCCCGCCGGCCTGAGCCGGGTCGTGCTCGCGCAGCCAGGCCTGGCGCTCCGCGCCACGCGGCACCGACGATGGCGTCAGCGGAAAGCGCTGTCCATGCACGTCCAGCTCGGGGGCGGACGCGCCGGTGTCCCATTGCGGCGTGATGGCGCCGTGCTCCAGCGCCGCGCCGTACGGGTCGCCCAGCACCGGCAGCAGCACCTTGTTGCGCAGTGCCGGCGCGGGCGGGTTCCATTCGATATCGAAGTAGCCCGAGAACGCGCTTGCCGGGCCGTTGGCCAGCACGTCGCGCCACCACGCGTTCGCGGGATTCGCCGCCATGTGGTTGGGCACGATGTCCGCGATCAGGCCCAGGCCGCGTGCGCGGGCGGCGCTGGCCAGGCGGAGCAGGGCGGGCTCGCCGCCCAGTTCCGGACTGACGACGGCATGGTCGATGACGTCGTAGCCGTGGGTGGAGCCCTCGCGCGCGCGCGTGATGGGCGACAGATACAGATGGCTGACGCCCAGGTCTGCGTAATAGTCCACCTGCGCGCACGCGTCATCGAGCGTGAATCCTGCATGCAGTTGCAGGCGGGCGGTGGCTAGCGGTGTGCTCAAGATTGTCTCCTTCCGGCGCGCGCGGCATCCAGGCGGGTTTGCGCGGCGGGGTCTGCAAAGGTCGCGCGGATGCTCAAGGGCAAACGCTGGCGCCAGTTGGGATGGGTATCGATGGTGCCGGGCAGGTTCGGCTGATCCAGCACGCCGGCGATGTCTTCCATCGGCACCAGCAGCAGCGGGCAGGGGCTGGACGACACGAAGCGCAACAGCTCTGGGACCGGCGCCTCGTCGGGCGGTGCTTCGACATCGAGGTCCAGGGCGCGGCAGAGCATCTCCCGGTCCTGCGCGCGGGCGGCGCGCAGGCTGGCCTCGTCGTCGTCGGCGCCCAGCAGATCGAGTTTGACGCGCCAGTCGATGTCGCGCGCTTCCCACCAGCCGAGCAGAGTCGGCAGGTCGTGGGTGGTGGTCATGGCGGCGGCGTTCTCCGGCCATTCGGCGGGCGGCGTGAATCCGGCAGGCGATTCGGCGTCCACTTCGTCTGGGCCTACGTCTTCTGCACCCGCAGCATGGGAGCGCGGCGCCTTCGCAACTTCGGCCCCCGCTTCCGGCTGCGCTTGCGGCGCCTGGCGCATGAACCACAGCACGTTCATGCCAAGCACGCCGTTGTCCTTCAACCGGTCGTCGAACCCTTCGGGCACCGTGCCCAGGTTTTCGCCGATGGCGCAGGCGCGGTGGCGCCATGCCTCCAGCGCAATCAGCGCCAGTATCTCGTCCAGCGGGTAGCGCAGATAGGCGCCGTCGGCGGGCGACGCGCCTTCCGGCACCAGCCACAGCCGCGCCATGCCCAGGATGTGATCGATGCGCACGCCGCCCGTGTGGGCCAGCACCGCGCGCAGCATCTCGATGAATGCGGCGTAGCCGTTCGCGTGCAGCGCGCGCGGTGAAAACGCGGTCAGGCCCCAACCCTGTCCAAGCGGGTTGTAGATGTCAGGCGGCGCGCCGACCGACATGCCGCGCATCAGGTCGGCCTGCCGGCTCCATGCGTGGCTGCCGTCGGGACTGGCGCCCACTGCCAGGTCGGCAAGCAGGCCGAGACGCATGCCCGCCTCGCGGCCGGCCGCGTGTGCCGCGGCCAGGTTTTCTGCTGCGAGCCACTGCGCGAACTGATGAAAATCCACTTCAAGCGGATGGTCCTGCGCAAAACGCCTGACCTGTGAAGAGGCCGGATCGCGCAAGGCGGCCGGCCATTTCTGCCACGGCGGGATGGTGCCGTCCGGCGCGCGCTGCGCGGCATGCAGTGCTTCGAAGGTCGCGTGATCGCGCAGCGCCTGGCCGCGGTCTTCGCAGAACTGCGCGTAGCGCGCCCGCTGGCTGACGGCGCCGCTGCGCCCAAACTCCGCATGCAGCGCGCGCAGCACCCGCAACCGGATCGCTGCGGCTGCCGGCCAATCGATGAGATCCAGCCCATCCAACGCGGTGAGTTCGGCCGGTTCCACACCGGACAGCGCGCGCATCATCGCGTCCTGCCCGAGCACCGAGGCGGGCGCCGCGTACAGCACGTTCAGGAAGAGGCGGTTGGACGGCGAATACGGGCTGGAGCGCTCGGGTTGTGCCGTGTACATCGCGTGGACGGGGCTGATGGCCAGCATGTCGGCGCCTTGCTCCGCGGCGGCCACCGCCAGTTCGCGCAGCGCGCCGAAATCGCCGAAGCCGTGCGTGCGCGGCACGGCGGCATGGGCATCCTGGCGCAGGCTGTAGACCTGCGCGGCCAGACCCCAGCAGCGCGGGCTGGCCGCGCCGGTCAGGTCGGCCAGGCTGGGCGCCTTTTGCGGGGCAACCGCCAGCGTCGCCTCGGCGGATGTCAGCAGCAGCCGGTGGTAGCCGGGCTCGTCAGGCGCAACCAGGCAGGGCACGCCGTCCGCGCCCGCCTGTAGGTGGCCGTCCAGGATGCGGCCAGACTCGCACAGGATGCGATACGGACCGCGCGCCGTCTTGGGCAATGCGGTGCGGGCGTTGCAGCGCGTCACCACCATGGGCGGCAGGGCGTCCGCGGCCTGCTCCGCCAGCCGGCGGCGGCTGTCCTCGATGTCGCGCGCCGTGGCGGCCGGCAGGTCCATGGCGGCAAGCAGCGCACGCAACGTATCGGGCGACACCTGTTGCGGCCGCTGCCGAGCATCTGACCAGTGTTCCGCGATGCCGGCGTCTTGGGCCAATGCGGATAAGCCGTCCGGCTCGGCCTTGGCGCGCTTCATGCCGGTTCCTCCAGCAGCCACACGGTGCAGTCCGGGCACAGCTCGCCTTGTGAGAGGCGGTCGCGCCCGCCGGCGGGTGATTCGAAGAGCAACGTCGTGAACACATCCGGGCCGGGCATGAGCGATTCCGGCACGGTCTGAGGCATGGGACCCAGGTTGGTGTAGACCGTCAGGCGGGCGCCGTCGGCCAGTTCCCAACGCGCGAACACGCTGCGATCGCCGACCGCCGCGGCACCCAGGCTGACCGCACCCGCCAGGCGTGGCGCAATCGACCGCGCCCGCAGTTGCAGTAGCGCGGAATAGTCGCGCATCCACTCGGCCGAATCCGGCTCGTCCTGCCAGGGCGAACTGGCGTGGTAGGTGGATTCGTCGTTCGGGTCGGGCAGCTGCGCGGTGGGCGAGTCGCCCGCAAACTCCGGAAAGGCCGAGAACTCGCGCTGTCGGCCGTCTCGCACGGCCTGCGCCAGTTCCGGGTCGGTATGGCTCGTGAAGTACAGGAACGGCGCGCGCGATCCCCGTTCCTCGCCCATGAAGATCAAGGGGATTTGCGGCGCCAGCAGTTGCAGCGCCACGGCCGCCCGCAGCCGCTGGGTGTTGTCGACCAGGGCGGTCAGCCGTTCGCCGCGTGCGCGGTTACCGGTCTGGTCATGGTTTTGCAGGAACAGCACGAAGGCGGTGGGCGGCAGGTCCGCGCTGCGCTCGCCCCGTGGCTGGCCGCCGCGATAGGGCGACGGTTGGCCTTGGTACACCCAGCCCTCGGCCAGGCAGCGGGCCAGCGCCTGCGCGGGCGCCTCGGCGTAGTCGGCGTAATAGCCGCGCGATTCGCCGGTCAGCAGATGGTGCAGCACATGGTGCGCATCGTCGTTCCATTGCGCCTCGAAGTCGCCGCGCAGCAAGCTGGCCCGGTTGTCGTCGTTTTCAACGACCAGATGCACGTTGCGCTCGGCCGAGACGCCATCGCGCACGAAGCGGGCCAGCTCGTGCAGCCACTCGTGTCCGGCGATGGCGTGGACGGCGTCCAGACGCAGGCCGTCGAAGCGGTATTCGGTCAGCCAGTACAGCGCGTTCTCCTTGAAGTACGTGCTGACGGCTTCCTGGCGGAAGTCGATGGCGGCGCCCCACGGCGTGTCGATGTCGGTTCGGAAGAAGGGCGCGGCGTAGCCGGACAGATAATTGCCGTCCGGCCCGAAGTGGTTGTAGACCACGTCCAGCATCACGCCCATGCCGTGGCCATGCGCTGCGTCGATGAGCTGTTTCAGGTCGTCCGGCGAGCCGTATGCGGTGTCGGGCGCATACGGCAGCACGCCGTCGTAGCCCCAGTTCCGTTCGCCGGGAAAATCGGCGATGGGCATGAGTTCCAGCATGGTGATGCCCATGGCCGCCAGTTCCGGCAACCGCGCGATCAGGCCTGCGTAGCCGCCGGCCAGACCCGCGTGGACCTCGTAGATGACCGTTTCTTCCCACGGACGGCCGGTCCACTCCGGGTGGCGCCAGCGGTAGGCGCCAGGCTCCAAGACGATACTGTCGCCATGCACGTCGCCGTCCTGAAGGCGGGAGGCGGGATCGGGCATGACGGTGTTCTCGTCCAGCCGATAGTGGTAGCGCGTGCCCGGCGCGCAGTCCACGTCGGCCTGCGCGTAGCCATCCGGGCCGGGGCGCATCGGAATGGGCGGATGGCCCTCGACCTCCAACGCGAGACCGGGCGGGGCGCTGGGCGCCCACAGCCGGAAGCGCGTGACGCCGCTCTCCAGCGGAATCGCGCCATAGGAATACGAATGCGTCATGGCGCTTCTCCGGGTTCCGCACGCTGGGCCAGCAGGACCAGGCTATGCGGGGCCACCGTCACGGTCGGCTCGTCCCACGGCGCGGGCGCGGCGGGCTTGTCCGAATCCAGCTCCAACGACCAGGCGATCGCGGGCTCCGGCAGCGTGAAAGTGACCGCTTCGTGGGTAGGGTTCATCAGCAACAGCGTCACGTCGGCGCCGCCTTCGGGGCGCTGCGCGGCACGCCGCAAGCCCATCACGCGTTCCTGCTCCGCTTCCCAGGCCGGACCGTCCAGCTGCGCGCCGGAAGCGTCGAACCAGGAAATCGCGGGGATGCCCGGCAGGATCTCCTGGCCGGCATCGCCGTAGCGGGCGCTGCGCACGCTGGGATGCGCGCGGCGCAGCGCGGTCAGGCGGCCGACATAGCGGCTGAGCGCGCGGCCGGCGTCGCTCTGCGCCTGCGTCCAGTCCAGCCACGAAATCGGGTTGTCCTGGCAGTAGGCGTTGTTGTTGCCTTCCTGGCTGTTGCCGAATTCGTCGCCGGCCAGCAGCATCGGCGTGCCGTCGGACAGCATGGCCGATCCCAGCAGCGCGCGCTGCACGCGGCCGCGCGTCTCCACGATCTGCGGATCGTCGGTGGGCCCTTCGGCGCCCCAGTTGTGGCTGAAGTTCTCGGAATGGCCGTCGTTGCCGTCCTCGCCGTTGGCCTCGTTATGGCGGCCGTCGTAGCTGACGATGTCTGCCAGCGTGAAGCCGTCGTGCGAGGCCACGTAGTTGACGGTCGACCAGGGGCGGCGATGGCGGCGATCGAAGATGTCGCGCGACCCGCACAGCCGGGCCGCCATATCGCCGCGCATGCCCTCGTCACCGCGCCAGAAGCGGCGGGTGGTGTCGCGGAACTTGTCGTTCCACTCCGCGAACCCGGGCGGATGGTTGCCCAGCTGGTAGCCATCGGGGCCGATGTCCCACGGCTCGGAAATGAGCTTGAGCTTGGACAGGACCGGGTCCTGCAGGATGACATCAAAAAACCCCGAGCCGGGGTCGTAGCCGTTGCCCTCGCGACCCAGCGTCACGCCCAGGTCGAAGCGGAAGCCGTCCACGCCGTAGGACGTGGCCCAATAGCGCAGCGAGTCGGTCACCATCTGCAGCACGCGCGGATGCGACATGTTGACCGTGTTGCCGCAGCCGGTGTCGTTGATGTAGTAGCGCTCTTCGCCCGGCATCAGGCGGTAATAGCTGGCGTTGTCCAGGCCGCGCCAGGACAAGGTCGGCCCCATCTCGTTGCCTTCGCAGGTGTGGTTGTAGACCACGTCCAGGATGACCTCGATGCCCGCCGCGTGCAGGCGGCGGATGGCGAGCCGCAGCTCGTTGGGGTGCTGCATCAGGTAGCCGGGCTCGGGCGCAAAGTACGACAGGGTGCTGTAGCCCCAGTAATTGCGCAGGCCACGCTCGGTCAGGAAGTGGTCCTGCAGGAAGGCGTAGACAGGCAGCAGCTCCACCGCCGTCACGCCGAGCCGTTGCAGATGTTCGATGAAATGCGGATCGGCCAGGGCGGCGCAGGTGCCGCGCAGCGGCTGGCGCAGGTCTTCGCGCTGCATCGAGGCGCCGCGCACGTGGACCTCGTAGATGGTGGTGTCGTTCCACGAGGTGCACGGCGCCTTGCTGTTGCCCCAGTTGAACGGGACTTCATCGGCCACGATGGCCTTGGGCATGGCGGGCGCACTGTCGCGGCGGTCAAAGCTCATGTCCGCCCGCGAATGATTCATGCGGTAGCCGAATAGGGCGGGGCTCCAGTGCAGCGGCCCGCTCAACTGGCGCGCGTACGGGTCCAGCAGCAGCTTGTGGGGATTGAAGCGGTGCCCGTTCTGCGGATCGTACGGGCCGTGGGCCCGGTAGCCATACAGCAGGCCGGGCTGCGCATCCGGCAGGTAGCCATGCCAGATTTCGTCCGTGCATTCGGGCAGGTCGAAGCGCCGCAATTCCTTGCGGCCCTTGGGGTCGAAGATGCACAGCTCGATGCGGGTGGCGTGCGCGGAGAACACGGCGAAGTTCACGCCGAGGCCGTCGCTGGTGGCGCCCAGCGGTGTCGGCTGGCCGCCGGTGATACGGGTCAGTTGGGACGGATCCATGGATTCAGCCTTCGTGCATCAGGAAGAGGGTCGAGAGAGGCGGCAGGGTGAGCGACAGGGCCTGCGGCTGCCCATGGGCAGCCATGTCGCCGGTGTGAGCCCCGCCCTGGTTGCCCTGGCCGGACCCGCCGTAGTGGGACGCATCGGTGTTCAGCCGTTCGGCCCAGCGGCCGGCGCGCGGAACGCCAATGCGGTAATCGTGCCGGGTGACCGGCGTGAAGTTCGACACCACCAGCATCTGCTGCTGGCCGTCGGTGCGCAGGAAGGCGACGACGCTGTTGTCCTGATCGTCCAGGATCGTCCACGCGAAACCTGACGGGTCCGCATCCCGCGCGTGCAGCGCCGGCACGTCGCGATACAGCCGGTTCAGGTCGGCCACCAGGCGCTGAATGCCCAGGTGGCCTGCGTGATCCAGCAGGTTCCAGTTCAGCGTGGCGTCGTGGTTCCATTCGGCGGGCTGGGCCAGTTCGCCGCCCATGAACAGCAGCTTCTTGCCGGGGTGCGCCCACATGAAGCCGTAGTACGCGCGCAGATTGGCCAGCCGGGTCTGCGTGTCGCCGGGCATCTTGCCCAGCAGCGAACCCTTGCCGTGCACCACTTCGTCATGCGACAGCGGCAGGATGAAGCGCTCGCTGAAGGCATACACCATGCCGAACGTGATGTCGTGGTGGTGGTAGCGGCGATGGATGGGATCCTGCGACAGATAACGCAGCGTGTCGTGCATCCAGCCCATGTTCCATTTGTAGTGAAACCCGAGGCCGCCTTCCGACACGGGCGCGGTCACGCCGGGCCACGCGGTCGATTCCTCGGCCACCATGATCGCGTCCGGCACCTCGGCGCGCACCGTGTCGTTCAACTCCTGCAGGAATTGGACGGCTTCCAGGTTTTCGCGGCCGCCATAGCGGTTGGGGATCCATTCACCAGGCTGACGGCTGTAGTCGCGGTAGAGCATCGACGCCACGGCGTCCACCCGCAGCCCGTCGATATGAAAACGCCGCAGCCAATGCATCGCGCTGGCGATCATGAAGGCCTTCACCTCGTTGCGGCCCAGGTTGTAGACCATGGTGTGCCAGTCGGGGTGATAGCTTTCGCGCGGGTCCTCGTATTCATAGAGCGAGGTGCCGTCGAAGGCGGCCAGCCCGTGCGCATCGTCCGGGAAGTGGGCGGGCACCCAATCCAGAATCACGCCGATGCCTGCCGCGTGGCAGCGGTCGATGAAACGCGCGAAGGCCTCGGGCGGGCCGTAGCGCGCGGTCGGCGCAAACATGCCCAGGGGCTGATAGCCCCACGAGCCGCCGAACGGATGCTCCATGATCGGCATCAGCTCAAGATGCGTGAACCCCATGGCGCGGGCGTAGCCGGGCAGCTTGTCGGCCATCTGGTCCCAGCCGCAGACGCCAGACTCGCAGTCTGCCCAGGACCCGGCGTGGACTTCGTAAATGGAGATGGGGGCATCGGGCGACTGACGCGCGCCGCGTCCGTGCATCCAGTCTTCATCGGACCAGGTGTAGGGCGCGGGGTCGTCCACGATCGAAGCCGTGGCCGGCGCCATCTCGCTGCGCCGCGCCATCGGATCCGCCTTCATGAACTGATTGCCGTTGCGGTCGGTAATCGCGAACTTGTAGCGTTCGCCAGGGCGCACGCCCGGAATGAAGATCTCCCAGACGCCTGCCGCATGGCGCAGCCGCATGCCATGGCGGCGGGCGTCCCAGCCGTTGAAGTCGCCCGCCACGGCGACGCGTCGGGCGTTGGGCGCCCAGACCGCGCAGCGCAGGCCGCTGACGCCGTCGACCTCGACCAGATGCGCGCCGAGCGCCTCGCCAGCCTCGCGCCAGGCGCCTTGCGCCAGCCGTTGCAGCGTGGTGTCGTCGAGCAGCGCGCCGAAGGCGTATGGGTCCGCGGTGATCTGCTCGGCCGCCGGCCATTGGATCGCCAGGCGGTACGACGACCCGTCACCCGCCTGGGCGTAGGGCGCGCGGCCGATGAAGAGGCCTTGCGCCTGTTCCGTCAATGCCGTGCGTTCGCCGTCCGGATCCAGGACCGCCACCTTTGAGGCGCCGGGCACGAAGACGCGCAGCCAGCCATTCTGCGGGCCCAGCACGCCGAATGGATTGTCATGCAGCCCGTGGGCCAGCGCGGTGAGTTCCTGCGGGTTGATATGACCCTCCGCCACATCGGCGGAGGGCGAAGAGGTTTGAGCTCCGCTCATGGCGTTTTTCCTTCGGCGTCGATGGCGGCGGAAAGCAGGACACTGCGCGCCAGTTCTGTCAGGGCGCACAGCGGAATCGAGATCCAGTCCGGACGGTGGGCGGCTTCGTAGCTGACTTCGTAGGCGGCCTTTTCAAGCTGCGCCAGCGTCAGCAGCGTGTTCTCGCGGTCCGCGCCGTCGGCCAGGTCTCCACCGCGCGCGCCACGGTAACCCTGCAGGAAGGCGTCGCACGCCTGCTGCCGGAACCGCGACAGCAGTGCGTCGCGCTGTTCGGCCGGCGCAACGGTCGGCGCCGGCACCTCGTCCGCGCCCGCGTTGGCGTCCAGATGCGCGCCGCCAATCAGGTCGGTGCGGGCAATGGATGCCGCCGCGTAGTCGAACGAGCGCAGCATGCCGGCCACGTCCTTGTACGGCGAGGCCAGCGCGCGCCGCGCCTCCAGGCTGCTGATCGGTTCGCCCTCGAAGTCGATGAGGTAGGCGTCCGTCTGCGCGACCAGCACCTGGCCCAGGTGGAAGTCGCCATGGATGCGCAGCCAGGGCGACCCGGCCTCGGCCTGCGCCATGGCGGACACCCGCTCGGCCAGGCGCGCGTGATGCTCGAAGAACCATTCGGCGCAGGCGCGCGACGGCTCTTCTAGCTTGTCCAGCGCGGTCCGCAGGTTCTTTTCGGCGCGGTCCAGCAGCGCGCGCACCTGTTCGGCCCGGGCCTCGGCGTCGGCCTCGCTGGCCGGGCGCGACTGGAAGCCGGCGTCATCGGTGGGCGCCGCCAGCACCGTGTGCATCTGGCCCAGGCGCTCGCCGATGGTTGCGGCCATCACCGCGTAGCCCTGCAGCGTTTCCTCGTACTCCTCGGGCGAGGTCCCCACCAGCAGCGCGTTGGCCAGCGTGCGCTTCAGGAAGTCCAGCGTCCAGCTCCAGGCATCGCCTTCGTTGGGCACGTAGCCGTGCGCCACCGCCAAGGTATGCACGATCCCGTCGGCGTCCATGCGCTGCACTTCGCCTAGCAGCGGCGGAATGTTGCCGTAGCCCGCGCGGGTCAGGTAGCGCGTCATTTCCGATTCCGGAGACAGGCCCGGCTGCACGCTGCGGATGATCTTCAGGATGACTTGGTTGCCGACGATGACCGAGCTGTTGGACTGTTCGCCCGACAACCAATGCATGTCCACGTCGCCATCGAAGTCCATGTCTTTCAGGCCGGCCTCGGGCAGGAAGCGGATCACGCCCGGCTTGTCGCCCGGCTTGCCGCCGCTGCGTCCGTCCAGCTCCGCACCGGCCTGCATGGCCTTGAGCGTGCTGCGCACGAACCCCGGCTGCAGGAAGGCGTCGGCCAGCACACCGACCTCGGCGCCGCGGCGCACGCGGGCAATCGCGTACTGGATGACGGCGGTTTCGTCCCAGACCAGCACGAAGGGCGCCTGCGCACGGATACCCTTGGCGCCGTCCTCGGGCTCGATCTCGGCCCAGTAGTATTCGCCGTCCGCCGATTCGAACGGGGTGGCGTAGGCCAGGCGCGCACGAGAGGGCGGTTCGGAGCCGGGAAACCAGCGCTGGCGCGCCAGATACTGCGGCAGGATTTCACGTTCCAGCGTGGCGCGCGACGCATCGGTCAGCGCCGCGCCACCGCGCGTCTTGAGCACCAGCGTGATCAGTTCGGGCATCTGTTCGGGCGCCGTCGCATGCCATCCGGGCGGCGCGGCGTCCTGGCTCAGGTCCATCCAGTAAAAGCCGTAGGGCGGCAATGTCAGCAGGTAAGGCAGTTCACCGATGGCGGGGAAGGGCGTGCCGCCCAGCATCTCCACCGGCACCCGGCCATTGAACTCCTGCATGTGAAGCTCGACCGGCTGCGCCGCGTTCGACAGGTTGGCGACGCACAGGATCGTGGTGTCTTCCCATTGCCGCAGGTAGGCCAAAATTTTGCGGTTACCGGCAAAGATGAAACGCAGCGTGCCGCGCCCGAATGCATGGCTTTGGCCGCGTTGCGCCAGCAGGCGGCGCGTCCAGTTCAGCAGTGAATGCGGGTCGCGCTGCTGCGCCTCGACGTTGACGGCCTCGTAACCGTACAAGGGGCCCATCAACACCGGCAGCGGCAGGCGCTCCGGATCGGCGCGAGAGAAACCGCCATTGCGGTCCGGTGACCATTGCATCGGCGTGCGTACACCATCGCGGTCGCCCAGATGCACGTTGTCGCCCATGCCCAGTTCGTCGCCGTAGTACAGCACCGGCGTGCCGGGCATCGACAGCAGCAGGCTGTTCATCAGCTCGACGCGGCGGCGGTCACGCTCGAGCAGCGGCGCGAGGCGGCGGCGGATGCCCAGGTTGATCCGGGCGCGCGGCTCGGCGGCATAGACATTCCACAGGTAATCGCGTTCGCGGCTGGTCACCATTTCCAGCGTCAATTCGTCGTGGTTGCGCAGGAAGATGGCCCATTGGCAGGTGGGCGGAATGTCGGGCGTCTGGCGGATGATGTCGGTGATCGGAAAGCGGTCTTCCTGTGCGATCGCCATGTACATCCGCGGCATCAGCGGAAAGTGGAAGGACATGTGGCATTCGTCGCCCGCGCCGAAATACTCTTGCGCGTCTTCGGGCCACTGGTTGGCTTCGGCTAGCAGCAGGCGGCCCGGATACTCGGCTTCGATCACCGCGCGGATCTGCTTGAGCACGTCATGCGTCTCGGGCAGGTTCTCGTTGTTGGTGCCTTCGCGCTCGACCAGGTAGGGCACCGCGTCCAGGCGCAAACCATCCACGCCCATGTCCAGCCAATAGCGCATGACGGACAGCACTTCCTTGAGCACCTGCGGGTTGTCGTAGTTCAGGTCAGGCTGATGCGAATAGAAGCGGTGCCAGAAATAGGCGTTGGCCACCGGGTCCCAGGTCCAGTTCGACTTTTCGGTGTCGCAGAAGATGATGCGCGTGCCGGCATAAGCCTTGTCGTTGTCGGACCACACATAGAAATTGCGCGCCGCCGAACCGGGCTTGGCCGCGCGCGCCCGTTGAAACCACGGGTGCTGGTCCGACGTATGGTTGACCACGAGCTCGGTGATGATGCGCAGGCCGCGCGCGTGCGCGGCCCGGATCAGCTTGCGCACGTCGGCAATGGTGCCGTAGTCCGGATGCACGCCGCGGTAGTCGGCGATGTCGTAGCCGTCGTCGCGGCGCGGCGAGGGGTAGAAGGGCAACAGCCAGATGGTGTTGACCCCCAGGCTGGCGATGTAGTCCAGCTTGGAGATCAGGCCTGGCAGGTCGCCGACGCCGTCGCCGTTCGAGTCAAAAAAGGATTTGACGTGCAACTGGTAGATGACGGCGTCCTTGTACCAGAGGGGATCGTCCTGAATGGGTTGGGATTTACTCATCATGGCGTTGGGCGCGGGCTTCATCCGTGCAGCGAAAGCCGCCACACGCGATAAGGTTGGTCGGGGGTCAGCGTCAGCGTGCGGTGCTTCTCGTGCCAGGTCTCGCGGGTTTCCGTCAGCAGGTCTTCGGCGGACAGCTGGCCGGCATCGGCCTCGCCGAACAGCCAGAACGGCGCCTCGACCCGCGTCTGCTGCGCCTGGAACGGATCCAGGCTGATGACGGCCAGCACCACGTTGCCGTGGCCCGGCGTGGACTTGTAGAACGCGAGCACACGGTTGTTGGTGCTGGTGGTCAGCGTCAGGCCGCGATGCGTCTGCAACGCCGGATTGGCGCGGCGGATCTGGTTCAGGCGTGTGATTTCGGCGCGGATGTTGCCCGGCGCGTGCCAGTCGCGTTGGCGCAGCTCGTATTTTTCGGAGTCCAGATACTCTTCCTTGCCCGGCAGCGCCGCGCCTTCGCAAAGCTCGAAGCCGCTATAGACGCCCCACAGGCCCGACCCCAGCGCGGCCAGCGCCGAGCGGATCAGAAAGCCTGGGCGTCCCGAGGTCTGCAGGAAGAACGGGTTGATGTCCGGCGTGTTCACAAAGAAATGCGGCCGGAAGAAGTCGGCCGCGGGCGGCGACGAGATCTCCTGCAGATAGGCTTCCAGTTCGGCCCGCTCGTTGCGCCACGTGAAGTAGGTGTACGACTGCGTGAAGCCGATCTTCGCCAGGCGGTACATCATCTTCGGGCGCGTGAAGGCCTCGGACAGAAAGATGACGTCCGGGTGCTTGGCCTGGACCTCGCAGATCAGCCACTGCCAGAACGGCAGCGGCTTGGTGTGGGGATTGTCGACGCGGAAGATGCGAACGCCATGGTTCACCCAGAACAGCACCACGTCGCGCAGCGCGCGCCACAGGCCCAGCTTGCGTCCGCGGCGATTCTGCCCGCCATAGAAGGACACGTTGACAATGTCCTCGTACTTTTTGGGCGGATTCTCGGCGTAGCGCAGCGATCCGTCGGGCCGCCACGAGAACCAGTCCGGATGCTGGGCCAGCCACGGGTGGTCCGGCGAGCATTGGATGGCAAAGTCCAGCGCGATCTCCATGCCGTGCTGCGCGGCGGCATCCACCAGGTTCAGGAACTCCGTGAGCGTACCCAGCGCGGGCTCGATCGCGTCGTGCCCGCCACTTTGCGCGCCGATGGCGTAAGGACTGCCCACGTCGCCGGGCTCGGCGCGCAGGCTGTTGTTGCGCCCCTTGCGGTTGCGCTGGCCGATCGGATGGATGGGCGGCATGTACAGCACGTCGAAGCCCATCTCGCGCACGTCGGGCAGCCGCGCGATCACGTCGTCGAAGGTGCCGTGGCGCCCGGGTTCGGCGGCTTGCGATCGCGGAAACAGCTCGTACCAGCTTGAATGGCAAGCCTGGACGCGGTCCACCCAGACCGGGTAGGCAATGGCGGTGACGGCTTCAAACGGATGGTCGTCCAGTTCGTGCATCGCCCGCGCCAGCGCGGGATCGAGCAGCACGGCGACTTGCTCGGCCGTCGGCGGAACGGGGTTGCCCAGGTCGGCGTCCGCAAAGGCGGCCAGCGCCTCACGCACCGGCTCCGCGTCAGCGCCGGCGGGTGAGCCCGCCTGCGCCCGCGCCAGGGCATCCCGCAGCAGTGCCAACCCCTCGTGTACTTCCAGGCTCAGGTCGCGGCCGGCCTGGTGCTTGACCTCGATGTCATGCGTAAATGTGTGCCACGCGTCAAACCAGGCGGCGACGACGAATTCATGCGCGCCGATGCGGCGCGGCCGGAAGGGGGCCTCCCAGCGGTCGTTCAGGCCGCGCGTCATGGGCACGGTGTGCCAACGGGCCTCGTCCTTGGCGCGCCAGCGCACTTCAGCGGCCAGCTGATCGTGGCCGTCCATGAAGATGTCGGCCTGCACGACGATGCGCGCGTGCGGAATGGTCTTGACGGGATAGGCCCCGCCATCGACGGCCGGACTGATGTTCTCCAGCGCGACGCGCTGGTTGGCCAGATCATCGGCCCGGGTGCGGTGATGGCGCACGGCGTCGCGCACCGGCTGCGTCGGCTGGAACATCAGCATCGCGCACTCGCCGCCCGCCAGATCATTGGCCTGATTCTGCAGACCGGTGGGCGGGGTGAACGGCACGAGATCTGCCGGCGGCAGCATAGGCGCCAGCGCGTCCCAGTCCATCGCCGCATCCTGGGTGGCCGAGGGGTTGATCGCCAGCGCCAGCGTGGCGCCTTCGCCCGCGTCGCGCAGAAGCGCCGTGCAACTGCCATCGCGGCCGCCCAGCATGCACAGTGGCCCTTTCAGCCGCGGTCCGGCAAACCAGGCGTTCACCGTTTCCACATCCGGCAGCCGCCGTTCGTCCTCGTCCGTCAGCATCAAGCCATCGCCGGTGACGGCCGCGCTCCAGATGGCGCGTCTGCCGTCCTCCGTTGGGCGCAGCGCACCGGACTGCGGCGGCGCCGCGATGACCTCGCCGATGGCACGCAGCCGCGCGTCTTCTTCGGCCAGCCATGAAGACTTGAAGTCCCACCACGGCAGCGACGAGAACGCCGCGTCGAACGCCGCGTCGCGCAAGGCCGCCAGATCCGCGGGTGACAGACCGGGTGTCCACGCCAGCAGCCGCACGTCGGGGTTCTGTGCGCGCAGCGCGCCGCCCAACTCATGCCAAGCCTCTGCCGGCAAGCGGTGGGGCGCCTGGAAAACCAGTCCCTTGACGCCGCTACGGGCCCAGCCCAGCAGACGTTCCGTCCACGCGGTCAGAAATCCGGGGGGCAGGGCGCCTTCGGGCAAATGCAGCACCCCCCGCTCTTCCTGCGTCAGCCGCGGATCGCGCGCGGGTTCTTCATGCAGCGAGCGGTACCAGCCCGGCGCTGCGGTTGCCGCCACGGCGTTGCGCGCGCTGCGGTCCAGAATCACATCCACGAACAGCGCCAATCCGTGGGCCGCCAATTGCGCCGAGGCCTGCGTGTACCACTCGATGATCGGCGTTGCCTGCCCATCCCGCATCGCCGTGTCGGCGTCCTGCGCGGCCAGCGAACCCGGCTGCGGCCCAGTCAGCCAGGGGGCCGGCACCAGCATGGCGTTGAAGCCGCGTTGGGCAAGCCGTTTGCTCAGCGCCTGGACGGCGGCTTCGCCCTCCGGCAGGCCGTTGCGGGCGTGATAAAGACGTATCGGGGCGCGGGACGGCGCGGGGACGGCGGGATGGGACACCGGTGTCGCTCCTTAGATGGCGGCTGGCATGGCGCCACCTGTGCGCGGCTGGCGGCGGTTGACGGCGGAAACGCTGGCCGGCTGCAAGGCAGGAGCGGGCGCCGCATCGCGGTAGTTCGGCTCCACCAGCGACCGGTACAGGCTGGCGTACAGACTGACGGCGGCGCGCCAGCCAAAGTCGGTATTCATCGCGTTGCGCTGCATCAGCCGCCACAGAATGCCGTGGGCGCGCAGATCGATTGCGCGCTCGATGGCCGCGCTCATTGCCTGCGGCGTGTCGCCTTCGAAGAGCAGGCCGGTGGCCGATGACATGGCCGACAGCGGCGCGCGCGGGCCCGGGTCCTGGATGGTGTCGGCCATGCCGCCGACGCGAGACCCGATGGGCAGCGTGCCATAGCGCATGGCGTAGAGCGGCGTCAGGCCGAAGGGCTCGAAGCGGCTGGCGTGCAGCAGAATGTCGGACCCCGCGTGCAGGCGATGGGCGATGCCCTCGTCGTAGCCGATGTGGGTGCTGCAGCGCCCCGGGTAGCGCCGGGCGATGTCCTGCAACGCTTCTTCAAGCCGATGGTCACCCTGGCCCAGGATTGCAATCTGCAGGTTGGGGTGGCGGTCCAGCGCTTCCGGCAGCGCATGCACCGCGACGTCTGCCATTTTCTGTTCGGTCAGGCGGTTGCCCATGCCCATCAGCGTCGCGCCCGGATCCGGGCGCAAGCCGAATTCGCGCTGCAGCGCGGCCTTGCAGTGGATCTTGTTGGTCAGGTCGCGGACGGAATAGCGATGGCTGCGCAGGTACGGATCACGCGCAGGATTCCACAGCACGTCGTCGATGCCGTTCGGAATCGGCAACAGGTCGTCCGCACGGCTGCGCAACAGCTCGTCCAGGCCGCAGCCGAACGCGGGGGTCATGATCTCGCGGGCGTACGTGTGGCTGACCGTCGTCACGCGGTCGGCGTAGCGGATGCCAGCCTTCAGGAAATTGAGCTGGCCCCAGGCCTGCGCGCCGTCATCGTTGCGGGCCCATTCCGGCACCCCGAATTCGTCCGCGTGGGCCATCGGGAACAGGCCCTGGAACGCGAGGTTGTGAATGGTCATCACGCTTTTGACGTCCGGCAGGTCTGCGGCGCGCAGCAGCAGCGGCACCAGACCGGCGTGCCAATCGTGCGCGTGCACCAGTGTGGGGCGCATGACGCCCGGCAGGCCGGCCGCCACGCGCACGGCAGCGTGCGCCAGGGCCGCATAGCGCAGTCCATTGTCCGGATGTTCCTTGCCGTGCTCGTCGACATACAGGCCGCCGCGGTCATACAGCGCATCGTTTTCCAGAATCAGGTAGTCGATGCCGGACTGCGGGCACTTGCCTTCCAGCAGCGCGGCCGGGCCGCCCGGCAGGTCCTGCAGCGTGGCAACCTGGCGGACGCGGTTCAGCTTGGCTTTGACGCCCCGATACCCGGGCAACATCACGCTCAGGGGCATTCGCGCCTCGATCAGCGCGCGCGCCATCCCCGTTATCGCATCTCCCAGGCCGCCTGTTTTGGCCAGAGGGAAAGCTTCTCCCGCCACGATCAGGATTCTCGTCTTTGCCATGCTTGCTCCAGTTGATAGGCCGGTCGAGACAGTTGCGACTCGATCGCGATTACGCCGAGGCCTCTCCTTACGCAAGCGCTGTGCCCAAACCATGGCCCGCACTAAAAATTGCGCAATGCAGCAGAAATACCTGTCATCCAAATGATGGACAGGCGGCGCGCGCAACGCTTATCGCCCGAGCGCTTTGTAATTTTTAGCTGCGCACGCCCTCCCAAATTCCCATCGGGGCCAGGAACGGGGGTTGCTGAATGCAGTCGCTTTCAACGACGACCGCCGGGAGAAATGTATGGAAACAGTGTCGGACTTCGTGTTGAAGCGGCTGTCGCAGTGGGGTGTGCGCAAGGTGTACGGATACCCCGGCGATGGCATCAACGGGCTCATCGGCGCCTTCGGCCGCACCGAGGAGCCGCTGGAATTCATACAGGCCCGTCACGAGGAAAGCGCGGCATTCATGGCCTGCGCGCACGCAAAGTTCACCGGTCAGGTGGGGGTGTGCCTGGCGACGTCGGGGCCGGGCGCCATCCACCTGCTCAATGGTCTGTACGACGCCAAGCTGGATCACCAGCCGGTAGTTGCGCTGGTCGGGCAGCAGGCGCGCAGCGCACTGGGCGGCGACTACCAGCAGGAGGTCGACCTGATCAGCCTGTTCAAGGATGTGGCGCACGACTACGTGCAGATGGCGACGACCGCCGAGCAGGCGCGTCACATGGTGGATCGCGCCATGCGCATCGCCCTGGAGCGCCGCAGCGTCACCTGCGTCATCTTTCCCAACGACGTACAGGATCTGCCGGCCGTGCCGGTGCCGCCGCGCGAGCACGGCACGGTGCACACGGGCATCGGCATCACATCCCACGCCGCCGTGCCGGGGCCGGACGCGCTGCGCAACGTCGCCGACATCCTGAATCGCGGCGAAAAGGTGGCGATCCTGGTCGGGGCCGGCGCGCTGCAGGCGGGCGAGCAGGTCAGCCAGGTCGCCGAACTGCTGGGCGCGGGCGTGGCCAAGGCGCTGCTCGGCAAGGCCGTGCTGCCGGACAGCCTGCCTTACGTGACGGGCGCCATCGGCCTGCTGGGCACGCAGCCCAGCTGGGACATGATGAACGAGTGCGACACGCTACTGATGGTGGGGACGTCGTTCCCGTATGCGGAATTCCTGCCCCAGGAAGGCCAGGCGCGCGCGGTGCAGATCGACCTCGACGGGCGCAAGCTCAGTCTGCGCTATCCCGTCGAAATCGGCCTGGTGGGTGATAGCCGGCTGACGCTGGAGGCGTTGATTCCGCTGCTGGAACCCAAGAAAGCGCGCCGCTGGCGTGACCGGATAGAAAAGCAGGTGTCCGCCTGGCGCGAGACGGTGCATGCCCGCGCCATGGTCGACGCCAAGCCGATCAATCCCCAGCGGCCGTTCCTGGAGCTGTCCAAGCGGCTGCCGCCGCAGACCATCCTGACGTGCGATTCGGGCTCGGCCGCCAACTGGTACGCGCGCAACGTCGACATTCAGGCGGGCATGATGGGATCGGTGTCGGGCGGGCTGGCCACGATGGGTTGCGGCGTGCCGTACGCCATCGCGGCGAAGGTGGCCTATCCCGACAGGCCGGTCATCGCGCTGGTGGGCGACGGCGCCATGCAGATGCTGGGCATCAACGAACTGATCACTATCGCCCATCGCTGGAAGGACTGGACCAACCCCACGCTGGTCGTCATGGTGCTGAACAACGGTGACCTGAACCTGGTGACGTGGGAGCAGCGGGTGATGGGCGGCGATCCGCGTTTTCCGGATTCGCAGTGGCTGCCCAAGTTTTCGTATGCGGAGTATGGCCGGATGCTGGGCCTGGAAGGCATCCGGGTCGACAGCCCCGACGACGTGGGCCCGGCGTGGGACCGCGCCCTGACAGCAGGACGTCCGGTGGTGCTGGAGATGGTGACCGATCCCGAGATGCCGCCGTTGCCCCCGCACATTCCGGCCAAACAGATCGGCGCGTACTTCAAGGCATTGCGCAAGGAAGATGCCGCCTCGGGCGGCGCCGCGCTTCGCGCCACGATCAAGCAATGGTGGGCGGGCTGACACGCCGGCCCGACGATCTTTTCATTTCAGGAGGCACATCATGGCAAATACCGGAGGGACGAGTTCCCAACAGCCCGGGCAGGGCGGTCAGCAAACGCCCGACCATTCGCCCGCCGAACAACCCAAGCCGGATGTCCCGGAAACGGGCAAGGACGAGAAAGGCAACTGGCCTCCCGACAGCATTCCGAATCCCATGCCGGGTCTGGACCCGCAGCAGACGCCGGGCATCGACCATCTGTGACGGTCCTGCAAGGCATGCGGCCTGCGGGCCGCGCTCCGCGTGCGCCGTGCCGCGGGGGGAGCGACCCGCAGTTTTTCAAGGAGAACTCATGAACAAGCGAGATAGGCTGCGCGATATGTTTCACTCGTCGGACACGTCTTCGCAAACGATGCGTGACCTGATTTCGGGCACCGAGGATCTGCTGCGCAGCACTGCCAGCTACAGCGGATCCGAAATCGAATCCGCGCGCGACAAGCTCAAGCAGCGGCTGGACGCCGCGCGCGATCAGGCACGCGGCTGGGAACGCGCCGCGTGGTCGCGGGCACGCGAGGTATCGCACGCGACGGACGACTACGTGCATGAAAACGCCTGGAAGAGCATCGCAGGCGCGGTGCTGCTGGGCGTACTGGCCGGCATCTGCATGATGTCGGATCACGGCAAGCGCCGGTAACGCCCGCCGGGCGCAACGCCACCGCCGGGGCCGGGTCTGCGCAGTGCAGGGCCGGCCCCGGCATTTTTGTGGGGACGAATGTAAAAAATGCCGCTGCTTCGGGCGCCGGTCCCAGGCAGGCGGGAGTCTGCGGCTTTGGCACACGGCTTGCTTGATGGTGGTCCGCGTGGCGAGCCGTTCGCCACGCGGACCATTCATCGAAGGAGACTCACCATGAACCAACCATTGACGGGCGCCGGCCAGGCGCAAGGTGAAACCAAGATCGTGGGCGGCCCGAAGAGCGATCCAAGCGGACCCGGACCGGAAGTCATGGCGGCCAGCACGCTGGAAGGCAACGACGTGTACAACCCCGCCGGCGAAACGCTGGGCAGCATTCAGGAAATCATGGTGGACGTGCCACGCGGCCGCATTGCGTATGCCGTGCTGTCGCGCGGCGGCATCCTTGGCATCGGCGACAAGCTGTACGCCATTCCGTGGAGCGCGCTGACGTTGGATACCGACCGCAAATGCTTCGTGCTGAATGTGGACAAGGACGTGCTCAAGAACGCGGAGGGGTTCGACAAGGACAATTGGCCCAGCATGGCGGACGAGACCTGGGCGCGCGGCATCCATCAGTACTACAACCAACCCCCGTACTGGTAAGCCGGACAGCGAGGACGGGATGCTTCGAGAAGGCAGAGTGGTCGCGGTTTCTTCCTGCTTCAACGACGCTGTCGTCAGTTGTGCGGGGCTGCTCGCCGCGCGTCCGGACAGCACCGTTCTGACGGTGTACTCCGGCTTGCCGTTGGTGGCCGAAGCGAACACCGCGGCGGACCGCGACTGCGGAGTCAAGAACGGCCGGCAGGCCGTTCTTGACCGCCGGGCCCGCAACGATCGCGCCTTGTCGCTGCTTGGCGTGCGGGGCGTGCAGATGGATTTACTGCACGACGAGTATCTGGAAAGCGGCGAGGAGGGACGCCTGACGGGCGCATTGGCCGCGGCAGTGTCCGCCCTGCGGCCGCGTGTCGTTCTGATGCCGCTTGGACTGTGCACTGCCGCGCACGTGCGCGTGTCCGAGGCTTGCCTGACCCTGCGCGCGCTGTTCCACCGTGTGGAGTGGGTTACCTACGAAGAGGTCGCGGAGGCCGAGCCGGGGGCCGTCCAGCAACGCCTGGCCGATTTGCTAGGCCGCAGGATCCTGGCCTCGCCGCTGGATGTCGGGCCGGAGGTTGACGTCGGCCGCGCCCGGCAACGCGCATTGGCCGCACGCAGCAGCCTGGCGCTTGATCCGCTCGATGCGCAGCAGCCTGACATGTCGCTGGCAGGAGCGTCGGCCTTCCGTCCCGAACGCTACTGGCGCCTGTCGTGGCGGCGTGACAAGGTTTGAGGCGTAGAACGGATTGAGGCATCCTTGCGCCGCAAACCGTCTCATCCTTATCGAGCATTGATGAACGATTGCGCATCCCGGACGATGGTCAGGTTGCGCCGGCCGCCGCGCCTCGCTATGGTGCAAGGCATGCGGCGGCTTTCGCGCCGACGTCCCCTACAACTTCGGAAACCATAATGAGTTCGAACGCAGCCGACACGCGTGGCCGGTCACGCTGGGGTACCGCCCTGGCGATTTTGTTGTTGATTGGCGCGGTCGTCGCGGTGCTGGCGCTGGCCGCCACCCGCGTGGTCGAGCAGCGCATCGCCAGCATGCTGGGTCCGCGTAGCCAGGTCGGCAACGTGCAGGTTGGCCTGCATCAGGTGGTGCTGACAGACGTCGCCGTGCCGGGCGCGTCCGGGCAACCCGGCGCGCGTGCCCGGCGCGTTGAACTTGAACCGGAATGGACCGCTTTCCTGCGCCGCGAGGCCGTGTTCAAGCGGATCATCGTCGAAGGTTTCGACTTCGCCGTGGTGCGCAATCCCGACGGCGACATGCAGATTTCTCCCGCGTTGCAGGCGGCGCTGCGCGCCGGCGACGGCGATGGCAAGACCCGGCGCAACGGTCCCATCCGCGTGGCCGAGCTCATCCTGCGCGATGGCCGCCTGGATTATCTGGACGGCGCAGTGTCCAAGCCGCCGCATCGCATTCCGTTCAAGGACGTGCAGGCTCACCTGCAGCCCGTCGTGATACCTGGCGACGGCACGGCCAGCGACCTGGAATTCACCGGCAAGGTCGAAGACAACCGCAACGGCGAGGCCACCGTGCGGGCAAAGGGCAAGCTGGTGGTGGGCGGTGCGGACGCCGACATCACGGTGGCGGTGCGCAACATGGATATCCGCCATGCGGCGCCCTATCTGGCCGATAACGGCGCGGGCTCGCTGTCCGGCGGCTCCATGGACCTGGACATGAAGACAGCCATCGCGCGCCGCGAACTCAAGGCGTCGGGCACCGTGGCGTTGCACAACCTGAAGTTCAGCGGCGACGGCAGCCTCTTTTCATTGCCGCGCAAGGCGGTGCTGGCGGCCATGAAGGACAAGAGCGGAGTCATCCGGTTTGAATTCGCACTGGCCGGCAGCCTGGACAACCCCAAGTTCTCGGTCACGCGCGGCTTTTCCGCGCAGGTGGCGCGCGGGTTCGGGCACGCCATCGGGGTGGGGGCAGAAGGCGCGGCGGAAGGCGTCGCGGGCGCCGTCAAGGAACTGGGCGACGCGCTGTCGGACATGCTGAGCCCGAAGCCCTGATCGGCGTCGCGCGGCTTGCCGTTGCCGCCGGCCGCGGCTACGGCACAGGCCGCGCCCGGCCGACCCGCGCGCCCATCACCATCTCCGTCACCCAGTTCACCAGGATCGAGGTGTAGGCCTGCTGCGAGGCCTTGTCGGTCAGCGCATGGTCCGCGCCGTCCAGGATGCGGTGCGTCAGCGAATGCGACCTGCGAAACGCCGACCGGTAATTCATGATCGTGGAGTGCGGGATATAGACATCGTGCTCAGCCTCCACGATCAGCACATCGCCCGTGAAGTTGGCGCAACACGACAGCGCGCGGTTGCTTTCGGGTTCGATGTGGGAGTTGCGGTAGGCGCGAAGGGTCTCGCGGTTGAGCTGGTTCTTGGGCAGCATCCATTCGTCGTCGCGGTACAGCGCGGGCACGTGCAGGCCCAGCCAGCGCACGCGGCGCATGCCGGTCAGGATGGCGGCCAGGTAGCCGCCGTAGCTGCTGCCCACCACCGCCACCGAGCCGCTGTCCAGCGACGGATGCGCTGCCAGCCGGTCGTAGGCGGCCATCACGTCGCGCAGGTTGTCGTCGCGCGAGACCTGCATCTGCTGCGCCTGAGTGGCGGCATGGCCGCGCAGGTCGAACGTGAGGCAGACGCAGCCCAGCGCGGCGATGCCCTTGGCGCGGGCCAGGTCGAATTTCTGGTCGCCGCCCCAGCCGTGAATGAACAGCACGCCCGGCACCTTGCTTTCGGGCGTGAGAAAGGTGCCGGCCAGCCGCTGGTCCGCCACCTCGATGTCGATTGGGTCGCTAAAGGCGGCCATTGTCGTCCTCCAGGATGCCCCCCGATTTGGTGATCATACCCACGGCGGAATCCTCGCCGCGATACACGTATTGTTCCGAGGTGGGCGCCGGTTCGTCCGCGCCGTAGCGTTCGCGCGTAAAGGCGGACACCGACTTGAGCGACGGGGACAGCATGAAGGCCTGCAATGCGGAAAGCTCCGCGATGCTGGCGCCGCCGGCTCGCCACGATTGCTCGAGCACGCCCGCGCGGGGCTCGCCGCGGGCATTCTGGCCGATCGCCACGTCGTAGTTGCGGCGCGACGCGAAAAAATCGGGATACGCGGTGGACACTGCCGTGTCGTAACGGCAGCTCAGGTCCACTGCCTGCCGTTCCTCGTCAGACAGGTTCAACGCCCGCAGTTCGTCGAACCCACCGCGCGCGAATGTCAGCGCCGAGCCGCCGTACACCGGCTCGCCGTTGTTGTCCCGGGTGAGGCTTTGCGTGCCCACGTACGACGCTTCCAGCTTGCCCACGCGGATCCAGCCCACACTGTAGGTCGCGATCTGCGCCAGGTCTTCTTCCAGCACCAGCCCCAGCCGGCGCATGGTGGCGGCGTCCTGGCCGTTCAGCGCAGCGCGCAGTTCCTGCGCATTGCGCACGACGACCTGGCCGCGCCCGGCGTTGGCGTCGGCCGGCTTGAGCCGCAGCGCGCCCGCCTGCAGCAGACGTTCGCCCGCGCGGTGCGCATCGTCCAGCGTGAACGCGGTGTACCCGCGCAACACGACCTCATCCAGCTCGCCGGCCAGCGGGCGCACCCAGCCCTGCGGCGATTTCGCCTGCGCGTCGACGACGCCATGGGTGATGGATTTGGTCGCCACGAAGGCGTGCGGCGTCACCCCGCCAAACAAGTCGGCCGCGCGCGTGATGCCCAGTTTGTTCGCGCGGGCCAGGCTGGTGATGCTGCGGTCGGGCACGTAGTAGGGCGGCGGTTCGCCACGATTGCGGGTCGGCCGGAAGTCCGGCACGAAGCGCCGGCCCAGCAATGCCGCGATCCGCAACGCCAGCGCCTCCTGCGACGCAATTTCGTGTTCGGACGCGCCGGTTCGCCGGGGGTAGGCGGCGACGGTGCCTGCTGAGTCGGGTTGGGGTCGATTCATGGCGGGCCTCATGGCAGATGGCGAGCCTGACCGGGGGGAGCGGCTTCTCCCTTGCGTTTGCGCATGCCCAGTTTCAGCTCGATCAGGGGATAGGCCACCAGCGCCAGGCACAACGGCGCCAGCGCATACACCGCGCGGTACGCCAGCGCCGCGCCGAGCACTTCGGTGGGCGGAATCTGCGAACCCAGCGCGGCCACGAAGATGGCCTCGGTGGTGCCCAGGCCGCCGGGCACGCGGGTGATGACTGACGCGAAGCTGGTGCACAACAGGATGCCGAGCACCGCGGGGTAGCTCGCCTTGCCCTGCAACAGCACAAAGCAGATGGCGCCCATCAGGGACCAGGACAGCGCGGCCACGGCGCATTGCGCCACCGCCATGCGGGCGCGCGGCAAGGTGATGTGGTGGCCCATCCAGGTGACGCTGCGGCGCTTGGCCCTCGCGCATGTCACCACGTAGGCGATCCCGAACGCCAGCAGGGCCAGACCCAGCAGACGCAACATCCCGGAGCCGATTTCCCAGCCTGCCGGCACCGGCACTACGCCCAAGGCGAACACGATGCCCGCCAGCCACGCATAGCCGATCCAGTTCGATGCCGCCGCAAACAGGGCGACGCGCGTCGCCACAGACTTGCGGCAGCCCAGCCGGGTGTACAGCCGCAGACGGGCACCCAGGCCGCCCACCAGCACGCCCAGGTTCAGGTTCAGCGCGTAGCTCAACATGGCCACGCCCAGCGCCTTGGGCGCGGGCAGGTGATGCCGTGTGTACTTTTTGCCGAGCAGGTCCAGGCTGCCATAGGCAAGGTAACCCGCCACCACCAGGCCGGCCGCAATGGCAATGGTCTGCCCGGGAATCTTGCGCATCGCCACCCACACCTGCGGCCAATCCACGGACCGCCCGAAGTAATAAAGCAGGCCGGCCACCACGATCAGGACCAGCACGGGCAGAATGCGCTTGATCCGCGGCCAGCGGCGCCGCAGGGCCCGCATGGGCGACGAGTGCAGGATCTTCATGCCGTCTCCCTGCCGGTGTCCGCCGTGACGGTCTGCAGGCGCGGCTTGTGCGCCGGGAGGCTGCCAGCCCATGCGGGAAAGCGCCGCAGAAAGTGGAACACCACCACCCCCAGCCACAGACGGCGCAACCGGCGCCGCGAGTTCTTGGGCATCTCGACGGGGCGGCAGTCCTCTGCAATCAGCCGGTCCAGGCTCTTGCGCAGGGCCGCATTCAGCGACGCGTCGCGCACCACGACGTTGGCTTCCAGATTGAGCGCAAGGCTCAGGGGGTCCAGATTGCTGGAGCCGATCGTCGACCAGTCCTCGTCCACGCACGCCACCTTGCCGTGCAGCGGCTGCTTGCAGTACTCGTGGATCTCCACGCCGTTGTCCATCAGGTAGTCGTAGAGCATCGAGGCGGCAAGCCGGGCGACCAGCACGTCGGGTTCGCCCTGCAGCAGCAGGCGCACGCGCACTCCGCGGCGGGCGGCCTTCACCAGATCGCGCAGCAGGTGGTAGCCGGGAAAGAAGTACGCATTGGCGATCAGCACGTCCGAGCGTGCCGAGCGCACGCCCGCGCGGTAATAGCGTTCAATGTCGCTGCGATGGCTGACGTTGTCGCGCACCACGAGCCGGCCCCCGCCGTCGCCGGCGGGCAGGGGATCCATGCGCGCAGGACGGCGCCGCAGCCCGCGCTTGCCCTTGCCGAGCGCCGCGCGCGCGTAGTCGGCAATGTCGGCCGCCAGCGGGCCTTCCACCAGAACGGCGTAGTCCTGTTTCGCTTCCGGTCCGTAATCGGGCAGGTGGTCCGCGGAAAAGTTGATGCCGCCGATGAAGGAGCGTTGGCGGTCGACGGCCACGATCTTGCGGTGCATGCGCCGGAACACGTTCGTGCGCACCCCCAGAAAGCGCGGACGCGGATCAAAGACGTGAAAGCGCACGCCGGCCTCGGTCATGGCGCCGATGAAGGCCTCGCTCAGTTCGTCAGAGCCGTAACCGTCGACCAGCAGGTCGACGCTGACGCCCCGGCGCGCCGCGCGGATGAGGGCCTGCTGGATCTCTTTGCCGACGACGTCGTCGAACAGGATGAAGGTTTCCACGAGCACTTCGCTGGCCGCCGAGTCAATGGCCTCGACGACCGCGGGAAAGTACTCCGTGCCGTTTTCCAGCAGGGTGTATCGGTTGTTTTCGCGCCAGCCCAGGTTCATAGCGCAATCTCCGCGCAAATTGGCACATGATCGGAAAGGCGAGACCACACGCGGGACGCCAGCGGCACCGGCTGCCAGTCACGCACGCTGCGCACATAGATGCGGTCCAGCCGCAGCAGCGGCCAGCGCGCGGGAAACGTCCGCGCGGGCCGGCCCAACCGCGAGGTGAATACCTCCGAGGTCCCGCACTCGCGCATCAAGGCATCAGCGCGCAGCCGCCAGTCGTTGAAGTCGCCGGCAATCAGCAGCGGGTCGTCGGCCGGCACGTCGTTCGACACCAGCTTGCACAAGCGGCGCAGTTGCTCGCCGCGATGACGCTCGAGCAGGCCCAGATGCACGCATATCGCATGCACGGGCGAGGCGAGGGCAGGGGGCCGCAGCACGCAGTGCAGCAGACCGCGCCCCTCGTGGCCGTCCACGCTCACGTCGTGGTTGTGGTGACTTTCGATCGGGTAGCGCGACAGGATGGCATTGCCATGGTGACCTTCCGGATAAACGGCGTTCTGGCCGTAGGCAAAGTCCGTCCACAGCGTGTCGGCCAGGAACTCGTACTGGGACTGCGCCGGCCATGACTCGTGGCGGCCGGCATGCGTCTGATGTTCACCCAGGACCTCCTGCAGGAACACTACGTCCGGCTTTGCGGTGCGCAGCGCTTCCCGCAGGTCGTGCAGCATGAAGCGGCGGTTAAAACTGGTAAAGCCCTTGTGGGTATTGACCGTCAGCACCGTCAGCGTCGTGGTGTCGAGGGAATGCGAAGCGGGCATGAAAACTCCGGCAGATGCGATCCGTCGGTTTGAGCAAGTGGCGTGCCTGTCAGGTAACGAAACGTGAGACGACACGACTTGTTCTATCGGCAGCGACACGGGGGGACGCATGAGCAAATGAGAAATCAGCATTTCTCAAGCCATGTCGCGCAGGCCTAAGATCCGCAGCTTCCAACCAGGCAGAACCAGAGTCCGACATGCGCACCACCCGCCGCGATTTCCTGTTGTCTTCCGGGGCGCTTGCCGCCGCGATGGCATTTCCCACGTCGATCTTCGCGCAATCCGCCGCGCCGCGTCATGGCGGCGTGCTGAACGTGCACCTTGGGTCCGAGCAGCGGATCCTGAATCCGGCGCTGCGCGCCTCGACCGGCGTGTACATCGTTACCAGCAAGATCATCGAATCGCTCGTGGACCTGGATGCGGCCGGCAAACCCGTCGGGCAGCTTGCCACCGCGTGGACCGCCGACCCGGACGGCAGGACCATCACCTTCAAGCTGCGTGAAGGCGTGACCTGGCACGACGGCAAGCCGTTCACGTCGGCTGATGTCCAGTACAACGCGCTGGAACTGTGGAAGAAACACCTGAATTTCGGCACCGCCCTGCAGCTCTATCTGGAGGCAGTCGACACGCCCGACGCGCATACGGCGGTGTTCCGCTACAGCCGGCCGATGCCGCTGGACCTGTTGCTGCGCGCGCTGGCCGATCTGGGGTATGTGGTCCCCCGCCATCTGTACGAAGGCACCAACGTGCTGGAGAACCCGGCAAACACCGCGCCGGTCGGCACGGGCCCGTTCAAGTTCGTGCAGTACCAGCGCGGGCAGTTCATCATTGCCGAGCGCAACCCCAATTACTGGCGCAAGGGCGAGCCTTATCTGGACCGCGTGGTCTGGCGCATCATCACGGACAAGTCGGCCGCCACGGCCGCGCTGGAAACCGGCCAGCTTCAGCTCAGCGCCTATTCGCAGTTGACGCTCGCCGACCTGGACCGCCTGAAGCAGAACCCGCAGTTCGAGGTGCGCAGCAAGGGGCTGGAGGCCAACGTGTTCAACAACACGCTGGAATTCAACTTCCGCCGCAAGGAACTGGCCGACGTGCGCGTGCGCCGCGCCATTGTCCACGCCATCGACATCGAGTTCTTCATCGAGAACTTCCTGTATGGGCTGGGCAAGCCGGCCACCGGTCCCATTCCGTCGTCGTCCGAGGCCTTCTTCCCGGCGGGCAGCAAGCCGCCGTATCCGTTTGACGTCAAGCGCGCCGAGGCGCTGCTGGACGAGGCCGGGTACAAGCGCGGCGCCGGCGGCGTGCGCTTCGCGCTGAAGCTGGTGCCCATCCAGAACGGCGAAGACGTGCCGCTGCTGGCGACCTTCATCCAGCAGTCGCTGGAAGCCGTGGGCATCAAGGTCGAGATCGTGCAGTACGACATCGCGGGCGCGCTGTCTTCCGTCTATAAGGAACACAACTTCGACATCGCCACGGGCTGGCACCAGTACCGCGGCGACCCGGCGGTGTCCACGACGGTCTGGTACCGATCGGGCAGCCCGGCGGGCGCGCCGTGGACAAACCAGTACGGCTGGCAGTCGGACAAGGTGGACAAGCTGATCGACGACGCCGCGTCTGAGATCGACGCAGCCCGCCGCCGCGCGCTGTACGCCGAGTGGGTGCAGGCCGTCAACGACGAACTGCCCATCTGGATGGCGACCGAACGCCAGTTTTATTCAGTGGCGAGCCGGAAGCTGCAGAACGGCCATAACAATGCGCGGTGGCCGTCCAGCGATTGGCATGACGCCTGGCTGTCGGCCTAGGACCGCGGCATGGGGTTCCTGACTCTTGCGGTGCGGCGGCTTCTGGCGGCGGCGCCCGCGCTTCTGATCATCCTGGCGGGCCTGTTCCTGCTGCTGCAGCTGGCGCCCGGCGATACCGTCGACGCACTGGTGGCGCAGATTGGTGGCGCCGACCCCGCCACCATTGCGGCCATGCGCTCGCACTACCAGCTGGACGAGTCGGCCAGCGCGCGCCTTGGCAACTATCTGTGGCGGCTGGCGCATCTGGACCTGGGTTATTCCGCCATCTACGGCAAGCCGGTGGCCGCCGTGATCGCCGAGCGCCTGCCGGCGACCCTGCTGCTGATGGGGTCGGCGCTGTCATTCGCCTTTGCGGGCGGCATGGCGCTGGGCGTCATCGCGGCGCGGCGCGTCAACGGCTGGGCCGACGGGCTGATCTCGACGCTGGGGCTGGTGTTCTGCGCCACGCCATCGTTCTGGTTCGGCCTGATGGGCATCTTTGTGTTCGCGGTGTGGCTGGACTGGGTGCCGGCCGGCGGGTTCGAGACCATTGCGTCCGGCTACACGGGCCTGACCCGCATCCTGGACATCGCGTGGCATCTGATTCTGCCCACCGCGACGCTGGCGCTGATCTTCCTGGCCATCTACCTGCGCATCATGCGCGCATCCATGCTGGAAGTGGCCTCGCACGATTTCATCCGCACCGCCCGCGCCAAGGGGCTGCGCGAAACGGCAGTCGTGGCGCGGCACATGCTGCGCAATGCGCTGCTGCCGATGGTGACGCTGCTGGGCCTGCAGGCCGGGACCATGCTGGGCGGGTCGGTCGTGGTCGAAAGCGTCTTCGCCTTGCCCGGCCTGGGCCGCCTGGCGTACGAATCTGTCGTGCAGCGCGACCTGAACACCTTGCTGGGCATCGTGTTCGTGTCCGCGCTGCTGGTGATCGCCATCAACTTCATCGTCGACCTGCTGTATGCGCGGCTTGACCCGCGCATTGTCCGGAGCTGAACCATGGAAACGCTACGCCGTTACTTCCACAGCCCCGTCGCCGTGCTGGGCCTTGTGCTGCTGGCGGCCGTCTGCGCGGCCGCGCTGGGCGCCGACTTCTGGTATCCGCGCAATCCGCTCAGTCTGGCCGGCCGTCCGCTTCAGTGGCCCGGCGACAACGCGCGCTTTCTGCTGGGCACCGATCAAGTGGGGCGCGACATCGCCGCGCAGATTCTGCACGGGGCGCGCGTCACGCTGGCCATCAGCCTTGCCGCGACGGTCGTGTCGGTGCTGATCGGCGTGGTGCTGGGCGCCGTGGCGGGCTATTACGGCGGCCTGGCCGACGACCTGCTGATGCGCGTGACCGAGGCCTTCCAGATCCTGCCCAACTTCCTGTTGCTGCTGGTGCTGGTGGCCGTGTTCGGCTCGGACCTGCGCACGGTGGTGCTGGCGATCGGGCTGGTGTCGTGGCCGCCGGTGGCGCGGCTGACCCGCTCTGAATTCCTGACGCTCAAGACCCGCGAGTTCGTGCAGGCGGGCCGGGCGCTGGGCATGGGCGACCTGCGCCTCATCTTCCGCGAGATCCTGCCCAACGCCTTGCCGCCTGTGATCGTCTACGCCAGCGTCATCATGGCCACGGCGATCCTCCTGGAAAGCGCGCTGGCCTTTCTGAACCTGTCGGACCCCAACGTGCCGTCCTGGGGCAACCTCATCGGCGGCGGCCGCGGGGTGATCCGGGTGCAGTGGTATGTGTCCGCCATTCCCGGCATTGCCATCCTGCTGACCGTCCTGGCGATATCGCTGGTCGGGCAGGGGGTGAACGACGCTCTCAATCCCAGGCTGAAACGATCATGACCGAACTGCTTCGCATCGAAAACCTTTCCGTGGACCTGCCGCCCGGCGCCGACCGGCCGCATGCGCTCAAGGGCCTGACGCTGGCGGTCAACCCGGGCGAGATCGTCTGCGTCGTCGGGGAAAGCGGATCGGGCAAATCGCTGACGGCCGGCACGGTTCTCGGCCTGCTGCCGCAAGGCGTGCACGCCAGTGCCGGCCGCGTGCTCTGGGAGGGGCAGGACATGCTGAAGCTCGCGCCCGATGCGCTGCGCCGGCTGCGCGGCCAGCGCATCGGCATGATCTTCCAGGAACCGATGACCGCGCTCAACCCGCTGCGCACCATCGGCGACCAGATCGCCGAGGTGTTCCGCACGCACACGCGGCTGTCGCGCGCCGTGATCCGTCAGCGCACGCTGGACCTGCTGGAATCCGTCCGGCTGCCCGACCCCGCGCAGGCGCTGGGCGCCTATCCGCACGAGCTGTCGGGCGGACAGCGGCAGCGCGCGATGATCGCCATGGCGCTGGCGCTGGAACCGGCGCTGCTGATTGCCGACGAACCGACGACCGCGCTGGACGTCACGACGCAGGCGCAGATCCTGCACCTGATCCACGACCTGCAGCGCCGCAAGGGTACGGCGGTCCTTTTCATTACGCACGATTTTGGCGTGGTGGCCGAGATTGCCGACCGCGTCGCCGTCATGCAGCGCGGCGAACTGGTGGAAAGCGGCACGGCCGACCAGGTGCTGGAACATCCGCGCCATCCGTACACCCGCGCGCTCATCGCCGCGGTGCCGCCGCTGGCGCCCGCGCCGGTCCGCGTCGACCTTGACGGGAACGCGCCTGCGATCCTGACCACGCAGGGGTTGTCCAAGACCTACCGCAAGCGCGGCTGGTTCGGCCGGCCCGGCCGTGTGACGCACGCGGTGGACGACGTGACGCTGACGCTGCGGCGCGGCGGCACGCTGGGCATCGTGGGCGAAAGCGGGTCAGGCAAGTCCACGCTGGCGCGCACGCTGCTGGGACTGCTGCCGCCCGATGGCGGCGACATTACGCTGGCCGGCGAGCCGCTGTCGTTCAAGGGCGCGCGCGCCCGCCGCGCCCATGCGCAGCGCGTGCAGATGGTGTTCCAGGATCCGTACGGATCGCTGAACCCACGCCAGCGCGTCGGCGAGATTGTGGCGCAGGGCCCCATCGTGCATGGCACGCCGCGCCGCGAGGCGCTGGCCCGCGCGCAGGAACTCTTTGAACTGGTGGGCTTGTCGCCTGACGCCGTGCGGCGCTTTCCGCACGAGTTTTCGGGCGGCCAGCGCCAGCGCGTCGGCCTGGCGCGCGCGCTGGCGATGCGGCCGCAAGTGCTGATCGCCGATGAACCGGTGTCGGCATTGGACGTATCCGTGCAGGCGCAGGTGCTGGCGCTGCTGGCCCGGCTGCGCCAGCAACTGGGCCTGTCCATCGTGTTCATCACGCACGACCTGCGCGTGGCCGCACAGGTCTGCGACCACATCGCTGTCATGAAGTCGGGCCGCGTTGTGGAAGAGGGTGTGTGCGCCGACGTGTTCAGCAATCCCTCCCATCCCTACACGCAGGCGCTGCTGGCAGCGGTGCCGGGCCGCCGCTGGGATCCGGCCGCGGTAGTCACGCGGCTCGCCGCCTGAACCTGGCCTTCATCGAATCCTGGGCCAGATGACAGGCGCGGCGCGGGTCAATGCCCCGCGGACGCGCCCGGCTGCGCGTAGCGGCCGACCAGCGTCGCGCTGGCCTCGTTCAGCCCTACGACGTCGACCTGGCGGCCGGCCCGGCGCAGCTTGAGCGTCACCTTGTCCAGTTCGCCGACGGCCGAGATGTCCCAGAAGTGCGCGGCCGACAGGTCGATCACCACGCGGTCAACGTCCTCATGGAAGTCGATCGCCGCCGAGAACCGCGACGCCGAGGCGAAGAAGATCTGGCCGGCATAGCGGTAGGTGCGCGTGCGGCCGTCCTCGGACAGCGACGCGTCCACGTCGAGCAGCCCCTTCACCTTGCCGGCAAAGAACAGGCCGCTCAGCACCACGCCGACCAGCACGCCGCGCGCCAGGTCATGCGTCCAGACCACTACGGCCACGGTGGCCAGCATGACCACCGATGACTGCCACGGATGCGAGCCCAGGTTGCGCAACGAGCGCCAGTTGAAGGTGCCGATGGACACCATGATCATCACGGCCACCAGCGCCGGCATCGGAATCTGCGCCACCAGCGGGCCCAGCGCCACGATCAGGAACAGCAGGAAGACGCCCGCCACGCAGGTCGACAGCCGCGTGCGGCCGCCGGCGCGCACGTTGATGACCGATTGGCCGATCATGGCGCAGCCGCCCATGCCACCCAGAAAGCCGGTGACGAGGTTGGCGATGCCCTGGCCCTTGCATTCGCGCCGCTTGTCGCTGGGCGTGTCGGTCATGTCGTCCACGATCTGCGCCGTCATCATCGATTCCAGCAAACCCACTGCGGCCATCGTCAGCGAGTACGGCAGGATGATGCGCAGCGTCTCCAGCGTGAAGGGCACGTCGGGAATCGCGAACGACGGCAGGGCCGACGGCAGCGTGCCCATGTCGCCCACCGTGTTGACGTCCAGGCCGGCAAAGATGGACACGGCCGTCATCACGATGATGGCGATCAGCGGCGACGGCACGGCGGTGGTCAGGCGCGGCAGCAGGTAGATGACGGCCAGCGCGGCGGCCACCATGGCATAGGTCACCCACGTGACGCCGATCAGCTGCGGCAACTGCGCCATGAAGATCAGGATGGCGAGGGCGTTGACGAAGCCGGTCACGACCGACCGGGACACGTACTGCATCAGAAGGTCCTGCCGCAAAAAGCCGGCTGCGATCTGCACGACACCCATCAGCACCGTCGCGGCAAACAGGTAGCCGACGCCGTGATCGCGCACCAGTGGCGCAACCAGCACCGCGACGGCGGCCGTGGCGGCCGAGATCATGCCGGGCCGCCCGCCCATGAAAGAAATGATGAACGCGATGGAAAACGAGGCGTACAGGCCGACGCGGGGGTCGACGCCAGCGATGATGGAAAAGCCGATGGCTTCGGGGATCAGGGCAAGGGCGACGAGCACGCCCGAGAGAATGTCCGCGCGCGGATTGGCCATCCAGTCGCGACGAAGCTTGGAAAGAACTGACATTGATTGGCTAAGCTGAATTGAACAAGCGCCAGGCGTGGGTCGCGTTGCCGGTGTGCGCGGCAGCGGAGTGCGGCAGCCGACTATGGCAAATGAGGGCGAACGCCCTTGGTGCTTGAGAGTTGTCCGAGGGATAGGCGCCCGGCCGAGCCACCCGGCAAGCCGGGTCCATCTGGGATCGCGACAGCGTCGCGGCCGCGCACCCGTTGCGGGTGCGGCGGACGCGATTGTACTCCCTTGGGGCGTTACGCCGTCATGACGCCAGCGGCACTAGCGCGGCGCGGGCGCAGGCCCGGCGTAATACGCCGCCAGCGCCTGGATCTCGGCATCGGTCAGGCGTTGCGAAAACGCCCGCATCACGCCCACGTCGTCGTTCTGGCGGGAGCCATTGCGAAACGCGTTCATCTGGTCGGTGAAATACTCGCGCGATTGACCGGCCAGACGCGGCAGCAGCGGTCCTTCGCCCATGCCGCGCAGTCCGTGGCAGTTGGCGCAGGCGGGCAGCGCGCGTGCGCCGTCGCCGTCAACGTCCAGCCGGCGGGCGGCCTCGCCGCCAAACTCGCCCACGTGCAGCGGCGGGCCGGCAAGCGTGCCGTAGTAGGCCGCTACCTGGCCGATTTCCTGTTCGGTCAACGCGCGGGCAATCGTATTCATCAGCGGCTGCACGCGCGTGCCCGAGCGGAAGTCGGCAAGCTGCTTGGCCAGATACTCGCTGCGCAGGCCGGCCAGGTTGGGGAAGATGCCGCCGGTTGGCGTGATGCCGGCGGGTCCGTGACAGGCCACACAGGCCTGCACCGCGACGCCGGGTTTGCCGTTGGCGGCAAGCTGCTTGCCCGCTTCGGGATCGGCCTCGTTCAGCCATTTTTCCCAGTCGGGACGCGACGCGGTGAAATCGGTGGCGCTGCGTCCGGGCACGGGTTTCATCGGGGCGGGAGCGGCGCCCGGAGCGGCAGGGGCGGCAGGCGTTGTGCCTGTTGCCGAAGGTGCTGCTGCGGGTGCGGCAGGCACAGAGGCCTGGCCAGCCGCCGCCTGCGGCGCCGGGCTGGCTGCCGGTGGCGGCGGCTGCGGCACGGCGGAGGCCCGGATCGCCTCGTCGCCGCCGGCGCCCATCATCTGGACGCCGGTGGCGACCAGCGTGATGACCGGCACCGCGATCATCAGCCCGACGGTGAAAAAGATGCCTTTGCGATGTTCGCTCATGATGACACCAGCGGGCCCGGCGAACGCAGATAGTCCGCCTTGATTTTCTCTACGATCCAGTAGGCGGTGGCGCCCACGGTGCCGGTCGGGTTGTAGCCCGAGTTTTGCGGAAACAAAGCCGCGCCCGTGACGAACACGTTGGGCACGTCCCACGACTGTCCGTAGCGGTTGACGACGCTGGTGTTTGGGTCATCGCCCATGGCCGCGCCGCCCGTCAGGTGGGTGGACTGGTAGGCCGTGGCCGAAAACGGCCGCTTGCGCGGTCCAGGCTCGGTGCGCGCGATGCCCTTCATGGCGCGCGCGATCTCATCGCCTTTCTCGGTCAGGAACGCCGACATGCGGATGTCGTTGTCGGGAAAGTCGTAGGTCACGCGCAACAGCGGCAGGCCCCACGCGTCCTTATACGTGGGATCCAGGCTCAAATACCCGCCGCGCCACGGCTGCGCCGAGCCCGTGATGGTGATGTTCGCCGCATGGTTGTAGTGGCGCGCGACGGCCTTCTTCCATTCCGATCCCCATGACGGCGTGCCCTTGGGCGTCGGATGAAAGCCGATGGGCGCGCCACTGACCACCTGGATCTGCAGATAGCCGCCGCCCACAAAGCCCACCGGCCCGTGGTCGAAGTTGTCGGCGCTGAAGTCGTCCATCGTCACCGCCACCGCGCCGGCCCCCATGAACGGGTTGATGTTGACCGACTCATCGAAAAACAGATTCACGCCCGAGGTGGTCTGGTGCGTGTAGTTGCGGCCCACGACGCCGGTGTTCGTGACCGGATCGAACGGCTTGCCGATGCCGGACAGCAGCAGCAGGCGCACGTTGTTGATGCCGAATGCACAGAGGAAAACGATGTCCGCGGGTTGAAAGACTTCTTCGCCGGCCGCGTCCACGTACGTCACGCCGCGGGCGCGCTTCTTGTCCGGTGTCAGCTCCACGCGCAGCACGTGCGCGCCGGTGCGGATCTCGAAGTTCTCCATTTTCATGGCCACGGGCAGGATGCAGACCTGCGGCGAGGCCTTGGCAAAGTGCTCGCAGCCAAAGTTCGAACAGAACCCGCAGTACACGCACGCGCTCATGTGCAGGCCTTCGGAGTTCACGTACGGCCGCGTACAGAGCGCGGACGGCTGCACGTAAGGGTGATAGCCCAGCTTGCGCGCGGCCTCGCCGAACAGCGCGGGCGCGTAGGGCACCTTCATGGGCGGGTTTGGGTAGGGGCGCGAGCGCCAAGGCTCGAACGGATTGCCGCCTTCCTGCTTTTCGCCCTTGATGTTGCCGGCCTGGCCCGACGCGCCGATCAGGTAGTCGAAGCGGTCGAAGTAGGGCTCGAGTTCGTCGTACGTCACGCCCCAGTCCTGACAGGTCAGCTCCTTGTCGAAGATGTCCTTGCCATAGCGTTCGTTGTAATGGCTGCGCATGACGAAGTCGGTCGGATCGAAGCGGTAGTAGGCGCCCGACCAGTGATTGCCCGCGCCGCCCAGATGCGTGCCGGGGTAGGCGAACTGCCAGCGCCGCATCGGCAGCGCCTTCTGGTCCGTGTTGTTGCGGAACGTGTAGGTTTCCGTCGCGGCGTCCTGGTGCAGTTCATGGCGCCGCGTGTACTTGAGTTCGTCGTGGACGTTGGGCCCCTGGAAATCGGGCGAGGGCCAACGCGCCTCGCCCCGTTCCAGCACCACGACCCGCTGCTTGGCGGCCGCGAGTTCCTTGCCGATGATGGCGCCGGTCCACCCGCCGCCGATGATTGCCACGTCTACCGCAGGCAGCGTTTTAGCCATGCTTGCCTCCCGGCGTCATCTTGTGGCCCACGGCGTTGGCAATGGAGACCGGCTGGCCGGCCCAGATCACGCCGTGGCGTTCGATATCGTTGGAAAACGAGGCAAACGCGCCGGGAAATCCCACCAGTTTCCAGCCCACCATGTCGGCGTTGCCGCCGTACAGCGGGTCGGAAAAGAAGCCTTCGATCGTGCCTTCGAGCAGCGCCTGAAAGAACACGCCTGACGGCAGCGGCGAAAAATCCGGCTTGCCTTCCTGCATGTCGCGCAGCCAGGCGTCCTGCCGCATGGCGTCCAGCTCGGCGAAAGGCTTGCCGTCCCGCTTGCGCGCGGCGGCGTCCAGCGCGGCAAGTCCGCGGCGGAACATCTCGGCCGGCGTGAACGACAGCTGGTAGCCCTGTTCCGGCGTGCCTTGTTCGAACGGGCCTTGCCGGTAGAGCTGGCTGCCCGCACCCCAGGCGCCGGCCAACTGGCCGTCCAGAAAGAGCGTCACGCCAGCTTCCTTGGCGCCCGGCCCCAGGTCGTCGGCCGGAATCAGGCGCGCGGCGATGGCATCCATCGTCAAGGCTTCCTGCGCGTTGAAAAATTTGAGCGTTCGGTTGGCGGCGCCGCCAGTGGCGGCTGCGTCTTGATGGGGAGTGGGGGAGGCAGGGTCCGGGGCGCTGATCGCGCGGGGCGCCCACGCTGCGCCGGGGACACCGACGGCCAGCGCTTTGAGCAGCCCCCGCCGGCCGGGTACAGGTTTATCACTCATGGTTTGCTCCATGGCGAGGCAGGCACGCGACTTGCCCCTGGATGAATAGAGATCCCGCGTCAGCTCGTTGGCCTGGGGCTCAGTGTGTCACCGTTGTCGACGAGGGAGCAACCATGAAACAACCGATTCTGTATCTGTGCGCTACGGCGATGAGCGGCTTGCTTGCCACCAGCGTTTCCGCGCAGCGCATTGAAAAAACGCTAGTCGCCCAGGCGCAGACGACCACGCCTGACAGCCGCACCGGCAGCCAGACCCAACCGGATCGCAAGGCGGGCACGCCGAAGACGCCGGCACAGGAGAAGTCCATGCCGCACCAATCCAAACAAGGAGACAAGGGCGATCACGGCAAGCGCGATGCGTCGCGTGCCGGGTCGAGTCCGCGGCAGGACGACGCCGGCACCGACACGCGCGGGGCGAAGGGAACGCCGGGCAGCAATACGGGGTCCACGGGGCACGGGGGCATGCCGGGGTCGGGCGCTTCGTCGGGTTCAGGCGGCACGGCGGATCCGCGCGGCCAATGAAGGTGGTGACATCCCCTAGTCGTGCGGATTTCCGATTCAGGTAATATTCAGGATCCTGTAAGAAAGAGAGCGCGGCGGATATTCCGACTTTTTGCTGCCCCGGCAGCCTGGAGCCATCCGCCATCTATGAACGAAGACCCTCCTCCTAGCAGGGCGCCGCGGATCTGCCGGCGCCCGTTATCTTCTCCCCACACTGCCGCGGCAAGGGCTGTTTCCCTGCGCGTCGCATTCCCCAGCGCCTCCGCGGCCACGCCGCGACTCGGCGGCCGCGCGCCGCCTCGCCAGGCCGTGCCCGTCGGCGCGCCTGTGCAGCCTCTGCTGCGCGCCTCTAACACTACGCCTTCCCACCGGCGCGCATCGCTTGCGCGTCCGCTTACGTTTTCCGTGGAAACCTGATGATTTTCGACTGGATGTCCGACCCTACCGCCTGGCTTGGCCTGGCGACGCTGGTCGTGCTTGAAATTGTGCTGGGTATCGACAACCTGGTGTTCATTGCGATCCTGGCGGACAAGCTGCCGCCCGAGCAACGCAACCGCGCACGCCTGATCGGCCTGACGCTCGCGCTGGTGATGCGCCTGGGCCTGCTCGCCAGTATTGCGTGGGTGGTCACGTTGACCGCGCCGTTGTTCACAGTGATGGGCGCCGAGATTTCCGGACGCGACCTGATATTGATCCTGGGCGGCCTGTTCCTGCTCTTCAAGGGGACGATGGAGCTGCACGAACGCGTCGAAGGCAGCGCCAGCCATGACCAGGCGCAGAAGCCGCAGCATGCGGTGTTCTGGCAGGTCATTTTGCAGATCGTGGTGCTGGATGCCGTGTTCTCGCTGGACTCGGTCATTACCGCCGTGGGCATGGTGCAGGACCTGAGCATCATGATGATCGCCGTGGTGGTCGCGATGGCCGTCATGATGCTGGCCAGCCGCCCGTTGATGGCCTTCGTGGGCCGCCACCCGACGGTCGTGATCCTGTGTCTGGGCCTGTTGCTGATGATCGGCTTCAGCCTGGTCGCCGAAGGCCTGGGCTTCCATGTTCCCAAGGGCTACCTGTACGCGGCCATCGGCTTCTCGATCCTGATCGAGCTGTGCAACCAGTTGGCGCGCCGCAACCGCGCCCGCGGCACGCATGCGCTGGGCCGCCGTCAACGGACGGCGCAGGCCGTGCTGCGCCTCTTGCGCGGCGGCCGTGCCGGCCAACCCGTGTCGCAAGCGGACGAAGTTGTGGCGCTGGTCGACGGCGCCGGCGACGAGCCCGCTTTTGCGCCCGAGGAAAGCTCGATGATCGAACGCGTGCTGTCTATCGGCGCGCGCGACATCCGGTCCATCATGGTCCCGCGCGGCGACATGATCTGGCTGGACGTTGCCGACACGCCGGACGTCATCGTGCGCAAGTTCGCGACAGGCCACTCGCGCCTGCCGCTGTGCGCGGGCGACCCGGCCAACGTGCTGGGCGTGCTGCACTTCAAGGAAGTGCTGCCGCTGCTGCAGAACCCCGGCCCGATCGACCTGGTGGAACTGGCGCGCGAACCGCGCTACGTGATGGAAACCACGCCGGTGCTGAAGGTGCTGGACGAACTGCGCGCCTCGCGCGATCACATGCTGATCGTCGTGGACGAACACGGCGTGTGCGAAGGCCTGGTCACGCCGATGGACGTGCTGGAAGCGGTGGCGGGCGACATGCCGGAACACCAGGAAGACCAGCCCGAAGCCTTGCAGCTTTCCGACGGTTCGTGGTTGCTGGGCGGACGGCTGTCCGTGGACGAAGCGGCGCGCCTGCTGGAAGCGCCGGCGCTTGCCGACGATTACCCCGATGCGACGCTGGCCGGGTGCCTGCTGCGCGCGGGCGGCCGGATCCCGGAAACGGGCGACACCGTGATGCTGCGTGACTGGGGCTTTGAGGTGACGCGTCGTGACGGGCTGCGCATCGACCAGGTGCATGCGCGGCCGCATCAGCCGCAGGCCAGCGCGGCCGATTGATCGAAGGGCGGGGCGGGCGACCGCCTCAGCTGCAGATGCGGCGCCACGGCGACCGGTTCACCGGGCAATAGCCCGGGCACCGCGTCGCTACCGCCAAGCCGCTGACGCACTGCTCGTTCGGCTCGGTAAAGCCGTATTCCATGCTGCCGTAGCATCCGCAAAGCTCCAGCACGGTGCCCGGCGGGTGCTTCTGCGGCTCGGTCGGCGCCTTGCCCGACGGTTTGGCGGCGCTGGCCGACGGCGCCGTGGCTGCGGTTGCCGCCGATCTCGTCGCGGCAGTTGCCGCGGATTTTGCTGCGGGCTTTTCGGCGGCGTTTTCGGCGGACTGCGCTGCAGAAGTCGCGGCGGATCCTGCCGCCGCCGCGCGCGTTTCAGCACCAGGCGTCGCGCGCGGCGCCACTGTTTCGGCGGGCGCGCGGTTGGCTTTCGCGTCGCCCGCTCCCAGCCTTTCCTTCACCGCCGCCGCGCTCATGCCACAGCGTTTGGCAATCGTGGCCACGCTGCGGCCCGCGTCGGACATCCCGCGCAAGGTCTTGTCGCTGCATGCGGCCAGCGCGCCGGCCGGCGCCAGTAAAGCCAGCATCAGCAACGCGCACGCGAATGCGCCAGGTCTGCTCAGCGTCATGACGCGCCTCCCGCACCTTGGTGCGCCAGGGCAGAACCACGCCCGGTTGGACCACGAGTGCGGGGTAGCGTAAAGCGCCTAAATCAAGGGTGTCAATGCGGCCCGAACGGATCGCCCGAAGGCATTGCGCCCTCGGCCGCCAGCGGGTCGGACAGGCGCCATCCGGATACCAGCCGGATGGCGCCGCGTGCGTCAGAAGTTCCAGCGCACGTTCAGGAAGCCCGCATTCTCGCGGCTGCCGCTGCCGAACTGGCCCTGGTAGCTCAGGCCGATCGCGGCGTTCTTGGACACGGCGACTTCCGCGCCCACCTCAGCCACCGCGGCGTCGCGGGCGATGGGCGTGCCCGCGACCGTGAACGCCGGGCCGGAACCGAAGGCCATCGTGCGGTCGGGATCGACGTCGCCCATCGCATGGCGCCAGCCGAGCGTGGCGCGCAGGCGGGCGGGCGCGCCCGCGATCTGCGTGTCCAGGTTGCCGCGCAAGCCGACAGTGGTGGTGGTGATGTCGTTGCTCTGGCTGTCTGCCGACAGCGCCGCGGAGCCGCCGTTTTCCGAGAAGCCGCCCATGCGCTGCTTGATCCACGCGGCGCCGACAAAGGGTTCGACGGTCGCATCCGGTGAGACCGGCATGGCATAGCCCAGCTCGCCGAAGATCTGCGTGGTGTTGCCACGGTAATCCGCCTTCAGCTCCTGGCTTGCGCCGCCGATGGCCAGGTTGCGCTTCGTCTCGATATCCTGCCAGCTGTACGCCGCGCCGGCCATGACGTTCCACGCGTTGCCGCTGGGCTGGACGAACGACTTGCCGCCGAACACCGCGACGCTGTAGCTGTCCACGTCTGCCTTGGCATTACGGCTGTCCTGCCAGATCGTGCTGTCCTGGTAGCCCAGCGCAACGCCCACGCGCCAGCCGTCACCGACCCGGATGTCGCCGCCGGCCAACACGCCGCCGGTGCGCTGGCGATAGCTGGGCGCGTTGCCGTCGCCGTCCTGGCTCTGCCAGTTGCCCAGCACCTCGGTCCACACATTGCGCTGGCACGAGAAGCGCTCGGCGTACCCGCCCGCGCTGCGGCCGGCTTCGCCGCACGCGCCTTCCTGGCCGCGGCCTTCGCTACGCAGGCTGTCGCGCAGGTGATTCAGCGGCAGCGTCCGCACCGATTCCGAACTGCGCACGATTGCCGACGACAACGAGGCGTGACTGTCGCCCGACAACTGCTTGAAGGCCTCCGGCGCCTCGTCCCGGCTCAATCCCACGATCGACGAATACAGCGGGGAGTCCGGATCGATCTGTCCCAATGCCTGCGCCACCGCGTTCTGGTTCGCCGTGTCCGTAACCGTCTCGAACCCGGTGTCGTTGCGCTGGAAGGTCACCGTGACGTTGTTGGGGTCGTAGACCACCGCGCCGTCCAGGAAGGCAAGCTGGGGCAGGGCCGTCGAGGCGAAGGTGCCTTGCACGCCCTGGTCCGCCGTCACCACCGTGTAGGCGCTGTTTGCGGTCAGTGGCGCGGTGTTGGTCACCTGCAATGCGCCGTCAAGCGTTGCGGTGCCGGCCACGTGGAGGTTGGTGGCCGCGCTGGGCCCCACATTCACGGCGAGCGTTGCGCCGGCGGCATTGCTGAAGTTGTTGCTGACCTTCAGGCCGCCGCCCGCCGCGGGCGCGCTTTGGACCGTGCCGGCGTTGACCAGCCCCGCGATGGTGCCAGTGCCGGCCAGCGTGGCGCCGGGGCTGACCTGGACGGACGCGGGCAGCGTGGCGGGCGACTGCGCGCTGCCCAGCACGACCGTGCCTCCCTCGATCGTGGCATTGCCGGTGTACGCGTGGCTGCCGTTGATAGCGAGTGTGCCGCTGCCTTGCTTGACCAGGCTGCCGCTGCCGGACAACGTCCCGCTGAACGCGCCGTCCGCGCCCTGGTTGAAGACCAGCGCCGCGTTGTTGGCGATGGCGCCTTGCAGGCTGGACGTGTCGCCGATCAGCGTGCCGGCATTGACCTGGGTGCCGCCGCTGTAGCTCGACAGGCCGGCCAGCGTCAATGCGCCGGCGCCTTCCTTCACCAATTGGCCCTGTCCGCTGACCGGGCCGGCCAGGACGCCGTCCGTGAACTGGTTCACACGCAGCGTCGTGCCGGCCGCCGTGCTGACCGCGCCGGCGATGCTGGTGCTGCTGCCTTCCAGCGTGCCGCCCGCAATGACCGTGCCGCCGGTGTAGCCGTTGGCGCCGTTCAGCACCAGCGTGCCGTCTCCTTGCTTGGTGAGCGCCCCGGTGCCGTTGAGCGCCTGGTTCAGCGTGAAGGTCTGACCTGCCGCGACGACATCGATGCCGCCGCCCACGCCATCCAGCGAGATGTTGCGCGCCGTCGTGGCAAAGGCCGAGTCCGCGATGCGCAGCGTCCCGCCGTCCAGCGACACGGCGCCGCCGTTTCCAAGCTGCTCGTCGGCGCTGACTTCCAGCACGCCACTGCGGATGGCGGTGTTGCCGGTGTAGGTGTTGATGCCGTCCAGGACCAGCGTGCCGCCGTTCAGCTTCTCGATGCCGCCGGCGCCGGTGATGGGCGCGGAGATCGTGGCGGTGGCGCCGCTTTCAACCCGGACCGGCGTCTGCGCCTGCGCGATCGCGATGGCGCCGGCGGTGCCCGGTTCCAGCGTGTAGCCGTCGGTCAGGAACTGCAGGCCGGTCACGTTCTGCGTGCCTTCGACAGTGACCGTGCCCGCCGCGCCCGAGAAAGCCGCGTACTTGCCGTTCCAGCGGTCGGCGGTGGTCCCCGCCGTGTCGGTCCAATTGGTGCCCGCGGCGTTCCACGTGCCGGTGCCACCCGCAATGATGCCGTCGGGCGTGGTCTTGGCGCCGTTCCAGAACTGGATCTCGCCGGGTTGCGTCTGCAGCACCAGGTTGATCTGGTTGGGCTGGTTCTGCAGTTGCAGGTCAGCCGTAGCCAGGCTGGACGGCAGCGTGCCGAACTGCACGCCGTTGTCCGTCAGCGTGCCGCCGTAGGCAAACAGGCGGTAGACGCCCGTGCCCAGGTTGCCGCCGTCCGTGATGTTCAGCACCCCATCCAGCCGCAGGTTCTGGGCCACCGTCACGGCCGTCGTGGCCGAATTCGGCGTGCCGAGCGTGAAGTCGAGCTGCGTCCCGTTGGACAGCGCCAGGCTGCGCGCAAACGAGATCGGATTGCCGGGGGTGCCCGCCACCAGTCGCGCGTTGTCCTCCAATTCCACGTCTGCCGCGACGGAGCCCGAGCCGCCCAGATTGCCGCCGGGGTTGATCGTGACGGGGCCACCGGTCAGCGTGCCGTCGACCAGCAGCGTGCCGCTGTTGACCGTGGTGCCGCCGCCAACGTTATTGGAGCCGGTCAAGGTCAGCGACGCGTCGCCGTCCTTGGTCAGCGTGCCGGTGTTGTTGCCGGCCGTATTGATGTTGCCGGCATAGGTGCCGTCGGCGCCGTTCTGGTTAAACACGATGGCGCTGCCGTCCACCACGGTGATGTTGCCTTGCAGGCTGGTGGCGTTGCCGGCCAGCGTGCCGGCGTTGACTACCGTGCCGCCCGTATAGGCATTGGGACCCGTCAGCGTGACCGTGCCCGCGCCGTCCTTGACCAGTCCACCGCCGCCGGTGATGGCGCCGGCGTACGTGCCGCTGCCCGGCGCCTGGTTGAAGACGACGGACGTGCCCGTCGAGGTGGCGATGTTGCCCGTAAGGCTGCTGGTGTCGCCGATCAGCGTGCCGCCCGCCAGCGTCGTGCCGCCCCTGTACTGGTTTTGGCCCGTCAGCGTCAGGGTCGAGGCATCGGTCTTGATGAGGCTGCCGGGGCCGGTAATGTTGCCGGCCAGCGTCAGGTCGTTGACGCCCGAAACCGTCAGTGGCGCGCCAAGTCCAATATCATTGCCCAGCGCAATGCCGGGCGCGCCGGCCTGCAGCGTGCCCGCACCCGCGACGGTCAGGCCGCCGGTGCCCAGTGCGGCGTTGTTGCCCGCGATGATCGTTCCGCCGGCCAGCACGGTGCCCCCGTCGTAGGTGTTGGCGTTGCCCAGCGTCAGCGTCGACGTTCCATCCTTGGTCAGCGGACCGGAGCCCGACACGACGCCATTGAGCGCCAGGTTGCCCGCGCCGCCAACGGTGACCGGACCTTGAAGTTGCACGTCGTTGGTCAGCGCCGCGCCCAGGCCCAGCAGGGTGGTGCCGCCCGCCGCGGTCAGCGCGCCCGTGCCCAAGGCGGTGTCGCTGCCGATGGCAAGCGTGCCGCCGGAAAGCTGCGTGCCACCTTGGTAGCTGTTGTCGCCGGACAGCGTCAGCACGCCGGCGCCGGTCTTCACCAGTCCGCCCGCGCCGTCGATGTCGCCAGACAAGCCGAAATCGGCGCCGGTGATCGTCGTCGTGCCGGCCAGCGTGATGGCGTTGCTGGCGTTGACCGGCACGCTGGCCGAGAGCGTAGTGCCGTCGGCCGCGGTCAGCCGTCCGACGCCCAGGGCCGTATCGCTGCCCAGCGCGAGCGTGCCGCTGTTGAGCGCCACGCCACCCTGAAAGCTGTTTGCGCCGTTCAGCGCCAGCGTGTCCGTCCCATTCTTGATGAGGCCGCCAGTCCCGCCGATGTCGCCATTCAGCGTCAGCGTGGCGCTGCCCGGCAAGGTCAGCGTGCCGTCAAGCTGCACGTCGTTGGCCAGGGCCACGGGCGCCGACGCGTCCAGCGCCGTGCCGTTGGCCGCCGTCAGCGTGCCAGTTCCCAGCGCGCCCGGCGCACCCACGGTGATCTGGCCGGCATTCAGGCGCGTGCCGCCTTCGTAGGCGTTCGCGCCTGACAACGTCAGGGTGCCGGGGCCGGTCTTGATGATGCCGCCCGCGCCCGATACATCGCCGGACAGCGTCATGGCCGCGCCATTCGCGATTGTCACGCCGCCTTGCAGGGCGACATCGTTCGCCAGCGCGACGGCGATGTCGTTCGACAGGGTGGTGCCGTCGGCCGCCGTGAAGAGGCCGGTGCCCAGTGCCGTGTTCGAGGCGACCTTGATCTCGCCATCTTGCAGCACCGTCCCGCCCGCGTAGGTGTTGGCGCCTGCGAGCACCAGCGTGCCCGCGCCGGTCTTGGTGAGCGTGGCCGCGGGATCGGCGCCCGATATCGTGCCTGCCGCGGTGAGCGCGCCGCCGGTAACGTCGATGGCGCCCGTGCCTTCCAGCGCAATCTCCCGTGCAGTCGTGCCGGGCGCGGTATTGGCATAGCGCAACGTGCCGCCGTCGAAGACGACGCGATTGGCGGCGTTGCCAAGCTGGTCGTCCGCGCTGATCTCCAGCACGCCGCCTTCCAGCCGCGTGTCGCCGACGTAGCTGTTGGCCTGCGTGAAGACCAGGGTGCCGCCGTCGCGCTTGGCGATGGTCGTATTGCCCTGGAGGGTCGTGTCCAGCGTTGCCGTCATCGACGGTTCGACGCGCAAGGTGGCAACGCCATCGCTGCCAGGCAGCGCGTTCAGCGCGCCGCCGGTCAGGGTGTAGCCATCGGTTGAGAACTGCAGGCCCTGGAAGCCTTGCGTGCCGGCCAGCGTGACCGTGCCCGCGGTGCCTTCAAAGACGCCGAAGCGGCTGCCCCACGTACCAGCCGTGCCGGTGGCGTCGGCCCAATTCTGGCTCGTTGCGTCCCAGGTGCCCGTGCCGCCTTGCCAGAACTGGATCTCGCCTGCCTGGGACTCGTTCAGCACGTTCACCTGGCCGGCCACGTTGGTCTGCAGCGTGATGACGCCCGGCGGCAGGGTGCCCAGCGCCAGGTTCATGGACGTCGCCGTGCCCGAGTAGGCAATGATGCGGTACACGCCCACGCCAAAGTCTGGTGTGCCATCGATGTTCAGCGTGCCGTTCAGATCGACGTTGCCATGCACGTTGATGAGGCTGCCCGCGTTGGGCGCGCCCAATTGCGCGTCGATCGACGATGCGTTGTCCAACGTCAGCGAGCCCAGGATCAGCGCGCCGGGCGCGGCGGAACTCACCGCAATCCGGCCACCGTTGTTCACGTTCACGTTGCCGTTGGCCGTGCCGGTGCCGGTCAGTGTGGCGGCCGGGCCGTTGACGTTGACCGTGTTGCTGGCCAGCGTGCCGCCCAGGTTCACCGTGCCGTCGTTGATGTTGAAGACGCCGGTGTGGCTGCTGGCGCCCGTCAGCGCCAGCGAGCCGGCGCCGGTCTTGGCGATGCTGCCCGCGCCGGCCAGGTCGCCGCCGAAGACGCTATCGGCCGCGCCGCCCAGGCCCAGGCTGCCGTCCACCTGCAGCTTGCCCGCGCCCGACAGCGCCGCAATGGACTCAGCGCCGGTCAGTTGCAGCGTAGCGCCGCCATCGACGCGCACGCCGGAAGCGGATTCCAGGAGATTGTTGCCCTGCGTGACGAGCGTGCCTTGCGACACTCCGGCGCCGCCGGTCAGGGCATTGCTGCCGGCCAGGGTCAGCGTGCCCAAGCCCGCCTTTTCCAGATTGCCCGCGCCGGACAGCGCGCCCGTGTAGGCGCCTGCGGCGGCTTGATCGAAGGTGAGGGTGGTGCCCGCATTGGCGACGACTGGACCGGTGATGCTGTCCGTGTCGCCCGTGATGGCGCCGGCCTGGAGCTGCGTGCCGCCGGCGTAGCTGTTGTTGCCGGCCAGCGTCAGCGTGCCCGCGCCGGTCTTGACCAGTGCGCCGTTGCCGGTAATGTCGCCGCCCAGCGTCCAGTTGCCCGCGCCGTCCGCCGTCAGGGAGTTGGTCAGCGCCACGGCGTTGACCAGCGTCACGCCGTCGGCCGCCGATAGTGTTGCGCTACCCGTGACATCCAGCGCGCCCGTCCCAAGCGCGGTGCTGCTGCCAGCGACCAGCGTGCCGGCCGACAGCGTCGTGCCGCCGGCGTAGCCGTTGTTGCCCGACAGGGTCAGCGTCGCGCCGCCGTTCTTGATCAATGCGTTGCCGCCGTTGATGTCGCCCGTCAGCGTCAGATCCTGGCTGCCGATCACAGTCAGATCGCCACCGGCCAGTGCAATCTGGTTGCCCAGCGTCGTGGCCGCGGCCGCATCAAGCGCCGCATCGCCGGAGACGGTGAGGGCGCCCGTGCCCAGCGCCTTGTCCGATCCGATCACGATCTGGCCTTGTCCCAGCGTCGTTCCGCCTTGATAGGTGTTCTCGCCCGTCAGCGTCAACGTGTTGGCGCCCAGTTTGGCAAGACCGCCCGCGCCGGACACGTCGCCCGCCAGCGTCACGTTCTGCGCGCCCGACACTTGCAGCGGGCCGCCGTTCAACGCCACGGCGTTGGCCAGCGTCACCGGCGCGCTCAGCGCCTGCAGAATCGACGCGCCACCAATCGTCAGGTCGCCGCTCCCCAATGAGGAATCACCGACGACCAGCAGCGTGCCGCCATCGAGCTGCGTTCCGCCCGCGTAAGTATTGGCGCCGGCCAGTGTCAGCGAGCCCGCGCCAGTGGCGGCAAGACCGCCGGCGCCGGAAATCTCGCCGTCAAAACGCAGACCGTTGGTCGTATCCAGGTTCAATGCCTGACCCAGAATGACGTTATTGGCCAGCGTTACGGCCTGGGTCGAACCCAGCGTCGCCGCGCCGGTCACCGTGAGATCGCCGGTCCCCAGCGCCGCATCGCCTCCAACGCGCAAGACGCCTGCCGCCAGCGTTGTGCCGCCGGTATAGGTGTTTGCACCGGCAAGCGTCAGCGTCGATGGGCCGCTCTTGGTCAGCGAACCTGCGCCATCAACCACGCCGCTCAGCGTGATGTCGCGGTCTCCGGTCACGTTCAGGGCCGCGTTAAGCGTCGCGTCGTTGATCAGGTTCAACGCCGGGCCGCCCGTCGTACCCGACAGGCCGGCGTCGGCGTTGACGAGGAGGGCGCCGGTGCCGAGCGACCCGTTCTGGCCCAACTGCAGATTGCCGCCGTTCAGTTGCGTACCGCCCGTGTACGTGTTGGCGCCGGAAAGCGTCAACGTGGTGCCCGCGCCGCCAGCAATGAGGCCGCCGTCGCCGCTGATGGTCCCGAGCAGCGTGGAGTCCTGCGATTGAGCCAGCGTCAGATCGGCCCCGGATGCCACATTGATGGCGTTGCCCAGCGTCAGGCCGGTGGCGCTGTCCACCGCGGCGTCGGCCGTGACGGTCAACGCGCCCGCGCCCAGCGCGTCATTGTTGCCAAGCACCAGACGGCCGCCGTCCAAACGTGTAGCTGCGTACGCATTCACGCCGTTGAGCGTGAGCGTGCCCGCGCCCGACTTGATGAGGGCGCCGTTGCCCGAGATCGTGTTGTTCAGCGTCAGATTGCCGGCCCCGCCGGTCGTCAGCGCTGCGTCCAGCACGATGCCGTTGTTCAGCGCATGCGTGCCGTCGGACAACAGACTGGACGCGCCGGCTACGTTCAGCGCGCCCGTGCCCAGCGCAGTGTCGCTACCGACGCGGATGGCGCCGCCGATCAACGCCGTGCCGCCGCCATAGGTGTTGTTGCCGGCGAGCGTCAGCGTGCCGCTACCCGCCTTCGCCAGCGAGCCGGTCGCGCCCGACACCGCGCCGTTCAGCGTCAAGTCGTTCGTGCCTGCATTGGTCAACGTCGCGCCCGCGCCGATGGCGACGTCGTTCGCCAGCGTCAGGGCGGTTGTCGCAGTCAGTCCGCCGCCGCCCGTGACGTTCAGCACGCCCGAGCCCAATGCCGTGTTGCTGCCCGCGGCAATCGTGCCGTCCGCCAGCGTCACGCCGCCGATGCCGGCGTTGTTGCCGCCCAGTGCCAGCGTGCCCGCTCCCGACTTGGTGATGCGGCCCGCGCCGGACAGGGATTGGTTCAGGGTAAAGACATTGCCGGCATCGGCGATGTCGAAGCCCGCGCCGGCGCCGATGTCGATGGCGCGCGAGGTGCCGGTGTAGCCGGTGCCGGTCACGCGCAGCGTGCCGCCGGCAAAGGCCAGACCCGTGCCCGCCGCGCCCAGGTTGTTGTCGGCACTGACTTGCAGCACGCCTTCGCTGATCTGCGTGCCGCCGGTGTATTCGTTCGCGCCGCCCAGCACCAGCGTGCCTTGGTCACGCTTGTTCAGCGCGCCAGCGCCACGGATGACGCTGTTCACCGTGCCGGTCAGCGCCGGATCCACGCGGAAATTGTTGGGGCCCTCAGCCAGGCGGATTGCGCCGTCTTGCAGCGCGTACCCGTCGGTGAAGAACTGCATGCCGGTCACGGCCTGTTCGCCGGCCACGGTGACCGCGCCACCCGACGCGCCGCCGAACACCGCGAAGTTGCCCGCCCAGCTTTGGGTCAGCGCGCCCGCCTGATTGGTCCAGTTGGTCGAACCCGCCTGCCAGGTGCCTGCACCGCCGCCCAGCGTGCCATCCGCAAGCTGCTTGGCGCCGTTCCAGAACTGCACGCTGCTGCCCGTGGTCTGCACCACCAGGTTCACCTGCTGGTTCACGGCGGTCTGGATCTGCAGATTCGACGGCACGGTGCCCGGGGGCAGTGATCCCAGCGCCAGCCCGTTGTCCGTGAGCTGGCCGGTGTAGGTGATCAGCCTGTATACGCCTTCACCAAAGCCGCCCTTGTCGGTGACGTTCAGGTCACCGTCCAGCGTCAGGTTGCCGTTGACCTGCACCAGCGTCTGCGGCGAGGCCTGCGGCGCGCCCAGCGCCACGTTGAACTGCGAGCCCTGATTCAGCGTCAGTCCGCCTAGCGTCAGGGTCTGGCCTGATGTGGCCGACAGCGCGCCACCCGAGGCAATCGTCGTCGCGCCGCTCAGGACGCCCGAGCCCGCCAGCGTCGCGCCGGCGCCCACATTCACTTGCGTACTGGCCAGGCTGCCGTTCACGTCCAGCCCGCCGGACACCACGTCGAACGAGCCGCTTTGCGTGCTGTTGCCCGTAAGCGTCAGCGTGCCGGTGCCGTTCTTGACCACATTGCCCGCGCCCGTCAGCGCGCCGCCGAAAATCGAACTGGCGTTGTCCTGCCCCATCTGCACCGTCGCCCCAGCGCCCAGGTCCAGCCGGCCGGCGCCGGCAAGCGAGCCGAACGTCTCGCTGTCCGCCAGCCGCAACACCGTGCCGGTGCCCAGGTTTACGGCCACGCTGTCAGCCAGCGCCTGTCCGCCGCGCGTCTCCACCGTGCCGGACAGCAGGTTCAAACCGCCGGTGAATGTGTTGTTGCCGCTCAGCACCAGCGTCTGCGCGTTGGCCGCCACGTCCACGCTGCCTGATCCGCTGATCGCGCCCGCGTAGGTCGCATCCACGTTCTGGCCGATCACGAGCTTCGAGTTGTTCAGCACGCTCGCGCCCAGGCTGCCCGCGCCAGCCAGCACGGTGCCGCTGCTGATGGTTGTGCCGCCATGCGTGTTGGCGCCCGACAGTGTCAGCGTGCCCGGGCCGTTCATCACCACGCGCCCGGGTCCGGCAATCGCGCCGGCCAATCCGACATCGTTCGCACCGGCCACCGTCAGGTTGCCGGTCAGTGCAACGTTGTTGACGAAGTTTCGCGCCGCCGTGCTCTGCAGCGTGGCGTCTGCGCCGACGGCCAGTGTGCCGCTGCCCAGCGCGGTGTCGCTCGCGGCGATCAGCGTCCCCGCGTTCAGCGCGACCCCGCCGCCATGCGTGTTGTTGCCCGAGAGCGTCAACGTGCCGGCGTCGTTCAAGGCGATGGCGCCGCCGCCGGACAGGTTGCCCGACAGGTTCAACGCCTGTCCGCCGGTGGCGATGCCCAGCGTGTTGCCGAGGCGGACGTTGTTGTCCACGGTCAGATTGCCCGCGGCCAGCGTCGCCGGTCCTTGGACGTCAAGCAGTCCGGAGCCCAGGCCTTGCGCGTTCGCCAGCGTCAACTGGCCCGCGTTGAGCAGTACGCCGCCGGAGTGCGTGTTCACGGCAGACAAGGTCAGATTCGCATTGCCGTTCTTGACCAGCGTGCCGCCGCCCGATAGCGCGCCGGCCAGGGTCAGCGCCTGGCTGCCGCCCACGGTGAGCCGGTCGCCCAGCACGAACTGGTTGCCCAGGCTGACGGGCGCAGTGCTGTCCACGGTAGCCGCGCCGGTCACGTTGACCACGCCGGTGCCCAGCGCGTTGTTCGCGCCTGCGATGATCGTTCCCGCCGCAAGCGTGCCGCCGCCGAAACTGTTGGTGCCGTTCAGCGTCAAGGACCCGGTGCCTGTCTTCACCAGCGTGCCGCCGGCGCCCGACAACGTGCCGTTGAGCGTCAGGTTGTTGGCGCCAGCCACGGTCAGCGCGTTGCCGAGCGTAAAGTTGTTGCCCAACGCCACGCCCGAACCGGCGAGGGTGGTCGCGCCACTGACGGTGACCACGCCGGTGCCTAGGGCGCCGGACGCGCCCACGTTGACCGTGCCGCCAGCCAGCGTGGTGCCGCCCGCATAGGTGTTGGCGCCGTTCAGGTTCAACACCCCCGGCCCGGTCTTCACCAGCGATCCCGCTGCACTGATCGGCCCGTTCAAGGTCAGCGTTTCGGCGCCGTTCAGCGTCAGTGCATTGTTCAACACCATCGCGTTCTGCAGCGCGACGCTGGTGGATGAGGCCAGTGTCGCCGCACCGTTGACGGTGAGCGGCCCCGCGCCCAGCGCCGTGTTGTTGCCCACGACCAATCCACCGGCGCTGATGCGCGTCTCGCCATGCGAGTTCGCACCCGAGAGGGTCAGGATGCCGGCGCCGCTCTTGACCAGCGCCGAGCCGCCCGACAGCGCGCCGGAAAGGGTGAGGGCGGAGGGGTTGGTCAGGGCAAGGTCGGCGCCGAGCACGATGTTGTTGGACAGGCTGGTGGCGCTGCCGGGCTGCAGCGACGACGCGCCGTACACAACGAGGTCGCCCAATCCCAGCGCGCTGTTGCCGCCCAGCGCCAATCCGCCGCCGCCGAGCCGCACGCCGCCAATGTGCGTGTTCGTGCCATTGAGCGTCAGGACGCCCGCGCCGGACTTGTCCAGCGCGCCGGCGCCGGAGATGTTGCCGGCCAGCGTCATGTTGTTCGTGCCCTGGACGCCCAGGCCGCCCGCATTGAGCTGGATGGCGTTCGCCAACGACAGTCCCGACGTGGCGGGCGCAATGGCGCCGCCGTTGCCGACAAGCGTGCCGGCGCCGAACGCGGTGTTGCTGTCGAAGTTGACCAGGCCGCCGTTCAGCGTGGTCTGGCCGCTGACCAGCGGTCCGTTGATCGTCCAGGTGCCGCCATTGACGCGCAGGTTGTTGAAGTTGCGGTACACCGTCGAGCTTGCCGTGCCGGTGCCGGTGGTGCCGGTTGCGCCGGGGTTTTGCAACACCAGCGTGTTGTTGCCGTTCGCGCCGCCGTCCACCGTGCCGCCCTGGGCAAAGCCCAGCGCGATGCTGACGTCCAGGCCGGCCACGGCCAGGTCGACGCCCACGTCCGGGCCGCCCGCCGAGATGGTTGACCCGGTCACGGCGGTGAACGTGTTGGTGCTGTTTTGCCCCATGCTCACGCTGCCATTGATCGTGCCCGCGTTGACGAAGCTGTTGCCGGTGGCCGATCGGCCCAGGCCCACACGGCCGTTGATGACACCGCCCGCTGCATTGTTCACGGTGACCGGCGCGCCGCCATAGGCGGCAATGACGGGGCTGAGATTGAGCAACGACTGGGAAAGCAGGCCCGGTTTCAGGCCGATCGTGCCCGAGTTGTCGATGTTGATGCTGCCCGTGGCATTGCTGCGCAGGGAGAGGGCGGCGCCGTCCAGCGTGGTGAGCACCTGCAGACCCAGCACCGACAGGCCGGCGCCGTACAACGTGCCGCTGTTGTTGACGCGCACTGCGCCGGCGTTTGACGCATTGCCCATGATCGCGCCCGAGGTGCCGACCGCCGCCAGGGACAGCGTGGGATCGATCAGTCCCTGGTTGGTGAGCGTGGTGTTGCGCCCGGTCAGCTTGACGGCGGCCGAGCCCGGCAGTGCAACCAAAGGTCCTGAGGACTGGCCTGCCGGCGTCACCAGTACCGAAACGTCGTTGGCGCTGCTGGTGACCGTGTTCGGATTCAACAGCGTCCACGCGTCATTGCAGAGGATGCTGGAGCCGGTCGCCGTGCATGCCAGCGCGGCTGGCATGGGCAGCATTAGCAGCGCGAGGACGCGCCAGACATAGTTCAGATGAAGGGGAACGGGGAAATAGCCATGCCGGTGGCCAGATGTCATTGTCAGCTCCAGGGGACGGAAGGAGCCTTACCCGTTTTTCGCACACATCAACCAGCCGCAAACGGACAAGGCGGTGCTGCAACTTCAGGTACCCGGCGGCGGTTGATGTTGTTGTCCCGTCCGCTGAATAGGGGTCAGTGTTGGGGGCAAATGAGGGTCGCGGCTGTAAACAATTCGCGTCAAACGTAACGACATAGTTCGACATAATTGCGGATTATCTCTGTATGCAACCTACGTTTAGTTTCTGACGTTTCAGTTTGAAGTACTCGCGATTGATAATGTTGCGGCGCAATGACACTTAATCGTTCGCAGATTTATGAGGAAAATTAATACTTGAATACGATTGCAGAATTGAATCCAACATAGTGTCTCAAGCCATTGAAAATACGCATGTATTTCTACGATATGGCCGCAGCGGGCTGCTATGAAATTTCTTCGGCACGTTATTTCATCTGGCGATCCGGGAATGCGAATTGCTGGGTTCGGATAAATCAATTGCGAATCGCCTGATAATCCGCGCCTCGTTTTGCGCTAAATCCGGAAATGAAAAGTCCCGAAATCCGGCGGGATTTCGGGACTGTCAGGTGCGTCGTTCGCATCAAAACGCAAGCAAGCGTAAACGGCCTCAGGCGGGCGTTTCCTCCGACGTTCTTTCGAACAAAATTGTGCCCAGCGCAGCCTGGGCACGCGCCCGGCCAACCTCCAGCCATTCCGGTCCCCGGGCCGTTCCCTCGACCGCGACAAAGGTCACCTGCGTCAATCCGATCGTCGCCAGCACGTGACGCAGGTACGGCGTCAGGAAGTCCGGCTGACGGGCCTCTTCACCGCTGAACGCGCCGCCCGACGAAATCGCGACATACACCGGCCGGTCCGCGAGCAGGCCAACCTTGCCTTGGGGCGTGATGTGAAACGTGTGGCGGACCCGGACCACGTGGTCCAGCCACGCTTTCAGCGAGGAGGGCACGGTGAAGTTGTGCATCGGCGTCGCCAGCACGACGTGGCTGGCCTCGTCCAGCATCCGGATCAGATCGCCGGACGCGAGCAGCGAGCCGTTTTCCAGTCCCTCGGCTTCGGGTTCGTCTCGCGCCGCCAGCACAGCCGCATAGTCGCCATCCGCATGGGTGAGGGTGGTGGCGTCGAACTCCACGACGTCCAGGCCGCCGGCCGGACCCGTCCGGGTCAGCCGGTCGATGATCTGCTGCGACAGACGATAGCTTTCGGACTCGAGCCCCCGCGGGCTGCAGCGAATTCGAAGAATGCTCATTCGGAACTTCCTTTCAAGGGTTTGCTGAACCGGATGGCGCTGGTCAACAGGCCCTGCCGGAAATAGAAACGTTGCGCCAGCGCGTTGCCCAGCCCGGTATCGAGCACAAACTTGTCGCAGTCCGCATCGCGAGCGAGATGATCCAGTTCGGCGATCAGCCGGGCGCCCCAGCGGCTGCCGCGCGCCGACGGATCCACCACCAGGTCGTCCACGTACATGAAGCGCCCGTAGATCAGGTTCTCCTGATAGCGGTATCCCGCCAGCGCCACTGCCTGGCCGTCACGCATGACGGCGAGCAGCCGGTAGTTCTCCTGGTGCATCCGGGCCAGGCGTTGGACGAAGTCGTCCGCCTGGGCCAGATGCGGACGCAGTTCGCGCATCAGCGGCAGGCAAGCCCGCCATTCTTCCGGTGTCTCCAGATGGCGCAGTGCCGGCTCAGTGGAGGATGTATGCATGGATCAGTCCCTCAGGGGTTGGGGCGCTGAACGTACGCCCACCGTGAGTACGAATCTTAAAAAGCACATGCCATAATTTGAAGGGCCATAAATGCGCTTACGGACTATGCCATGATTCCTGCAACACCCGACGCTCTGCAAACCGTCGCCGACACCGCCAGCCTCCCGCTGTACCGGCAGGTCTACGAGCGTTTCCGTAGCGCCATCGCCGAAGGCACCCTCAAACCCGGCGACCGCATCCCGTCGGCACGCGCGCTCGCCAAGGAAATCGGCGTGGCGCGCGGCACCATTGAAGTCGCTTACTCGCTGCTGGCGTCGGAAGGGTACATCCAGGCGCGCGGCCAAGCGGGCACCGTGGTCGCACCCAACCTGCAACCCGCCGCGCGTATGGCCTCGGTGGCCTCGGCGGCCCCGGCGGCCCCGGCGGCCCGGGCCCGGCCCGCCGAGGCGGTCGAAGATCGCTGGCCGCGGCCGGCCGCGCCGCTGCCATTCCAGATGGGGCTGCCCGCGCTAGACGCCTTTCCGCGCAAGATCTGGGCGCGGCTGGGCGCGCGGCATCTGCGCGGCATGCAGCCGCCCGACCTCGGCTACCCGGATCCCGCCGGACTGCCTGGGCTGCGGACCGCCACGGCGGCTTACCTGCAGGTCGCGCGCGGCATCCAGTGCACGCCGCGCCAGGTGTTCATCACGTCGGGCTACAACAACACCATGCAGCTCATCATGCAGGCGCTCTTCAAGCCCGGCGATTCGGTCTGGGTGGAAGACCCCGGCTATCCGCCCACGCGGGTGCTGCTGGCGCAGGCCGGGATGCAGGCCGTGCCCGTGCGTGTGGACGCGGAAGGTTTGGTGGTGGAGGCGGGCATCGCGCAGGAGCCGCGGGCCCGGGCGGCCGTCGTGACGCCCGCGCATCAAAGTCCGCTGAGCCTGTCGCTGTCGCTGCCCCGGCGCCAGGCCTTGCTGGACTGGGCCGAACGCAACAGCGCGTGGATCGTGGAAGACGACTACGACGGCGAGTACCGCTACGTCGGCCGTCCGCTACCCGCGCTGAAAAGTCTGGACCGGCAGGGCCGGGTGCTGTATTCGGGCACCTTCAGCAAGGTGCTGTTCCCGGGCATGCGGCTTGCCTATCTGGTCGTGCCCGAAGAGCAGGTGCCGCGTTTCGAGCGCCTGTGCATGCTGCTGGCGGGCGGCGCGCCGGCGTTGACGCAGGCCGTGCTGACGTCATTCATCAACGAAGGCCATTTTGCGCGTCACATCCAGCGCATGCGCCGCCTGTACAGCGAACGGCGCCACGCCACGGCGGCAGCATTGACCGATGTCATGGGGTCCCGCTTGCGCATCGATTTGCAGCCGGGCGGCATGCACCTGGTGGCGCGCCTGGAAGGCCATCAGACCGATCGCGAACTGGCGTCGCGCATGCTCCAGCACGGCCTGTATGCGCAAGCCTTGTCGCACTGGTCGGCGGCGCCCGATGCGCGCTCCGGCCTGCTCATGAGTTTCACCAACATCGTGTCGGCCGAACAGGCGGAGCAACTGGCACGCCGGATCCTGCAACTGATGTGAAACGCAGAAGGCAAGCGCTGGTCAGTTCAGGCCCGCCTTGTCCAGGCCAAAGGCCTGGTCGGCCGAACCCGGAACAGTGCGGAAGGCGACGTTCAGGCGATTCCAGCCATTGATCGCGACCACCCGGAACGTCAGGTCCGACAGCTCGCTTTCCGTGAACTGGGCGCGCACGGCGTCGTAGATTGCGTCCGGCACGCCATGGGGGGGCAGGGTGGTCAGCGCCTCGGTCCATTCCAATGCAGCGCGTTCACGGGGCGAGAAAAGCGGCGATTCGCGCCAGATGGCGACGTGATGTAGGCGCAACGCGCGCTCGCCTTTGATCGTCGCTTCCTTTACGTGCATGTCCAGGCAGAATCCGCAGCCGTTGATCTGCGAGGCGCGGATATCGACCAGGTCTCCCAATTCCTGGACCACGGCGGTTTTCTTGAGCGCCATGCTCAGATCGACATACTTCTTCGACAGGACTTCGGACACCTGGAAGTAATTCAAACGCTGGCTCATGTGCATACCTTTCTGATGGGATGGAAGTTGAACTGACCGGACCATGATGCGGCCGATTGGCCTAACGCTGAAGTGCCATGAATCCGCTTTTGGTATGGGCCATGATCCGCCGCGAGCAAGGCGCAGCAAGCGCCAATTCCTGACATTTATCCGATTGAATCCCGGCCGTGGCCCGGCTATAAGCTTGGAACTGGGGCCCGAAAGACATCGCCGCCCCGACTCCCAAGAAGCCCGAGCCGATGCCGCACCCATCCCCCCATGACGAACATGTCGACAGCAAGCCGGCCACCGGCGCACGCGCCCAGACGGGCCGCGGATCCTGCCTTGAAGTGTTTTTGGTGTTCCTGCGCCTGGGCTTGACGTCCTTTGGGGGACCGGTGGCGCACCTGGGTTATTTCCGCACTGAATTCGTCGACCGGCGACGCTGGCTCGATGACTACGCGTTTTCCGATCTGGTCGCGTTGTGCCAGTTTCTGCCAGGCCCCGCCAGCAGCCAGGTCGGCATGGCGATCGGCCTGCGCCGGGCCGGCTGGGCCGGCATGCTGGCCGCGTGGATCGCATTCACGCTGCCATCGGCGCTCGCCCTGATCGGCTTTGCCATGGGACTTGCTCACTATGGCTGGCTGTCCGAATCAGCCGCCATCCATGGCCTGAAGGTCGCGGCGGTCGCCATCGTGGCGCAGGCGGTCTGGGGCATGGGCAGATCGCTCTGTCCGGACAGGCCGCGCGCCGCGCTGGCTATCGCCGCCGCATTGCTCACCGTGGTGCTGCCCACGGCGCTGGCGCAGATCGGGGCCGTCGTGCTGGGCGCGGTGATCGGCGCGGCCTTCCTGCAATTGCCGCCCCGGCCCGTCCTGTCCAACGCATCGTCGGGCGTGCCGCGCGTGGCGGGTCTGGTGTCGCTGGGCCTGTTTGCCGCGTTGATGGCAGGGTTGCCATTGTGGGCGCTGCTGTCGGACGGGGCGCTGGCCAGCCAGATCGCCGGCTTCTACCGCGCCGGCGCCCTGGTCTTCGGCGGCGGGCACGTGGTGCTGCCGCTGCTCGAAACCGCGTCCGTCTCTTCCGGAATGGTGTCCAACGCGGAATTTCTGGCCGGATACGGCGCGGCGCAGGCCATGCCCGGCCCGTTGTTCACCTTCGCGGCGTTCCTGGGCGCCATGTCGTCCGGCCCCTTGTCCGGCTGGGCGGGCGGCCTGACGCTGCTGTGCGTCATCTTTGTGCCGGGCGCTTTGCTGCTCGCCGCGGCGCTGCCATTCTGGGATACGTTGCGCCGCCGGCCCGGCGTGCGCAACATGGTGGCCGGCGTGAATGCCAGCGTCGTCGGCATCCTGCTCGGCGCGCTGTACGACCCCGTCTGGACCAGTGCGATTCTCGGCAAGGCCGACTTCGGCCTGGCGTTGCTGCTGTTCGCGCTGCTGGTCTATGGCCGGTGGTCGCCGGTGTGGGTGGTGCTGCTGGCTGCCGTCAGCGGCTGGTCGCTGGGCTGGCTGGTCTAGCCATTGCGTGCATCAATCCGCCGGCCCAGTGCCGGCGACAACAGCAGCAACGGCGCCACAATCACCGCCCCGATCAACGCCATGGCGGCCTGCGGCGCCATCCCGCTATCGAGCAAGACGGTCGCGATTACGGCCGACCCGCTCATCTGGAACAACCCGTAGACCGCTGCAGCGGTGCCCGCGCGGTCCGCGAACGGTTCCAGCGCCAGACTCAACCCCGATCCCAACGCCAGCGAGAACCCCACGGTCAGCACCGCCACGGGCAGCATGAAGATCCAGGCGGAAAGCGGCGCCCAAAGCCATGCCCCCAGATGCAGCGCCGACGCCAGCAGCAGCGCCGCCATGCCGACGCGCACCATGGTGTAGCGGCCATACCGGGCGATGAACGCCGGCGCCAGGAAGAACGCGGCGATGTTGATGGCCGCATTGCCACCGAACCACGCCGAAAATCCCAGCTCTGAATAGCCGAGTTGCTGCACCAGCACGACCGGCGCGGCCGACACGAACACCAGGATCATGGCCATGCCCGCCATGCCGAAGCACGCGAAGTACAGGAACCTGCCGCTGGCAACGATGGGCGCATAGCGGGGCAGGCTGTACAGCGCGCCCGGGCGGTGGGCCGGCTTGGCCCGCGTCTCCTCGAAGCGCAGCGCAAGCAGCCCCGCCAACGCCAGCGCGAACACCGCCATGAACACGAACGTGCTGCGCCAGCCCGCATGGAGCGCCAGCATGCCGCCCACCATCGGCGCCAGCGCGGGCACCGTACACAGCGCGCCGTTCAGATAGCTATAGACGCGCGCGCCGACGGCCGGGCTGAAGCAATCGCGGACGGCGGCAAACGCCACCAGCGACGCGGAACACGCGCCCAGTCCCTGCACAATGCGCGCGGCATAGAACACGTCGAGCGAAGTTGCCGCCGCGCCCAGCGCGGAGCCCGCCAGATACGCCAGCGCCCCGCACAGCGCCACGGGCCGCCGGCCATAGCGGTCGGCAAGCGGTCCGATCAAGACCTGACCCAGACCGACCGCGAAGATGAAAAGCGTGATGCTGGCCTGCAGCGCGCCGATGGGCTCGTCAAACGCGTGCGCCATCGCGGGCAGAGAGGGCAGGTAGATGTCGATGGCCATCGGCGTAAGCGTGACCAGTCCCATCAAAAGACCGATCAGCCAGCGCTGGCCTCGGGGCGTCAAGGCAGACTTCATTGCAGGCTCTAGGGCCCATTGCAGACCCGGGAAAACCCGACATTATCCAGGATCGCGGGCGGTCGCGCCGGAGTAGAATCACTCACCCATGAACCCGCCCGCCTTGCGCCCTCGCATCGTCATCCTTTACTGCACGCAGTGCCAGTGGCTGCTGCGCGCCGGCTGGATGGCGCAGGAACTGCTATCCACGTTTTCGACCGATCTGGGCGAAGTGGCGCTGCAGCCGGGTACAGGTGGCATCTTCCAGATCACCTACAACGGCGACCTGATCTGGGACCGCAAGCGCGACGGCGGTTTTCCCGACGCCAAGGTGCTGAAGCAGCGCGTGCGCGACCGCCTGGATCCAGGCCGCCCGCTTGGGCACATCGACGGTCATGGCGGCAGCGACGCGTCCGCACCCGAACGCTGAAAGGCCGCCTTCGGGAAAAGGTAGGCAATGACGCTGGCCAGGAAGGGGCCCGGTCATCTTGGATCAGTCAATACGCCAATTCTTGGCCCTGTTGCACCGGCATGCGGCAGGGTAATGTTGCGGTCATCAACCACAGCAAAAGGAACTGGAATGACCCGCCTGAACTGGCAAGAAACCGCACCCGATGGCGCGAAAGCGCTCTTTGGTATCCACCACTACGTCACGCAGCGCACGGCGCTTCCCGCGGAACTCGTGCATCTCGTTTTCCTGCGCGTCTCGCAGATCAATGGCTGCGCACACTGCATCGACCTGCACACCCGTGACCTGCGCAAGACCATGTCGGTCGACAAGATCACGCTGGTGCCCGTGTGGGACGAAGTTCACCACCTGTTCTCCGACCAGGAGCGCGCCGCATTGGCGTGGGCAGAGGAAGTGACCCGCGTCAGCGAAACACATGCCTCGGACGAAGCCTACGCCGCCGCCTCGGCCGCGTTCGCGCCCAAGGACCTGGTCGATCTCACGATCGCGATCGCTGCCATGAACGCGTTCAATCGATTGGGCGTTCCCTTCCGGGTTCCCGTCGCCGCCAAGGCATAACGGCCCCACAACGCCAGCCAGACGTGCGCGGCGTTTCTGGTCAGCCAGCGATACGCAAAAAAAGGCCGGTCCTTGCGAGACCGGCCAAAGCAGCACTACCCCGAAACTTGCCTTGCGGTTACGCAGCAGACTCCGCGTGCTTGAGCGCTTCGCGCGCCTTGCGTGCGCGCAGGGCCGACACCGCGAGCAACGCGATCAGTCCCACGCACGCCAGGATGAAGCCCAGGCTGATGGGCCGCGTCACGAAGATCGACAGCTCACCACGCGACAGCAGCAGGGCGCGGCGGAAGTTTTCTTCCACCATCGGCCCGAGCACAAAGCCCAGCAGCAGCGGCGCCGGTTCAAACCGAAGCCGGATCAGCGCGTAACCCGCCGCGCCAAACAAGGTCACCATCCCCACGTCGAACAGGTTGTTGTTCGTGCTGTAGACCCCCACGCAGACAAAGAACAGCGCGGCAGGGAACAGATAGCGGAAGGGAACGGTCAACAGGCGCACCCACATGCCGATCAGCGGCAGGTTCAAGAGCAGCAGCAGCACGTTGCCGACCCAGAAGCTGGCGATCAGCCCCCAGAACATGTCGGCGTGCTCGATCATCATCTGCGGACCCGGCTGGATGCCGTGGATGATGAGCGCGCCCAGCATCAGCGCCATGACCGGGTCGCCAGGGATGCCCAGGCTCATGGTCGGGATGAAGCTGGTCTGCGTCGAGGCGCTGGTGGCCGCTTCCGGACCGGCGATGCCTTCGATGGCGCCGCGGCCGAAACGGCGCGGTTCCTTTGCAACCTTCTTTTCCGTTGCGTACGAGATGAACGACGCAATGGTCGGACCCGTGCCCGGCAGGATGCCGAACGCCGCGCCGATGGCCGTGCCGCGCACCAGCGCGCCGCGCGATTGCTTGATGTCGCCGGCTTCCGGACGCATGGACTTCAGGCTCACCTTCGCGGACGTGACCTTGCTGTCGCCGCCGATGCGATTGATGTTCTTCAGGAAGTCCGCCACGCCGAAGAGGCCCATGGCCAGCGCCACGATCTGCAGGCCATCGGACAGTTCCAGGATGCCGAAGTGAAAGCGCATCGTGCCCGTGTTGACGTCCGTGCCCACCACGCCCAGCAGCAGGCCGACCACGACCATCGCCACGCCCTTGATCGCCGATCCCTTGGCCAGCGTGGCGCCGGCCAGCAGGCCCAGCATCATCATCGAGAAGTACTCGGCGGGACCGAACTTGAACGCAACGTCAACCAGCAGCGGCGAGAACAGGATCATCGCCAGGATGCCGACGGACGCGCCGCAGAACGACGAGAACATCAGCATGAAAAGCGCCGAGCCGGCCTTGCCGTTGCGCGCCAGCGGATTGCCGTCCAGACACGCCACCGCATGCGACGCGGTGCCCGGCAGGTTCAGCATGATCGACGTGATCCCGCCGCCGTACTGCGAGCCGTAGTAGATGCCGGACAGCATCACCAACGCCGCGGTCGGCGTCATCGTGTAGGTCAGCGGCAGCAGGATCGAAATGGCGGCCAGCACGCCCATGCCCGGCAGCACGCCGATCAGGTTGCCCATGAACACGCCGAAGATGGCCCACATCAGGTTGTCCAGCGCGAACGCGACAGAGAACCCGTGCATCAGGTTATTGAAGATTTCCATGGATCAACCCCAGCGGAACAACGGAAACTGGAGCTGCAGGGCCCAGGAGAAAACCGCCACGCCAAGCACCGTGACACCGGCGGCAAGAATGGCTGCGCTGCGCCAGGTGTGCTGGCGATCGCCCATGGCAGAGATGAAGACCAGCACGAAGGTCGCCGGCACCAGGCCGCCGAACTTGCCGATCAGAATGAAGGACAGCAACCCGCCGATGATGCAGCCCCAGCCGCGCCACTCGGGCGGCGCCACTTCTTCGGCATCTTCCTCGGCAACGACGGGCGACGTCGCCGTCTTGGCAATGGCCAGCCCCAGAAGGACGAGCAGTACGCCCAGAATCGCGGGGAACATGCCAGGACCCATGCGATCAAGGCTTCCCAATGTGTAGGTTGACGCCTGCGCGATGGCGCCCAGGCCCAGCACGATCATCGTGCCCGCGGCCCACGCCTCGCGCCGTACGGCGCTGCTTTTTGATTGCATGGTCTTTTCCTCCCGTTGTTGTGCTTATGTCTGACTGCGGTCTGAACAAAAGCTGACACTGCAATGAATGCGGGAGTCTAAAAATCCAAACTTCCGTTCACCTTTCAAGGTTCGCGAAAGTTGCGCGCGGGTGTGCGTATCGCCACGAAACCGGGGGAAATCCCTAGGCTGTTTTCAAGCGAAAAGCAGACGTTGCGCGCATGCGGATCACATGCGCGCATGGCTATTGATGGGTACTACAGGCCCAGTTCCGACAGCCCCGGATGATCGTCGGGACGGCGTCCCAGCGGCCAATGGAACTTGCGGTCCGCTTCCTTGATCGGCATGTCGTTGATGCACGCATAGCGGTTGAACATCAGGCCGTCTTCGTTGAACTCCCAGTTCTCGTTGCCATACGAACGGAACCAGTTGCCCGAATCGTCATGCCATTCGTAGGCATAGCGCACGGCGATGCGGTTGCCGTTGTAGGCCCACAGCTCCTTGATCAGGCGGTAGTCCAGCTCGCGCGCCCATTTGCGCGCCAGAAACGCACGCGCTTCCTCGCGGTTCGTTGCGAACTCGGCGCGGTTGCGCCAGTGCGTGTCCAGGCTGTAGGCCAGCGAAACCTTGTCGGCATCGCGGCTATTCCAGCCGTCTTCGGCCAGGCGGACCTTCTGGATGGCGCTTTCGTGCGTGAAGGGGGGGAGGGGCGGGCGGACTTCGGAGGGGGGCGTCATGGCAAAGGCCTCATGGACTGGGGGGGGTGGAAACAAGCAAGAGGAGGACGCGGACTCAGTGGTCCGCGTCAAGCAGCGCCTGGGCGGCGCGTTCGGCGCTGTCGGTGATGGACGCATCGCCCGTGACCATGGCCACGGCAATCGCACCATCGATCAGCACGAGCAATTGGCGCGCGCGCTCATCGGCGTGCGGCAGACCTGCGGCCTGCACCAGCGACAGCACGTGGGCAAGCAGACGTTCCTTGTGGCGCCGGGCAACCGCGCGGATCGGGCTGTCCGCGTCGCCAATTTCGCCGGCGGCGTTGATGAACGCGCAGCCGCGAAAGCCGTCCGACGCGAACCATTCGCGCAGCGCATCAAAGATGGACAGAAGGCGCGCACGCGGCGAGGGCGCGCGGGTCGTGGCGTCGATGAACCACTGCATCCAACGCTCGTCGCGGGCCGTCAATGCAGCGGCAACCAGGACTTCCTTCGTGCCGTAGTGGTTGTAGATGGTCTTGCGGGATACGCCAGAGGTCTTGACGATGAGGTCCATGCCGGTGGCATTGATGCCGCCACCATAGATCAGATGTTCGGTGGCGCGCAGCAGCTTTTCATGCACGTCGGAGGCGGGGGTATGGGCGGTGTCGGACATATGGAGAATGATCGTTCTATCTGCAATGAGCAGATGGTAGAACGATCATTCTCCAAAGTCAATCACTCGCAGTCTTGGGTCGTTATCAGCACCGCTCGGCTTCGCATGGATGGCGCGATTAACCGGCGTCCGGTACTCCTGCTTGCTATTTCTGTCAACTTTGAGCTAAAATCTTTCATCTATCGGCAAAAAAACAATAAAACTGCCGATACCTCTTCCCGGCGCCGCCTGCTTTCTGAATGCTCCCCCGCACCCGCGGCATTCATGGCCCGCCAGAATCTGTGCATGGTGCTCGGCGGGGGAAGCCATGTGCCTGTCCAGGAGCATGCTTATGACTCATCAATTGACTGCCAAGAAGGGAAGCTTCGAGATCCCCCCGCTGAATTGGAAAGCGCCCGAATCCAACAAGCAGTCCGACCGTCACGACGCGCCTTCCCGTAGCGCCGAGACCTCCAAGCAGGCCGACGTTTCACGCGTCAAGTCGTAATCCGGCAAGCGGGCAATCCGCTCTGCAGGTAGCAGTAGTCAGGTAATCCGCTGAGCGCATCGCCCATCGGCCCAGAAGTCAACCGGCCCAGCCGCCGTCAAGCTTCTGGGCCGTCAAGCTTCTGGGCCACGGAACTCCGGGCCGTCAGAAACGATGTCACCCCAAGGTGCGTTGCTGGACCTGATTGCGCCCATTCAATTTCGCCAGATACAAGAGTTCGTCAGCGGCCCGGAAAAGACCGCTGACGGATTCCGCATGGCTCCAGGAAATGCATGCCACGCCGAAGCTGGCCGTCAGGCCAAACGTGGCGCCGCTTTCCGACGTAACGGTGCTTGCGCCGATGCTTGCACGCATCCGTTCCGCCATCTCCAGCGCCTGCTGCGCGCCCCGCGTGCGGCACAGCACGGCAAATTCCTCTCCGCCCACGCGCGCGACCACGTCCGACTGACGCCAGACTGTGCGGCATAGATCGGCCACGGCCTTGAGTGCCAGGTCGCCGCTCGCATGGCCGTACGTGTCATTGATGCTCTTGAAGTGGTCGATATCGAACAGGATGAAGGCCAGCATCGGCTGGCTTTCGTCCCACTGGGCGCACGCCGCCTCAAACCGCTTCTCGAAGGCGCGCCGGTTCAACAATCCCGTCAGGTAGTCCGTTTCGGCGGTATGCGCCAAGTCCGCAATCAGCCGGTCGCGCTCCGTCTCAAGGCGCTTGCGCGCCGCGGCGTTTTCCTTCAACACGCGCAGCGCATTGAAGACCTCCTCGACTTCGCCATGGTATTTGCCCGGCGGAATCTTGGCCGGCGTCGACCCGCTGGCGATTGATCCGATGATGCGCGTGGCCAATGCAAAAGGCTGGATCACGCGCTTGCGGAATTGCACCAGCGCCACGGCCAGCGCCGCCACGAGCAGGGCGGTCGCCGCCAGGGTCACGGCAAGCAATCGGGCCGCTGACATGCGGTGCGCGTCGATGTGACGTTCCATCTCGTCCAGCAGCACGTCGCGGAACTCGGTGATGGCGCCCATCATCGGCACATAGGCTGCGGCCAGATCGCCAGTCGAAACAGAGGCTTCGTCCCAATGCCGCGATGCCTGCTCGCGTACATCGTCAAGGTAGGCCAGGCCTTCGCCAAAGTAGCGCGCTTCCATCCGCGCATACACCTCGGTCGCCCGCACATCCGGATGTGTCGCCATCCGAGCCCTGATCAGCGCGTGCAACTCGTCGATCCTGCCGAGCACGCGTTCGATACGGAACTGTTCCTCGTCGGTCAACTGCCGGCGCTGGCTTAAAGCGGGCGTGTAGGTGGAACCGAGCAGGCCGGCCTGTTCGCGCAGCTCGCTGGCCAGCAGTGCCAGCGTCAACAGGCTGGGCGCATTGGCTTCGCTGCGCATGACCAGCCCCGCGTTGGCGGCCAGGCTCGCCTGCCATTGCGGAATGATGCGCACCATGGCGCTGACCGCGTCCCACAGCATCTGGCCGGATCGCTGATCGCGCGAGGCGGCGATCAGTCGGTCAACGTCCTGGCGCGCTTCGGCTAGCGACAGGCGTATGCGTTGGATCTCGCCGCGCTTGGCATTGCCGTCGGCGCCGGCGTGCAGCGCCAGCAGCGCCTCGATCAAGCTGTCCGTGCGTGTCCGAGCCGCGGCCAGCGATGCCATGACCTCCGGCGGCACGGGCAGGGCAGATCCCAGCGCGGCGTTCATGGGGCCTCGTTCGGCGGAGGCTCGCTCCATGACGCGGATCGTCGCGCGCACCGAGGCAAATGCCTGCCGCGCCTGCGACGCCGCGCCGTACGACTGCCAGTTCTGGTACAGCAGGATGCCGGCAAGCACCGACACCAGCAACAGCACGCCTACAGCCAGCGCGATGAAATGACGTTCCAGGGATTTTGGCGCGACGGCGGGGCGCAACATCTCGGCGTGCAGGTCCAGGCAAAGTCGAAGCTGCGCAGAATACTGTAATTGCCCTTGCTGATATTGGGGTTTTGGCAGATTCCGCCGGATTTCAATTTATGCGGGCAAGAATATTTCGCTGGAATGCAGTTAATTGCGGTTTTCTGCGAAACCTTGCGCCAGCCAGTCTTCGTCATATCTGCCTAGGCCTCTCGCTGGAACGCGCACCTGGATCCTGGTGCCGAGCCGCTGCGGCTCGGCGCCGCCACGGCGAATTCACCCGACGGGCTTCACGCCTCGTGCATGACGACGCGATTGCGCCCCTGCTGCTTGGCCACATACAACGCCGCGTCGGCCGCCCGGAACGTCTCATCCACGTCCGGCCCCGTCGACGGCCACTGGGCCACGCCCGCCGATACCGTCACGCGGTTGGCGCCGTGCAATGGCCGTTCTGCAATATGCGCCCGCAGCCGTTCGGCCACATTCACCGCCTCCCGCGCCGCCACGCCGGGCAACAGGATCAGGAACTCCTCACCGCCATTGCGGCACAGCACGTCCGACGGCCGCGAACATTCACGCATGATCTGCGCCATATCGCGAATCACCTCGTCGCCGACGTTGTGGCCGTAGGTATCGTTGATGCGTTTGAAGTGATCGATATCCAGCGCCACCACCGAAAACGGCGTGCTGCCGGCCTGCATCTGGTCCACCGCGTCCTGCGTGCCGCGTCGGTTGCGCAGCCCGGTCAGCGGGTCCGTGATGCTCGCCAGGTTCAGTTTGCCGATCTTGTCCTGCAGGCTCGTGAAGCTGGCCATCACGGCGCGCTTGAGCCGTTCGGCCTCGAAGTACCAGGCCTTCACCGACTGCACGCGCTGCATCGCCACGGATACGTCCTGATGCTCCACGTTCGTGGCCAGTTGCGACAGCGGCAGCGAAATCATGCGGGCGCACCACCAGATGGCCAGCAGGAACGCCACCGCCAGCGGTGCGGCATAGCCCAGCAAAGCCCAGATCAGGTCGTGGATCGGTTCCAGCGTGACCTGGGCGGGGCGCTGCGCCACCACGCCCCAGCCGCTGATGGGTACCGGCGCGTACCCGGCCAGCATGTCGACGCCCTTGGTATTGATGACGCGCATTGCGCCGGTATTGCCCTTGATCACCGAGGCGACCACCGGATTCGTCAGGACTATTTCGCCGACGCGCGCGGGATCGGTGTGATAGAGAAGCTGTCCATCGCCATCCACCACATAGAGATACGATCCGTCGTGGTAGTGATGCTTGCCCAGCAGCTCGTTCAACGCGCTTTCATTGCGCAGGTAGATCGTGCCCCCGACGTACCCCATGTAGATGCCGTCGTTCGAAAAGATCGGGTGCGTGACATTGATCAGCAGATTGCCCGCGATGGACACGTACGGCTTGCTGATCATGGGCTGGCGTTTGCTCAAGGCGGCGCGGCTGCCGGGGCTGTCGACCTGCACGCCCAGAAAGTTGCGGAAAGACGCCGTGGTGGCCAGGATGGTGCCGTCCGCGCCCACCACGCCCACCGAGTTGAAGCTGTCCGTCTGTTGCTGCACGCGCATCACTTCGGCAGCCAGGCGATCCGGGGACGCCATCAGATCGGGCATGTGCCGGGCGCTGTATCCCAACTGCTGCTGCGCCGACCGCAGAAAACTGGCCGCGCCTTCGGCCAGCTTCGTCGCATAGACGCGGTTCGATTCGAGCGTGTTCTCGATCAATTGCTCCCGCTGCACGCGATAGCTTGCATACAGGGCATTGGCCGTGGCGGCGATGGCGCTGAAGACGGTAAGCGCAAGCACAAGCCCGCGGAGATTGATTTGCATGGGATCGGAACGGGCAGGGGACGAGCCAGGCGTCCGGGCGCTTGCCGCTTAGTCGAAGGATATCGGTCGGGACGAGGGCCGGAGCGCAGTGATTGTAAAGTCACTGCCTCCATTACGGCAGGTTGCGCGGATCCTGTAGGTCTGGGGCAGGCGGGTCGTCCAGCAGGCGTGCCGCGGGCGATTGGGCCGCCGCCCCGGCCCGGAAGTACCCCATCACCGTCGCCACGCTGGCGTGGCCGGTCATCGCCATGGTGTCGCCCAGCGGCACGTTGCGCCGGCCGGCTTCCGTCACAAAACCCGAGCGCAGGCTGTGCGCCGAATACGCGCCGTCCAGCCCCGCCAGCCGGCTGCGTTCCAGCACGATGTCGCGCACGGCCGCGGCCGCCAGCGGCTCGCCCACGACATCGCCTCGCCGGACCCGCCGGAAGATCGGCCCTTGCTGGACGCCGCTGGCTGTCAGCCAGTCGGCCAGCGCCTCAGCAGCTTTGCCCAGGATCGGCTTCTGGTCCTGCGCCCGGACAACGCCCGTCTGGTTGGTTTTGGAATGCGCCATCGTATAAAGATAGCCATCGCCCGTGCGGCGGGTGTTTTCCATCGTGGCGCGCACCACCTCCGAGCGGCGGCGGCCGCCGCTCGCCCAGGCGAACAGCAGCAGCGCACGGTCCCGCTTGCCGCGCAACGAGTCGTCGCAGGTCTCCAGCATGGCTTCAAGCGGTTCGCGCGTCAGCGCCTCTTTGCGGGCGGGCGCCACGCCGCGGCGGGCATAGGCCCGGCGGGTCTTGGACACCAGCTCCCGCACAGCGGCGCCGCGACAGGGGTTCGGGTGCCCCAGCAACTCATGCGCCTTGGACAGCACGGACAAGCGCTGCAACAGCGTGTTCAGGCTCGGCGCGCCAAGCTTGCCTTTCGCCTTCAGCCGCACCAGTTCCCGGTCCAGAGCCAACGGCAGCTCCCACTCCAGGCCGGTATCGGAAGACCGTTGCGCGTGGTCCACCACGAATTGAATGACCGCGGCCTCGGACACGGGCAAGGCGAAGGCCTTGCCATACCGCAACCCGAACCACGCCGACCAGTATCGGATCGCCGCGCGGTAGCTTGATGCCGTGTTGGCCGAACTGCCTTCGCGCAGCAGGTCGCGCACGGCGGCGTCGGCGTGGCTGTCGAGCGTGTCCGGATCCAGCGGCGCCAGGGCGGCTATCAGCGCCGGGGCCATGCCAGGCAAATCATTCATGTTTCCGCGCCCACGGCAGTTGGCCGTCCCTTTGGTTTTGGTAATAAAACAGTCGAATAATCCCGTCATGTTAGCCGGTGAGCGTGGGGCTACCGGCGTCCGGCCGTTGCGCATGGCGCCGGGCGCGGTGCTACGATTTCCCGCACGCAAGTCAACTTCCGACGCTAGGGCAAACCGTAGCGGTAAGTGTCCCGGCGGCGTTCCTTCAAGGAGCAATCCATGGCCGCAACCGTCGCAGACTATCTTGTCAAAGTGCTTGCTGAAGTTGGCGTCCGCCGCATCTGGGGCGTGACAGGCGACAGTCTCAATGGACTGAACGACAGCCTTCGCAGGATGGGCCGGATCGAGTGGATGCACACCCGCCACGAAGAGACCGCGGCTTTCGCCGCCGGCGCAGAAGCTGCCATCACCGGCACGCTGGCGGTATGCGCCGGCAGTTGCGGACCCGGCAATCTGCACCTGATCAATGGCCTGTTCGACTGCCAGCGCAGCCGCGTCCCCGTGCTGGCCATCGCCGCCCACATTCCGTCGTCCGAGATCGGGTTGGGATATTTCCAGGAAACCCATCCGCAGGACCTGTTCAAGGAATGCTCCGACTTCGTCGAGCTTGTCTCCAACCCGGCGCAACTTCCGGGAATACTGGCCCGCGCCATCAATACGGCGGTCGGCAGGCAAGGCGTGTCCGTCCTGGTGATACCTGGCGACGTGGCGCTCGCTGCAGCGCCTTCGGACGTGCCGGCCTCGTGGCCGCAGCCTCCGGCGCCTCCTCACGTCCGCCCGGACGCGACAGCGGTGAAGGAGCTGGCCCAGCTGCTGAACGGGGCAGGGAAGGTGTCGATCCTGGCCGGTAGCGGCTGCGCCGGCAGCCACGATGCCGTGGTCGCGCTGGCCCAGCGGCTCAAGGCTCCTGTCGTCCATGCGTTGCGCGGCAAAGAGCACGTCGAATGGGACAACCCTTGCGACGTCGGCATGACCGGCTTCATCGGCTTTTCTTCCGGCTATCACGCAATGGAGAACGCCGACCTGCTGCTGATGCTGGGCACGGACTTTCCGTATCGCCCGTTCTATCCCAAACACGCCAAGATCGTGCAGGTCGATCGCGATCCCAGCGCCCTGGGCCGGCGCGCGCCGCTGACGATGGGTATTGCTGGCGACGTGGGCGAGACCATCGCCGCGCTGCTCGAGCAACTGGACGACCGCCAGGACAGCGCCTTCCTCGACGCCGCGCTTCGGCACTACCGGGACTCCCGCAAAGAGCTCGACAACCTGGCCGCTCCCGCGGCCGCCGGCCGGCCGCTGCATCCCCAGTATCTGGCCCGGCGCATCAACGAATTGGCCGATGACGACGCCATCTTTGCAGCGGAAGTCGGTTCGCCCACCGTATGGGCGGCAAGATATCTCACCATGAACGGCAAGCGCCGCTTGCTGGGTTCCTTCAACCACGGCTCCATGGCCAACGCCATGCTCCAGGCGATCGGCGCGCAGGCAGCGGCGCCGGGCCGGCAGGTGATTTCAATGTCCGGCGATGGTGGGTTCACGATGATGATGGGAGACTTTCTGTCGCTGTCGCAGTTGCAGCTTCCCGTGAAGATCGTCGTCTTCAACAACGGCTCGCTCGGCTTCGTCTCCATGGAAATGAAAGCGGCCGGGTTCCTGGATACCGGCACCGACCTGCAAAACCCCAATTTCGCCGCCATGGCCGAAGCCGTCGGCGTACGCGGCATCCGGGTTGAATCGTCCGAATTCCTGGATGCCGCGCTGCAGGAAGCGCTTGCCCATCCCGGCCCGGTGCTGGTCGATGTGTTGACCTCGTCGCAAGAATTGATCGTCCCGCCCAAGATAAAGCTCGAACAGGCTAAAGGGTTTGGGCTGTACATGCTGAAGGCCATCATGAATGGCAGGGGCGACGAGGTAATCGAATTGGCGAGGACAAATCTGGGGCGGTGAGTTGAAACGAGCGGGCGGCATTCTGGCGACGGGCCCGGCGCGTTAGCCGAGTGGGTCTTTTGCGAAATCGCGAGGAAAGGGGCAGCAGCCTCGTGCCTGCGCCTGTCTTGTGATTTGCTCAGCGACTAACCGAGTTCCACCGAATATTTGCGGCCGAAGCGTCTCGAAGAGCGCGGACGTCCTGCTGACTTGCGCGCTAGCGGCAGTACGCACATCTTGCGCTTTGAATGTACGAAATCATATGTACGATGTAAGATATACAGCATTAATGGCAGATAACTCGCGATAAGGTTCCATTATCGTGACTAATTCGACCGTCTAACTCGACAAAAACATCATCATGGCCACTGGAATCACCGAATCAGATGTCTGGACCGCGGCAGACGCGCTGTTGCTCGAAGGTGCCCGGCCCACCATCGAGCGGGTACGGCAGAAGATCGGCCGGGGCTCTCCCAACACGGTAAGCCCGCACCTGGAAACCTGGTTTCGCGCCCTTGGCGCGCGCATCCAGGATCCCGGCGCTTTCGCTGCACCGCCTGAGGTGCCGGATCCGATCGCACAAGCGGCGACGCATTTCTGGGAAGCGGCGCTGGCTGCGGCCAGGGCAGAACAGGCCCAGGCTTATCAGGAGCGCTGGGAAGAGCTGGCACGGGAAGGGGAACGGTTTGCGGCGCAAGCCGAGCAGCTGGAACAGCGCGAAGCGCAACTGCTTGAGCGCGAGCACGACCTGCAGGAAGCGTTGAAAGTCGCCACGGCCCAACTAGCAACCACCGAAGCCCGCCTGCAAGCGGCAGAAGCGCAATTGCACCAGCGAGACAAGGCGCTGGCCGCCTCGCAGGACAGCCTGGAGGACGCCCGCGGCGCCAACAAGGCCCTGCTGGCTGACGCCGAACAGGATCGCGACCGCCACGCACAGGCCATTGCAGCGTTGGAAGCGCGTCACGCTACCCACGAGCGGCGATGGCTCAACGAACTGGATGCGGAGCGAGGAAGCGTAAAGCGCCTGCAAACCCGCCTGGATGCATCGCTGTCCGCCGCCCAGCAACAGGCAGATCAACTGCGGGAAGCGCTCGCTGCGTCCCAAGCGCAACTTCGCGCGTCGGAACAACAGGCGGCCGCCTTGCAGGCGCAGGGGTTGGCCGACCAGCGTCTGCAACAAACCGAAGCCGTGGCCGCGGCCAATGCGCTACAGGCCAGTCAGGCTCGCGAATCCGAACTGGCGCAGCGCCTGGCTACGGCATCCGCGCAGGTGAATGATCTGTTGGCGCAATTGAAGTCGCGAGACGCCCAGTTCGGTGATTTGGCGAGCCGCTTGCTGGCAATCCAGGAAACGCCAAAACCGGCGCAGTCTTCGCAGCAAGCGGATCCGGTAGTGGCGGCGCGTGCTGAAGGACCGTGATTCACGCGTGGTGGATGGCGCGCCCGATTTCGTATATTTCGATGCGAGCAGCGTGCCGGGAAAGAACCGAAAAAGATGCCCCGAAAGCCGATCTTCCGGGGCGCTGCCTTCTCAATCTTCAGGAAAAACCTTGCTCATCCGCGTACCGGAGCAGTTCGGCGTTGGTCTCGATGTTCAACTTGCGCATCGCCGACTGTTTTTGCGTGCCGATGGTTGCCACTGAACGATGAAGGCGCCGCGCGATCTCGGTAACGGATAGGCCCTGCGCAAACATCCGCACCACCTCCAGCTCTTTCGGCGACAACCCCTTTCCCTTGCCGGCACGTCCCATGGTCACGTCGTTCTGGCTGAGCCGCTGGCTGATGCTGTGCGACAGGATCGGCCCGCTTTCGCTCAGCGCGCGCACGCAGATGGACACCAGCTCATCGATCGGCTCTTCCTTGCTGACGATTCCCGCCACGCCCACCTGGCGAAGCTGGTTCAGGATGCCGCTGTTGGACAACATCGTGAAGACCACGATGGGAATTTCCGGGAACAGGCGTTGCAACCGCTCAATCAGCCGCAAGCCGTCTTCGTCCGCGGACCGGGCGGCCATTGAAAAGTCGGTGACGATGAGATGGCAGGGATGGTCCTGCACGGCAGTGACGAGTTCGAGGCCTGATCGAGCCGTGGCCACCACCGTAAACCCGGGCACATCGTTCAGGGAATCCGCGAGCGCGAGGGAAATGATGGGATGGTCGTCGGCGACGATGATCCGAACATCCTGATCGGACGAAAGCTTCATCATGATCCCGCCATCGCGTTGATGTTCGACTGCGCCTGGTAATCCCGGGTGTCCGGACTGCGACACGGCACGGGGAAGCCGGTCCGTGGCTGGCCCCGCCAGGCTGAGAGCGCCAGGAATTTCGGTACGTCCGTCGGTGACCATTTTATGTTCAAACTCCACTGAAAAGGCGAGGAGAAACGGTTGGGCTGCAGGCAGAAAACGCGCGAAGCAGGCGGCCAGGGCTACTGAGAAAGCCGCTGAATCTACCGCCCGATACCCACTCAATACATAGACAAGCTTCGAAAGCGAGTCGGCTTCGGCGCAATATCGGATTGTTCGGCGCCCGAATTTGAAGGCTAGACCTGGGCCAGCGTATCGCGCAGCAGCTCGACCACCGCATGGCTTTCGGCTAGGGCAGCCGCATTCAGCCCGGCGCTGCGCAACTGCTCCTCCAATGCTTCCAGGCGTTCGGTGATTGCGGTCATTTGCATGACGCTCAATGCGCCGCGCATCCGGTGCAGCGTGCGGCTCAACAGGCGTTGGTCGTTCGTTTCGAGGGCCCGGACCATCTGTGCGATATCGGCTTCCATCGTATCGACGAACAATGCGCGGTACTTTTCCGGCACGGCCGGCGCGGGCTCGGGTTGGCGCGTTGCGCGCGGCGGGGCCGTGGCGTCCGCAATGTCAGCCGATGGCGCGCGGCTTCCCTGAAGATGCCGTCGCAGTGTGGAAAGGCTGATGGGCTTGACCAGCCAGGAGGTCATGCCCGCCGCCAGACAGCGCTCTTCTTCTTCGCGCATGGCGTTGGCGGTGACGCCAATGACGGGAACGGTGGCGCCCTCGGCCCGCAATGTTTTCACGAGTTCATAGCCATTCATGCGCGGCATGTTCACGTCGGTCAGGACCACGTCGTAACGCGTAAGCCCCCACAACATCAACGCTTCCGCGCCGTCGGACGCCAGGGTGACCTCGCAGCCGAGTTGTTCGAGTTGATGCTGCAGCGTCGCCTGATTGATCGGATTGTCCTCGGCGACGAGGATCGACAGGCCAAGCGGGGCTAAGGCGCTGATGTCGGATTCGAGGTCCACGGTATGTTCTCCGCGAACCGCGGCCAGGATGCCGGCGGCAATGTGTTCGATGCTGGCAATGACCCGGACGGTGCGCGCGGTGGGTGGCTTGGCGCTTGCGCTGGCCAGCACATGGTGGCCGGCCCAGTCGTGCAGGTTGCCGCTGCCCGGATGCAGGACATCCACGAGGATGTCGTCTGGCGTGCCCGCGGGCAGGGGAGCGGGCGTGGGAACTGCCTTGGCGCCCCAGCGTTTCAGCCACTGGCTGATGTTTTCGGACAGTTCGTGATGCGGGCTTCGGACGTATACGGTCAGGCCGCTCAAGTCGGGGGGGCTGAATGGCTGGCCGGCTGCCACTTGTAGCGGCAAATCCAATGAAAAGCTGCTGCCCAGCCCGAGTTCGCTGGTGACACTGATGCTGGTGCCCATCAGTCCGGCCAGGCGTGCGCAGATGGATAATCCGATGCCCGCGCCGCGCACGGTATGTGAGCCGCTGTCGATCTGATAGAACGGCACAAAAAGCTGCGCCTGTCCTTCCTTGGGGATGCCGATCCCCGTGTCGACCACCTGCAGCCTTAGATGCGTGCGGTCGGCCAGCACTTGCGCCACTGTCAGCCGGACGATCACGTGCCCGGAGTCGCTGAACTTGATGGCGTTGCTGAGCAGGTTGCTGAGTATCTGGTGGATACGCACGGGGTCGCCCGTCATCCATTCGGGCACGGCGACATCCACGCAGCAAAAGAGCAGCAGCCCCTTCTGTTCGGCCATCGCCGCGTAGGCGTTGGTGCATTCTTCGACCAGTTCGCGGGGGTTGAACTCCGAAAACTCCAGCGCGAGTTGTCCGGCTTCGATCTTGGTGATGTCCAGAACGTCGCTGATGAGCTGCAGCAGGATCGCCGACGAGCTTTGCATGCGCTCCAGGTGCTGGCGCTGTTCGGCGTCCAAGGTGGTGAGGCTCATGAGTTGCAGCGTGCCCAGCACCCCGTAGAGAGGAGTTCGGATCTCGTGGCTCATCGTGGCCAGGAAGGTCGACTTTGCTTCGTTGGCCCTGTCTGCCTCGCGCTTGGCCTCCGTCAGGGCCTGCTCAACGACTGCGCGGGCGCTGATGTCCGAGAAAGCGCACAACACCACGTCCTGGTGGTTGTAGCGGGTAGGTGCATAGGCCACGTACAACGGACGTCCATCCGTGGCCTGAAAACTGGCGATCGTGCCCGGACCGGCTGCGCCGAGCACCTGCCTCAGGAACAGGTTGGTCTGCGGCGAGTTGTCCAGCTCCCGGCCGGCCTCCGCGCCCAGCCATTGAAGCGCCAGGCTGTTGCCGAATACGACTTCGCCACCGGGCCGCGCCAATACGCACAGCGCCACGGGTGCGGTCTCGATCAATGTCCGGCTGAATTCTTCCTTTTCGACGATGTCGCGTTGCGCATTCGAGGCAGGGGCAATGACGTGGCGGCTGTACCATCGCGAAGACATGATGCCGGTCCCAAGGCTGAGCAGAATCAGCAGGCCCGCGATGGCGGGCAGCCAAAGGTTGTCCTGGAAGAAGGCGCCATAACTGACGCGATAAGTGCCAGTCCAAACTCCCGACGGGTCCGTGATACGCAGCACGATCCCTTCCGCCGTGTATTCCAGGCCGTCCTTGGTTCCGGTCGGTCCGGGCGGTTCTCCGAGCAGCAGCCCCTCGCTGCGGTGCGTCAGCCAGAACCCGCCGTGCAGCGGCTTGCGCAGGGTCTTTTCGAAGATGTTGATCCGCTGATGATTGAATTGCGTGGCCGCGTAGACGGCAGACGTTCCATCCCGTGCCGTGGACCAGACAGATTGCGGCATGTCGGCGTACAGCAAACCCAGCATGCTGCCGGAAAGCGCTTCCAACCTGAACCAATGGACGCGTCCGGATCTGGGAGGGTCGCGATGCCCGGGAAGGTCTTGATCGATAAGGCGTTGGCGGACCGTCTGCAGGCGGCGCAACTCCGTTCTGATGGCGTCGGTGACTGTCAGGAAAGCGGCGGGACTCAGGCGCTCGTAACCCGACACGGCGCCGACGGCGGGCACGCTCATGCTGATGCTGTCCGACTGGTTTATCAGGAAGATCGTGGAGGCGGGATAGTAGGACGCCGCCCAGTAGCTTGAATAGAAGTCCGCCACGAACTCGCCCAGGTTCGCAAGGCGGCGACCTGCGGTAGGGCAGTCAGAGGCCTGCTCGCATGCCAGCGAGAAAGCCATTTCCGCGTAGGAATGTTGACCTTCAAAGAGCTGCATGCCGAAGCGCTCTGGCACGTCGGTCGCCTGCAGGGTGATCTCTGTCGAGAGGTTTTCGGTGGGCAGCGAGGGGCTGTGGGCGCGGAGCTTTCCCAGGAATTGCTCCTGGGCCTGGATGTAGCCGACCAGAATGGAGAAGTCGAGCTTCAGACGATCGCTCTCTTGCTCGACGATGCGGTTCAGTCCCCAATAAAGCGCGCCGACCAGGACGAGGGCAAAGGGCAGGATGCCGAAGAGGGCGAAATTCAGCCAGCGAGAGGTACGGGTGATCCGGGCAAACGGGGTATCGGGCTTTCGCATGGCCGGTTCTCACCGATGCTTAGGATTTGCCGCCTGCCGCTCGCTGGCGAGCATCTGGCTGAAGCGGTCGGAAGTGACGGCGGGTGATATGAAATACCCCTGGACGCAGTCGCAACCGATGCGACGGAGGAACGCGAGATCGTGGGCGGTTTCCACGCCTTCGGCGGTGACCTGCAAGCCCAATCGCCGCCCAAGCCGTACCGAAGACACCAGCGCCGCCGACCGGCTTTCGTCGTGTGCCGCGCCGCTGACAAAGGCGCGGTCAATTTTCAGTTCGGTGAACGGCGTCGAAATCAGGCTGTACATGGAGCTGTATCCTCGGCCAAAGTCGTCCTGTGCCAACCCGAAACCCTTCAACCGCAATCGGCTGGCCCCCATATAGTATTGGCCTTGTATGGTCGGTGTCTCGTCCTCGAGTAGTTCGAAGGTGATTTCGGACGCCGCCACGCGCTTGGCCGCCACGATTTCCTCGAGGTCGTCGGGTAGATCCGGGTCGTCCAGGCACTGGGTGGGCAAATTGACGGAGACGGGCACCCGAAAGCCCATCTGGCGCCAGTGCATGTGCGCGTTCAGCGCGGCTTCCAGGATATGTCGCAGCAGAGCCTTGTCCAGCCCGTGCCCCCGCACCGCGGCGAGGAATGTGTCTGGCGGCAGGCAGCCGAATGCCGGGTGCAGCCACCGCGCCAGCGCCTCAGCGCCGACGATCCGCCCGGTTGCAAGCGACTGTTTGGGCTGGAACCATGCTTGCAGGTGCCCTCGATGCAGCGCGTTATCGATCGCGGCACGGTCCAATACGGGGCCCGTCGTGCGGCGCGCGAGTTGCGGTTTCGTGTGTGCCTTTGATTCAGGCGGATTGCGGCTGACCAGGCCGGCCAATTGGGAGGCGTGGTGCGGGGTAAACGGCTTGGAGAACGAGCCCAGCACGTCAAGTCCCTTTTCCTTGGCCATCATGGCAACGCTGTTGATGATGCCTTTGAGGCAGGCCGACACAATAGCCAGCATGGGAGGTTGTTCCTGCCGGGACAGCCGGTCGATGAATTGCACGCCATCCATGCCGGCCATGTTCAGGTCGATCAGCACCAGGTGATACGGCTGCCGCGCGGTCTTGGCCAGGGCGGTCTCGGCGCAAGACGCCACATCCGCCCGGCCAAATCCGGCCGAGGCGAGCTGGTCGGCCAGGTGAACGCATTGAAATGGATGATCGTCCACGATCAGCACCCTGTACTCCGACAGCTTTCTCGCCATGCGGCTTCCTTGAACGGCATCAACGCCTGGCATAACGCGGCAATCGGCAGCGGTTTGAGCAGCACGGTGTTCATGCCGGCTTCCGAGCTGCGCCGCAGGTCTTCGGTAAACGCGCTGGCGGTGATTCCCACGATCGGGCGGGTGTAGCCCTGGCTTCTGAGCGCGCGGGTGAGGGCGTAGCCGTCCAGCTCTGGCATGTGCAGGTCGGTCAGGATGGCGTGGAACTCTGGGAGGTCGGGCAGCGCCAACGCGTCGTTGCCGTCTGCCGCCACGACCACCGTGCATCCCAGGTGTTCAAGCTGTTCGCGCAGGATTTGACGACTGACCGGGTTATCCTCGACGACCAGCAGGTGCATGTCGAGCGCGTCTCGCGACGGCTCCAGCACGGGGAGCGTCTTGGTGGCGACGCTGTCCTGCGCCAGCCGGACCGCCGCGACGATACTGGCGAGGCTATGGCTGTCGGCCGTCCAGGTGTTGCGAGTCGGCCGCGGCTGAACGCCCGGGGGTTGTGCAAAAACCCGAGCGCCGCTCCAGACGGCCGGCGTCAAATCGCGTGACCATGTTTCCACAAGGACGCTGCCCTCGCGCCGGCCATGGAGGGTGGCCTTGTAGGGCATTGCCACGGCGCCGCAGTGACGCAACCACTGGCACAGATTCGCGACCACCTCGTTGTTGGCGCCCCGCACGAAGACCGGCCTGGAATCCAGCCGCACACCCAGGTCCGTGCGCACACCGCCGACGCGCGGCAGGGTCAGGATGAGCGACATGCTGGTGCCCAGGCCGGGTTCGCTGACGGCGCTGAGCGTTCCGTTCATCATCTCGGACAGGCGCCGGCAGATGGCAAGCCCGAGGCCGGTGCCAGGGACATTCTGGTTATCACCGGATTCAGCGCGGAAGTAGGGTTCGAAAAGCCGCGCGTGGTGCTTTGCCGAGATGCCCATGCCGGTGTCCGCCACCTGGAATTTCAGGGTGGCGAAATGCGCGTCCTGGCTGAGTACCTGCAGGCGCAGCACCACCTGGCCGGAACTGGTGTACTTGATGGCGTTGTTGACGAGGTTGTTGAGGATTTGGCGGACGCGGGTCGAGTCGCCCAGAACTTGCGCCGGCGCGGCCACGTCGGCCAGTGCGTACAGGTGCAGTCCCTTGGCGTCGGCGCGCGCCGCATAGGTGCCAATGACGCTGTCCAGCAACTGGACCGGCGAGAACTCCGAGGTTTCGAGCTTCAGGTAGCCGGCCTCGATGCGCGACAGGTCCAGCGTGTCGTTGATGGAGCTGAGCAGGGTTGCCGAGGACTGCTGCATCGTATGAAGGTATTGCTGCTGCTGGCCGTCCATGGTGGTCAGGCCAAGCAGTTCGAGCGTGCCAAGGATGCCGAACAGCGGTGTCCGGATCTCGTGGCTCATGGTGGTCAGGAACACCGTCTTGGCGTGGTTCGCGGCGTCGGCGTGCAACTTGGCCTGGGTGATGGAGTGCTCGACCCGTTTGAATGCAGTGATGTCGTTGATGCCGCAGAGGATGACTTCCTCGGCGCGATAGGTGATGGGCGCGAAGGTAAGGTGCAGGCACCGGCCGTCTTCCAGCGGGTATTCGTGTTGGGCGCCATGACCGTCGTCGGCCAGCAGCCGGGCCAATAGTGCCGGGTCTTCCAGCAACCAATCCCTGGCGAGCTCGTTCGACAGCAGCGGCATGCCATCTGCCCGGCGCAAGAGGCACAGGCCCACGGGCGCGACTTCGACCAGTCTTCGATTCAGGGACACGCTTTCTGCCAGGGCCTCGTACTGGCGCAGGGCGGGGGCGACGAGTTTCCGGCGGATGTGCCGAATGCCGACGATGACCGCAGCGCACAGCAGAAGCGCGCCGCCCAGCGTGGCCTGGATGGCGTAGGCGGCGTCATCCAGGATCCGGCTGATCGGCATGTAGTAGACCAACCGCCAGCCGTCTTCGCCGACGGACTTGCTGAGCACGACGTAGCGGGGTAGCAGGCCGGATCCCCACAAGCCGAATGAGTCCTCGCGCCCGGCGTAGCGGCTTAGCCCCGCCAGGGTTTGCGCGTCGTCCGGACTATGCAGGACGGGCGCGCCATCCTGGTCATGCAGGAGGTAGCTGCCGCCCTGCAGCGAAGACGGGTCGATGGCCGCGTTGATGTCGCCGAGTTCCAGGCCGATCCATCCGGCGCTCGGCGCGGAAGCATCGACAGGCGTGTACAGATACAGGGGTTTGGCGTTATTCAGCTGAGGCTTGAGCCAGCTGATGGCGTTTTGCCCGCCGTGCGCAGCGTTTGGATTGGCGACGGCGAGCTTGCGCGCGAGCCAGGATTGCGCGGCGTGATCCGGACCGGCGGGTTGGCCGGGGCGGGGCGTGAGATAGGTGGTCTGCCCATTTCGGACGGAACTGAAGAGCAGTTGCGTCTGCGCGAACGCAATGTCGTTGAGATCGCGCGGGGTGAGAATCAACGCCCAGTCGTAGGCGTTGGGACCTTCGTGCAGGGGGAAGACGTTGATCTGCCCGGTGTTGCCAAAGTGACGCGGCGTTTCGGAGGCCGGCGCGGAATCGGTGTTGCGGACCAGGCTGGACGCCAGCGAGCGAAGCAGCGACTCCCGCTGATCGAAGAAGATCTGTGCGTTGTACGCGGCCGCGTTCATCTGGCGCCGGTAGGTGGAAACCGTGCCGGTGAAGGACCAGTAGAGCAGAAATGCAGCGGCCGCTGCGATGCAGGCGAGCAATGCGGCGGCGAAGAGATGCAAGAGCAGCGTGGGGGCTCGGGGGACTGGCTGGACGTCTGGCGAGAGGGTATTGGTTTCCTTGACAGGCATGCGCCCATCGTAGGTATGGCCCCAAACGGCGGATATAAGAAAATTTTGAAAATGCGCCGATGACGCGGGCAAATGGCAACGCAAATCGTACTTTTACGATTGGTTTGTGAAATTGCGCTCCATAAACTCGTCGCCTTATGAACGCTATCAACCAGGCCGAATCCGCCTCACTCGTCAGCGAGCCGTTACGAATCCAACCCGTGCTGGACGCGAAAGGGGTCGTCCGCGAAATGGCGCTGGTCGGCGGTCACAGCCGCCTTACTTCCGCGTTGCTCGCCAATGCCGCTTCAGCAGATGCCTTGCGCCGCGCCGGGCGAATCTTCCGCGCGGCGGGCTGCATGGCAACGCTGTCGATGGACCATCCGCTCAACGTCCACTCCGATATCCTGCTTCCACAGCAGCTATGCCAGGATCTGCGCATTGGCGCCGTGGCCGGCGACCAACTGCGTGACACGCTGCAAGAAGCGCAGCTCAGCCAGCCGATCTATCCCTGCGCCAAAGTCACGTACAACGTCCCCCTCAGCGACCGCCTGGCGCAGGGCGCGACGCTTTTTCACAGCTACCAGGAACTGCAGCCCGCGTTACGCGTGCGGCTGCTGCCCTCGGCGCAAGTTCCATTCGGCACACTTCGCGCCACGGGCCTGCGGGTGGGCATTCCGGAAGGTATCTGTACCCGTCGCCCGTTGCAAGAGCGCTTCTTCAGCCTGCTGGGGCAAGCGTCACGCCAAGGCCTGAAGGTCTTGGCGCAAGACATCCGCAGAATCGACGACTTCAACTGGCTTCGCGCGCAGCCTGACGTCCTGTTTCAGGGCGAGGCCCTGTCAATCGCCTTGAGCCTTCAGTATGTCCAGGAGTGGCTGGCCAGCGCAGGCCCCAGTTGGCGCGCTTTTCAAATGGGGGCATAGGCCAGGGCCACACCGCGGATCCGATTAAAATCCGCGCATGCTTCCTACTCAAGTCATTTTGGCGCTGCTGGTGCTACAGCTTGCGCTGCTTATTCCCCTGGTCGCGGTGGGCATCCAGCTCATACGCTGGTTACATTGGTGCTTTCTTGCTTCCCCCCAGACTCGGGGCGAGCGCCCTCGGTTCACTGGTCCGGTGCTGGCCCTGATTTTCAGCACGCTGGCGGCCACCGACTTCATCGGCTTTGAACCCTTCCCAACCCTGTCGCAAATGAATCCCGTGCCGGAGGGCGCACGCGCCTACTTCACAGTGGCGATGCTGGCCCTCGCGGTCTGGTGCTGGGCGTATTCCGGCGCGATCCGCAGCCGGATTCGCACGATGCTGGGCGTCTCGTAGCCCTTGCGCCCGACGGTAGCAACGTTCGGCCCATCGGCGGGTCAGCGTCCCGGGTAAGTTCCCTGGAATGGTTCGTTGTTTGGCTCGCCAAAATCAGACCGATGGTAATTGGCGGGGTCGGAATGGGTTGCGCGCGCGGCGTGCGACCCGTCGGAGCGGTGGGAATCCATGTAACTGCAGCCGCTCAACACGATTGCCAGCAATACGCTGGCGAAAGCCATGTTTTTCATGGCACACCTCCACACTGTTTGCCTGCGCCCCGGACCGGCGAACCCGGCCGGCCGCAGCGGCAAGCCGAGCAAGTAATGTTCCCATTCAGCTTCGCGCGGATTTCGGATACATTCGATTGATCGCGATGGCTGGCAGGGCGGGCGCCGCCAGTCCGCATCCACCGCAACCTGGGGCGAAAGCCCCGCCAGGAGCCGCGGGTGATACCACGCCAGTCCGTCGACATAGCCCGGGTTCTGCTTGTGATCGTCATGCTGTTGGCCTTGATGATCGGCAGCCTGTATGTCCTGCGTCCCTTTCTGCCCGGGCTGATCTGGGCCACGACCATCGTGGTCGCCACCTGGCCGGTGTTGCTCTCGATTCAGCGGCACTGCGGCGGGCGGCGCTGGCTGGCCACTGTGGCAATGCTGCTCATCCTGCTGTTCGTAATCGTGCTGCCGTTGTATCAGGCGATCTCCACGCTGGCGCTGCACGGCGGCGCCATTATGGCGGCGGTCAAGAGCCTGCCCGACTATGCACTGCTGGCGCCGCCGGCGTGGATCGGCAGCATTCCGCTGGCCGGCCCCCGCATCGCCCAGGAATGGCAGACGTTGTCGGACGCGGGCGCTGGCGGGCTGCTGGCGCGGATTGAACCGTACCTGACCACCGCCGCGCACTGGCTGCTCGGTCACGCCGCCATCGTCGGCGTGTTCGTGATGCACATGCTGATCACCGTGATCATCGCTGGCATCCTCTACAGCAAAGGCGACATTGCGGCCGATTTTGCGCGGCGCTTTGCCAACCGGCTCGCGGGCCAGCGCGGCGTCGCCGCGATCAGGCTGGCCGCGTCTGCGATCCGCGCGGTGGCGCTAGGCATCGTTGTGACCGCCGTCGTGCAATCGGCGCTGGGCGGTATCGGGCTTTGGATTGCGGGCGTGCCGGCGGCGGGGATTCTGACCGCGCTCATGGTGATGCTGTGCCTGGCGCAGCTCGGCCCGTTTCTGCCAATGCTGGGCGGGGTTGCCTGGCTGTTCCAGAACGATATGAAGCTGGCAGCCGCCGTGCTGCTGGTCTGGGCCATTGTGGTGGGAACGCTGGACAACCTGCTGCGGCCACTGCTTATCAAGCGCGGGGTGAACCTGTCGATGCTGCTGATACTTTCCGGCGTGTTGGGCGGCATGTTCGCCTTCGGCATCGTCGGATTGTTCATTGGTCCGGTGATTCTGGCGGTGACGTCGACGCTGCTCAAGGCCTGGATCGATGAAGTGCCGCCGCCCGCAGACGTCTACCCGGACGAAGCCGCCTTGAACGTGGACCCGCCCGACGGACCGCGGCAGAAAAGGGCGTAACATCCGTCTCAAGGTGCGGGCCATGTGGCCCGCTTTTCGCAATACCCGGCAACACCGATGACAATGCTTTTTCTCCTGGCGCCTGCAGGCGTGCCTGACCTTTTCCTTCACCGTTTCAATCCGCTGCATCAGGAGGGGGGACGATGAGCAACACGATGCGGCCCACCAAGCCCGGCACGCTCACGCTGACCTCCCGTCCCGCCAAGCGCAGCGCGGCAAACCGCAGTGCACGTCCGGCGAGATCGGACGAGTCCGCTGCGACGAGCAAACCGTTCCAGCGTGCCCCGGCTGGTCAAAGCCGGGGCGTCTCCAATGCCGGAAAGACTGAGGCGTTTGAGCGCAAGGCCATCGAATCCAAGGGAACAGCACGTCGAGCCACTGAGGCGAAAAGCGACTGGCCGAAAGCCACCGAACGCCAAAGCAGCGGACGCGCTGCAAGCGACCGCAAGCCCAGCGACCGCAAGCCCGGTGAACGCAAGCCCGGTGACCGCTATGGCGCTAAATCGCAAGCGGGCGGCCCCAAAGCCAGCGCGAAGGGCGCCGTCGCCCGGCCCGTGCGCAATACCCCCGAACGCCGCGATCGCTCCAACCCCTCCGCACAAGCTGCCGCAAGCAACACCGATCGCCTGGCCAAGCGCCTGGCGGCCGAGCTGCCGTGTTCGCGCGGCGATGCCGAGCGCTACATCGAAGGCGGTTGGGTAACCGTCGACGGCAAAGTGCAGGAAGAGCCGGGTTTGCGAGTCGCGCCCTTCCAGGTTGTGAGTCTGATGCCCGGCGCACGGCTCGAAGAAGGCCGTCCGGTCACCGTGCTGGTCCACAAGCCGGCCGGCATGTATGCCGACGACCAGCCCGGCTCGGCGCGCGACCTCATCCTGCCCGAGAACCTGATGCCTGGAGACCGGTCGGGCCAGCGCTACCTGAAACGCATGTTCAATGGACTCAAGCTGGTGACGCCGCTGGAGCGCGCTGCGAGCGGCCTGGTCGTCTATTCCCAGGAGTACGCCGTGGCCCGCAAGCTGGTGGAGGAGGGCCGGCACGTGGAGCAGGAATATATCGCGCATGTCGAAGGCAAGCTCAGCGAAGCGGACCTGGCCCGCATGCAGCGCGGCATGGCCTATGAAGGCCGCGCCGCCACGCCGATGAAGGTCAGCTGGCAGAACGAAAACCACCTGCGCTTTGCGCTGAAGTCGCCCCTGCCGGGGTTCATTGAAGCCGTGTGCGATGCGGCGGGCTTGCGCTTGCTGGCATTGCGGCGTCTGCGGATCGGGCGGTTGCCGATGGCAGGCCTTGCCGCGGGACAATGGCGCTACCGGCTGGACTACGAGCGATTCTGATGGGCGGACCAACCAGCTCCCAGATTGCCGATTCTGTGTTCGCGGCGCATCCGCAGCCCACGCCGCGCGTTGATGGCGGCTCTCCGGACACCGGACGTCGACGGATGTTGTTCAATGCCGGCGCGCTTTGCCTGGCCGGCTTTGGCCTGGCAGGTTGCGCAGGCGGGCGGGAAGGTGCGCCGAATGCCGCATCCCAGTCTGCCCAGAATGCCGCCGCACGGCGTGACACCGCGCCGCCGCCTTCTCACGCGAAACCGGCGGCCGCCCCTGTGCCAGTCCTGCGGCCCGGCGCGAAGGTCGCGATCGTGGCGCCTGCGTCCGCGGCGCCAAACGCCAGCGATCTTGCCGCGGAATGGCTGGAAGACCGGGGCTTCGCGCCGGTGGTCATGCCGGCATCGCGCACGCGGCTCGACGCCCCCTATGAATACCTGGCCGGTACCGACGCCCAGCGCCTGGACGACTTGCATGCCGCGTTTGCCGCGCCGGATATCGGCGCGGTGTGGTGCCTGCAGGGCGGTTTCGGCTCATGGCGGCTGTTGGACAAGCTGGATTTCGCGTTGCTTCGCCAACATCCCAAGCCCTTCATCGGCTACAGCGACATCACGGCCCTGCATCTGGCCATGCAGCGCCACGCCGGTTTTGTGACGTTTCACGGGCCGATGCTGGCGCAGGATCTGGTCGCGGGCAAGCGCGAGCCCACTGAATCCCATCTGCTGGCCATGCTGGGCGGGCAGATCGGGCAGGGTGCCTGGATTCAACCTCCGCCGGATACTCGCGCGGTGGAACTGGTTGCGGGCACGGCAAGCGGACGACTGGTCGGCGGAAACCTGGCGCTCATCGCCGCATTGATCGGCTCCCGGCACGAGATCGATACCCGCGACGCCATTCTGTTTTTTGAAGACGTCAACGAGGCGCTGCCTCGCGTGGACCGGCTATTGAGTCAATTGGCCGCCGCAGGCAAGTTTGACGGTCTGAAGGGCGTGATCGTGGGTAATTTCACTCGCATCATCGGCACGAATCTGGAGGATGCGCAGGCGCAAAGCCTGCTGTATCCGCTGGTGATCGAACAGTTTGCCGCGCGCGGCATCCCGGTCCTGGCCGGTTGGCCCAGCGGACACGGCGAACCCAATCTGACCCTGCCGCTGGGCGCGCGCGTCACGTTGGACACCGGGCGGGCGGCGTTGCGGCTGGATCAGGCCGTGACGCGGTGAGGAATGCGCTGCGGGGCAGGGATTTGCCTCATTAATGGCGCATTAGTTGCATTTGTGCGTTATAAATGCGGCTTCCTTCTGTGATGGGTTTGACTTATTAATAGTGCATTAACGCGTTTAAAGCACTATTATTGCGTCATGAAAAAGAAGATCGAACCCAGTTTCGAGGCGGCCGAAGCTTTGGCTCGTCTAGGTGCGCGCATCCGCACCGCGCGCTTGCGCCGCAACGAAACAGAAGCGATGCTGGCCAGCCGCATGGGGGTTTCGCGAGCGACCATCAACCGGCTTGAGCGCGGCGATGGGGGCGTATCCCTGGCGCTGGCATTTGAAGCGTTGCTGCAGTACGGCTTTGGCGACCAGTTGTTCGCGCTGGGTGATCCTGACCTCGATGGCGTCGGCAAACGGCTGGATGCCATGCGCCGGCCCGCCCGGGGCAGCGGCAAGGCGCAGCATTCGCATCGCGCCGATCCTTCCAGCCTGTAACGCGGCGGTCGCCATCGTGCCAGCCAAAAAGCATAAAACCGTCGAAAGCGAGCTTTTCGTCTACGTGGATATCCGGGGCGAGGCCGTGTTGGCCGGAATCCTGACCCTGGACGACACCGACGAGAACCATTTTTTTGCCGAGTTCACGTATGTGCAGTCCTACGTGAACGATCCGCGCGCGTTTTCGCTGGACCCGCTGAATCTGCCCCTCACCGATTCGACGACTACATTCCGCACCGAAAGCCGCTATCAAACACTGGGCGCCATTTTCGATGCCGCGCCGGATGCCTGGGGCCGCAATGTGATGCGCGTGGACAATGCGGGCGCCCGGGTGACCGAAAACGAAGTCCTGCTCAAGGGCCGCGGCATGGGCGTGGGAGCGCTGTTTTTCAGCGCCCGCCAGTTGACGCCCAACATGCGCAAGACCTATCGGCTGCCCGAAGTCAGCCAGCTCGAATCCCTGGCGGACCTGCTGACCGACATCGACCAGGGCATCAAGCCCAAGGGGCTGTATCGCGACATCCTGGGCAGTTCGTGGGATATCGGCGGCGCGCGTCCCAAAACGATCGTCCGGGATGCGGAAGGCGAGATGTGGATCGCGAAGTTTCCCCGCAAGGGCGAGTCCTACGACCGCCAGCGCGTGGAGTACGCCAACCTGCAGATGGCCCGCGCCATCGGGCTGAACGTGCCCGAAATCCGCCTGGCGCAGACCCATCTTGGCGCGGTGCTGCTGACGCACCGGTTCGACCGCGAGCTATTGCCGGTCCAGCAAGGGGCGGATCCAGTCATTGCGCGGCGGCATTTCCTGAGCGGCGCTTCCCTGATCAGCCCGTCCGTGCACATTGGCAAGCGCGAGCTGGACGGGCCGCGCGGTAAAGCCACGTATTCCTACGCGCGGCTGGCCGACGTGGCGCGCCGCATCTCGTCGAACCCCGTGCAGGATCTGCTGGAGCTGTATGCGCGGATGGTCCTGAACGTGGCCGTTCACAACACGGACGATCACCTGAAGAACGTCGGCTTCCTGAAGGACGAAGGCGCGCACACCTACCGGATGTCGCCGCTGTTTGATGTGGTGACCCAGGAAGGGTCGGCGCGGCATTACCTGCACATCGGCGCCGAGGGCCGTGACAGCACCTTTGCCAATTGCCTGACCGAGTACCGGCGTTTCGGACTCCGGTCGGAAGCGGCCGCCCGATCGATCATCGACCGCGTCCTGAATGTGGTGCGCGAGCGCCAGCGATTTTACGAAGAAGCCGGGATGTCGCAGGCCGAAATTGCGCACGTCGAAGCGTCGTTGATGGCGTGGCGTCAGCCGTGGAAGTAGGGGGCGATCACCCCTCGTGGATGGCCTGCGGATCAAACGCTTGCCCGCGCTCCACCATGCGCGCGTGAAAATCGCGGCTCAGGGCGGCCAGCGTGACTTTGCCGAGCCGATCCAGAAGCAGCCGCTGGGCCTCTTCGAACGCGTCGTCCAGCGACGCATTCACCGCCTCTTCCACCAGGCATCCCGGCGACTCGCTGCGATTGCCCATCGCAAAGATCTCCGGTGCGCCCAGGGCGTCGTAGATATCGCGCAACGTCACTGCGTTGAAGTCACAGGAAATCGTCCATCCGCCGCCGTGGCCTTTTTCGGAGCGGACCAGACCCTGCTCTCGCAGGCCGGCCATGATGCGGCGGATCACCACGGGGTTGGTCTGCATGACGCGGCCCAGGTCGTCGGAGGTCATGGGACCGGGGTGCTCGGCCATATGCAGCAGAACGTGCAGGACGCCGGAAAGCTTGCTGTCTCTTCTCATGCAACAGATGCTATTGCATGACGCCGGGGACGGTCAACGCGACGCGGCCACACAAGGCCGCGCCGCGCGCGACGTCCAACGCACGAAGATCAGCTCCGCTTGGCCTGCCAGTTGCCCTTGCCGGCGGCGGTGCCGCTCATGGTGCGGCCGTTCACTACGCCCGCATAACGCACGCCGTCGGCGGTGAAGGTGATCGACGTGCCGTCCAGGCGGGCGTCCGAGATCGGCACGGATCCCAGCTTGCCGGACAGCACCTGATAGTGCTGATCCAGCTGCAGCGTCTGGCCGCCCAGATCCCATTTGCCTTGAACCTTGGCCGGCACGATCCACAACAGCGCCGTGCAATAGGTCTGGCAGTTCTCGGTAACGGTCTCGGAGGCGTCCGGCTCCCAGTCGCCCATGCGGAACGTATTGGACACAACGCGGGTGCCGGCCGGCAGTTCCAGCAGCTTTGGCCGCAGCTTCTCGTTGATGGTCGACAGCAGGAACATCGTGATCACGTCCGCCTGCGACAGGTCTGTGGTGAAGAGATCCTGCGCCACAAAGGTGGCCCGGTCGGCCACGCCGGCGCGCTTGGCGTTCTGGCGCGACAGCTCGACCAGGTCGGGGTTGTACTCGATGCCTTGCGCGGTCAGGCCGCGCTGCGCGGCCGTGATGACCGTGCGGCCATCGCCCGATCCCAGGTCCATCAGCCGGTCCTTGGGCGTGACCTTGGCCATGTCGAGCATCTTGTCCACGAGACTTTGCGGGGTCGGGACCCAGATGACGTCCTTGCCTTCCTGGCCGACGTCGGGCACATAGGCCTTTTGTTCCCCGGCCTTGGCGGGCGCCGCGGCGGTCTGCGCCATGGCGGCGCTCGCGCCCAAGAGCGCGAACGCCATTGCCGAGGCCAGCATTGCGAGACGCAGGCGCGGCGTGAACACCTGAACCGCGGACTTGGAAGATGCGTTGAAGCGTACGTTGGAGCGTTGCATGGTGAGGGTTCCTTGGACGAAGAGGACAGGGAAGAACCAGTTAGCCGATGGCCTGGGCGGGCTTGAGCAGTCGCATGAGCGGCACGCCAGCTGCCAGCACGGCCAGCCCGATCAGGGCGCCGGCGCCGGCATACATGGCGCTGGAAACCACCAGCCCGGCGCAGGTCAGCGCCAGCAGCAAGGGAGGCAGCGGAAAGAGCGGCACGCGGAAGGGCCGGGGGCGATCGGGATCCAGGCGGCGCAGGCGCCAGACGGACGCGGCCACCAGCATCATGAACAGCCAGAACACGGGCGCGGTGTACGCCACCATCGTTTGCACGCTGTTCTGGCTGAAGGCGCCCAGCGCCACCAGCGCCAGCGTGATCAGTCCCTGGGCCACCAGCGCGCTGACCGGCGTTTCGTTGCGGTCGCTCCAGCCGGCCAGCGCCTGCAGCCGCGGCACGTCCCGGCCCAGCGCGTAATACACCCGCGCGCCGGTGATGATGGTGCCGTTGATGGTGCTGAGCGCCGTGGCGCAAATGGTCAGGCTGAGCAGTGCGGCGGCATAGGGGCCGGCCGCAAGTTGCATGACCTCGGCGCCCAGCGCGGGCGTGTCGCGGAGCCCCTGCAAGCCAAAGATTTCCAGCAAGGCGATGTTGGTCAGCACATAGGCGCCGGTGACGACCGCCGTGCCGATCAGCAGCACCCGGCTCATATTCCGCCCGGGGTCGCGCAGTTCGCCACTGAGGTACGCGGCTTCGTTCCATCCGCCATAGGTCAGCAGCACGAACACCATGCCCATGCCCAGCAGGCCTGCGGTGTTCCCCGACAGCGGCGCGGGGTCCGGGGTCTTGAGCGCCTCGCCACCCGAAGCCGTCAGGCAGGCGATCAGCACCGCGGCCAGGGCGATCACCGTCAGCAGGGTAAAGACCCATTGCAGCCGCTTGGAATAACGCGTGCCGATCATGTTCAGGCCCGTCAGCACGACCACCGAGATGGCCGCGTGCACGGCCGGCCCTTGTGATCCCAATGGCAATAGCCGGTTGGCATAGTCGCCGTAGATGAACGCCACGACCGCAATCGCGCCAGTCTGGATGACGGAGCAGCGCGCCCAGGCAAACATCAGCCCAACGCGCGCACCCCAAGCCCGGGTCAGGTACAGGTATTCGCCCCCGGCGCCGGGATACGCCGAGCCAAGTTCGGCATAGCAGAGAGCGCCCACCAGCATGACGAGCCCCCCCGCGCACCACAGGCCGATATACATGGCGTCTGAATGGGCATGTTGCGCGACAAGAGGTGGGAAACCGAAGATGCCGATGCCGATGACGACGCCGACCAGCACCATGGTTGCGTCCATGACCGACAGGCCGGTGGGCGCGCGATTGTTCACGGCGTCAGGAACGGCGCTCATGGTTGCACGCCGCGTGGACATGGATCGGTACGCAGCGAAAGGGCGTGGAGAGAAGGGAGATCAGGGGGGCGCGCGGTGGAAGTGGAGGGCAGATTCGCGAGGAAACGCGAGCGGAGCAATGACATGCAATTCTCCCGGGGGTGGACGCGCGGAAACGGCTTCTGGGCAAATGTCGGCATATGCTGACAATTGCCTGAACATAAAGCGACCGTTACCGAACAGGGAAAGTTCCGCAGGGTTTTCCTGGGTGAACGCGGCAGACGCAAGCGACGCGGGGCGCCATTTCGACTTCATCCGCTATCTCATTAATCGGCGTTAAGCTATTGATTAATCATCAGATAATTAAAAAGGAACAGCCGCAAGCTAAGGTAAATCCTTAGAAGTAAATTCTCAGGATTCGAGCGCTGATTTTTCGCCTCCCGACCGCCAAATAAATTCACACCCATCTCAAGAGTCGGCTGCTATCCTGCTTTTTCGCGCTCACGCCTGCGCCTTCGCGCGGACGAACGGCAGCCACCGCACTTCAGGAGCATCGACATGAAGCTTTCCCATCGCGCGTTGATCGCCGCACTGGCGCTGTCTGCCATCGGCGGCGTCGTCCCCTCAGCCATGGCGCACCACGGCTGGTCGTGGGCAGAATCCGAACAAATGACATTGCAGGGCACGGTCGAACAGGTGCAGATCGCCCCGCCGCACCCCACGCTCAAGGTCCGGGCCAAGGACGGCGTGTGGACGGTGGAACTCGGCAACCCCAGCCAGACAAAGGAAGCCGGATTCGTGGAAGGTTCCGCCAAGCCCGGCGATGCGATCACCGCCGTCGGCAACCGTGACCAGGACGCGGCCGCCAAACGCATGAAGGCCGTCCAGGTGACCGTGGGCGGAAAGACCTACGACATTTACCCAAGCCGCATCAAGAAACCCTGAGCACCCGCGCCGGATGCCTGAACTGCTGCGGCTTGCGCTCGAACACCTTGAATCCGTTCCGCCGGCGCTGTGGTTGCGCCGGTCCGGCGTTCTCTATCTGCTGGTGAACGCCGCGCATATTGGCGCCATCGGCCTGTTGATCGGGTCTATCGTGCCGCTGGATCTGCGCCTGCTCGGCATCCTGAAGCCGAACGCGCTGGCCGTCCTGGCGCCGGTGCTGGCGCGCACTGCCGCCACGGGCCTTGCATTGGCGGTGCTGACGGGCGCGATGCTGTTTTCGGTGCGTCCGCTTGAGTATCTGGAAAATCCCGCATTCCTCGTGAAGATGGCGCTGCTGGCCGCCGGTGCGGTCAACGCCTGGCTCGTGCACCGGGGCCGCGCGTGGGCCGGCGTCGAAAACGGCGGCCGGCCAGCCGGGATGCTTCGCGCGCAGGCAGGTGCGTCGCTGGCGCTTTGGCTGGGATGCCTGGTCGCGGGGCGTTGGATCGGGTTTCTGTAGCGGCCCGGTCAGCAGTAGGGGACGCCCTGCGCATTCACATACAGCGCAAACAGGCATTGTCCGGTCACCATGAACAGCCGGTTGCGCCGCGCGCCGCCAAAGCACAGATTGGCGCAGCGGTCGGGCAGGGCGATGCGGCCGATGGCCGTGGCGTCGGGTGCAAAGACCATCACGCCGCTCAGTTCCGGACCCGGTCCCCAGCCGGCCCAAAGATTGCCCTCGGTATCGCAGCGGATGCCGTCCGGGATCGCCTCAAGGCTTGCCTCAACAAACGTGCGCCCTTCATCCAGCGTGCCGTCCTCTCCCACCCCGTAGACCAGGATGCGGTTAGGAGAAGAGCCGTTGTCCACGACATACAGCAGCCGTTCGTCCGGCGAAAAACACAGACCGTTGGGATTGTGGATGCCCCGGACCACGGCCTGCAGCTCCCCAGTGCCGGGGTCCAGCCGATAGACGTGCGTCGGGAGTTCCGGGTCGGCCTTGAAGCCTTCGTAGTTGCTCAGAATGCCGAATACCGGATCGGAGAACCAGATCGATCCATCTCGCCGCACAACCACGTCGTTCGGCGCATTCAGGCGTTTGCCCTCGAACCGGTCGGCCAGCACCGTCACTGAGCCGTCGTACTCGGTCCGCACCACGCGCCGCTCGCCATGTTCGCAACTGACGAGCCGGCCCTGGCGGTCGCGCGTGTTGCCGTTCGTGTACCCGGAAGGCTGACGGTGCACGGATACCGCACCCGTTTCCTCGTCCCATCTCAAGAGGCGGTTGTTGGGGATGTCGCTCCAGATCAGGCACCTGCCGTCTCCGAACCAGACCGGGCCCTCGCCATAGCGGACACCGGTCGCCAGGCGTTCGATGCCCGCGTTATTGAGCCGGATATTGCGGAATCGGGGATCCAGCACCTCAATGGCCGGATCGGGATAGCGTTCGCTGGGTTCCCACATGGGACCTCCTGTAGCCGGGTCGCAAGCTGGCAGGCGGCTAGCTTGCCGGGATGGAATTGCCGCGTCCATCCGCCTGTAGCAGCAAGCCGCCTGCCCGGACGGGTCCCGCGTCCGTGCGGTTCACCTGAACCAGGTGAACCGCGGCGTGCCGGCGTCAGTTTCCAGTGGGCAGGGAAAGCTTGAAGCCGTCCTTCGCCAGACTGTCGCGGATGTACTGGAACCGCTCGTAGCCGGACAAGGTCAGCGGTCCGTCATAGCCTTCGCTTTGCATCTTGCGGGGCGGGTAGTCGATGTACGTCTTCATCAGCGGCGCGACGGCGTCGTTGATCATGACCATCGTCCAGGTTCGCTCCGTGACGTTGCTCATGAAGATGTCGTAACGCTCCTGCGGGTCGGCCCAAAGGTCGAAGACCTGAGGCACCGTCGCCACATAGGACTCCGCGCCTTTCCAGCCCAGGTTCGTGTCCACGGCAAGCCCGCCCGTCACCGCACCGTCGTCGCCGCGCAGGTTGAACACCGCCTTGTAGTTGGCAACGCGCACGGCGCCCGGCGACAGCTCGTTCTCGGTGAAGTAGAACCACGACTTGCGGTCGCACTTGCCGGTGCCAAAAAGGACGGGCGACATGTCATAGCTGTCGAAGATGATCGGCTTGTCTTCGCGGTCGTTCGTGGGCAGCTTCACGCCGGCAACCGCGGCAAACGTCGCCATCAGATCCAGGCCACCCACCAGGCTGTGATCTTTGGCGCCCGCGGCGATCTTGCCGGGCATCCACGCGATCGCGGGGACCCGGTTGCCGCCTTCGCGCACCGTTCCCTTTGTGCCGCGCAACGGGGTGTAGCCTGCATCGGGGTAGACGTCCTGCCAGGCGCCATTGTCCGTCGTGTAGAACACCAGCGTGTTCTTGTCCAGGCCCAGCTCGCGGATCTTGTCCATGATGCGCCCGATCCGTGCGTCCAGTTCCACGACCGAATCCGCGTACTTGCTCTTGGACATGGACTTATGGATGTAGTCGGGGTCCGGCATGTTGGGCTGGTGCACCTTCATGAAGTTGATGCTCATGAAGAACGGCTGCTCGGACTTGGCGTTGCGGTCCAGATAGTCCAGCGAGGCCTTTTCGACATACCGGTCAAAGAACGGAATGCCGACGACGCCTTCACGGCCGTTGACCATGGGCGTGTCGACGTATTGACCGTTGATCTTGAACTCCTCGCGCGGCTTTTCGCCGGCGTTGCCGGACAATGCGCCCTTGGTGACGCGCTGGAACATCTCGCGCACGTCCGCAGGCATGTCCGGGAACCACGTGGGATCCGCGTATGTGTAAGCGTTCAGGTGATAGAGGCCCGCATACTTCATCTCGTCGTAGCCCTGGGCGTTGGGCAAGGCGTAGTCCGCTTCGCCCAGATGCCATTTGCCCGTGAAGAACGTCTTGTAGCCGGCGGTTTTCAGCACCGAACCGAGTGTCCATTCGGCCGCCGGCAGGCCGCCGCCCTGGCCTTGAAAGGCCACGGTGGTCATGCCGCTGCGATTGGGGATGCGGCCGGTCTGCATGGCAGCGCGGCCGGGGGTGCAGCTGGGTTGCGCGTAGAACGAGAAGAAGGTCATGCCTTCGGAAGAAAGCCGGTCGATGTTGGGCGTTGGCATGCCGCGGCCGATGCCGCCGCCATACGGACCGAGATCGCCGAGACCGGTGTCGTCGGAGACAAGCAGGATGATGTTGGGTTTGCGCTGATCCTGCGCGGAGGCGGGGGCACAGATTGCCGCTCCCGCCATGAAAAGTGCTGCGGCACCGCAAGTGAGCGTTCGTTTGGTCGCCATTTTCAACTCCGTCGTGTGAGAGTGAAATCAACCGCACGAAGCTGCAAACCGTGCGGTTCACATTGGCCTACGTACTTGGGGGTGTTCAATCCGGGACGCGCAGTCCGGGACGCGTAGTCCGGAACGCAGACTCCGGGACTTGCAGTCCGGCATGCATCGTCCGCGGGATTTGAACTGCAATAATTTTCATCTTCCTTTCCCGCCTGTCAACGAGATTCTGCAATGCGCTTGCATGCGTGCGCCGCATTGGTCAACACGGACCGGCACGGCTGTATCACGCGTTGGCTGCGCTTGCGCGATTGCCAGCCCGCGCGCGTTGCTCTTATCGTTGATGCGTTCCGGACGCGCCAGCGTACCGCTCGCACGTTCCTCCGGTAATTGCACACGCGAGGTTCCCATGGACTACTCGTTTCTCCTGGCAGGCTTGGCGGCGGCGTTCTTTGTGGCGCTGTTTGGCGCTATCGCATTGGGCAAGCGATTGGGCAGAAAACTTGAGGAGAACGGCGGGGCAGGGGTGGCGGCGATCGAGGCATCGGTGTTTGCGCTGCTGGGGCTGCTGGTCGCGTTTACGTTCTCGGGCGCGGCGCAGCGTATGTCGGACCGGCGCGATCTCTTGATCCAGGAAGTCAACGCCATCGGCACGGCATGGCTGCGGGTTGATCTGCTGCCTCCCGCTGCGCAGCCGGCGCTGCGGGCGCAATTTCGCCACTACGTCGATCAACGGATCCTTTATGAACGCCATGTCGCCGATCTGGATGCGCGGACCGGAATTGCGGCCAAGGCCAGCGCGCTGCAAATGGACATCTGGCGGGCCTCCGTCGGGGCGGCGCGGGACGATGTTGCGCCGCCGCTGGCGGCCTCGTACGTGCAGGCAGTGAATGACATGTTCGATGCGGCGACCGCGCTTGTCGCCGCCCAGAAGGTGCATCCGCCCATGGCGGCCTACGTTTTCCTGGGGTTTCTTGCGCTGATCTGCGCCGGCCTGGTGGGCGTGAAGCTGGCCGCAACGCAGCGGGGGACGCTACTGCACGAGCTGATCTACGCGCTGGTCATGACCGCGGCGCTGTACATCATCATCGACTTTGAATTTCCACGAATCGGCACGATACGCATTGACCAGAGCGACGCGTTGCTGGTGTCGCAACGCCAGGCCATGGTTGATCCGCCGTCTTCCCGCCCGTGACGCCGCGGCTACCGTAAGCGCAGGCGTATGCCCATACCCGCGAATCCGGTGCAGTCGCACTAGCGCAGTTGCGTTTTGCCGGCACACGGCATCCGTGCTTATATTTCCGAAGCCCGTCGCGGGCCGGCCCTTTGGGAGATCACCATGGCGCTGAGCGATGTGCGGGGCAATCCCGTTTCCAGCGATGAACCGGCGTCGATGGCCGCATACGAACAGGCGCAAAGCTTGTTCCACGGCTACTACGGCGATCCCTTGGGCATCATCGACGGGGCGCTTTCCGAAGACCCCGTCTTCGTCATGGGCCACCTGCTGCGCGCAGGCATGATGATCACCGCCAGCGACAAGTGCGTCGAACCGCTGCTACGCGAAAGCGTTGAGGCTGCCGAAGCACTCGTCGATATCGCCAATGATCGCGAGCGCCGTCATACGGCGGCGGCGCGCGCCTGGCTCGACGGCAATTTCTCTACCGCGTTGCGGCGCTACGCTGACATCCTTGCGGATTACCCGCACGACACCCTGGCGCTGCAGGTGGGCCACATCGGCGACTTCCTGCTTGGCCGCTCGGCCATGTTGCGCGACCGCGTGGCCGGCATTCTGCCCGCGTGGACCTGCAAGATGCCCGACTACGGCTACGTGCTGGGCATGCACGCCTTCGGGCTGGAAGAGACCAATCTCTATGCCGCAGCGGAGGCCCAGGGCCGCCGCGCGCTGGACCTGAACCCCCGCGATCCGTGGGCCGTGCACGCGGTGGCTCATGTGCTGGAAATGCAGGGCAGGGTGGACGAGGGCATTGCCTGGCTGAACGGCCGGCGCGACGACTGGTCCAGCGACAACATGCTGTCCATCCACAACTGGTGGCACCTGGCCCTGTTCCACCTCGACCGCGAGGACATCGCCGAAGTGCTTGCCATGTACGACGACCGGCTGCGCGAAACATCCACCGGGCAGGTGCTTGACCTGATCGACGCGTCGGCCATGCTGTGGCGCCTGTTGCTGCGTGGGATCGATGTCGATTGGCGGTGGCGGCAGCTTGCCGAAGTCTGGCAGGCGCGCGGCGGCACGGGCTACTACGCCTTCAACGATGTGCATGCCCTGATGGCCTACCTGGGCGCCGGCGACGGGGCAGCGGCGCAGTCGCTGATCGAATCCATGGAAGCCGCCGCGCAGGGCGCCGGGACCAACGCGATGATGACGCGCGACGTGGGGCTGCCGGTGGCGCACGCGCTGGTGGCCTTCACGCGCGAAGACTACGCATTGGCCGCGGATCTGTTGCGCGACGTGCGCCTGATTGCGCACCGGTTCGGCGGCAGCCACGCCCAGCGCGACGTGTTGGCGCTGACGCTGGTCGAGGCGGCGCTGCGTGGTGGCGCGCGGTCGCTTGCGAAGGTGCTGACCGCCGAACGCATGAGTCTCAAGCCCAACAGCGAGGGCAACCGCAAGCTGGCCTCGCGGGCTGCGGCGCTGTAACGGCATCAAAAGATACGCCTGCATCGCGAAAGGATTCTCTTCAAGGAGAACGCGCATGAAAAAGCACGCGAAGATCGGGTTGGCGTTGGTGGCAATACTGGGCGCGACAGGCGCGATCGGCGCGTATGTCGTGGTCTCCGCGCCACCGGCGGGGCCGCACGTCATCACGTTGGGAGACGGCAAGCAGGGACCGGCGGCGATGGCCTGGATACCCGGCAACGAATTCTTGATGGGCAACGACCACCAGATGTCCCAGCCGAACGAGCGCCCGGCGCACAAAGTGCGCGTCAGCGGGTTCTGGATGGACGTGCACGACGTCACCAACGCGCAGTTCCGCCGTTTCGTCGAGGCGACCGGCTATGTGACGACCGCCGAGCAGAAGCCGCGCTGGGAAGACCTGCGTGTCCAGCTTCCGACTGGTACGCTGCGTCCGGACGATAGCGCCTTGCTGGCGGGCGCCATGGTGTTCACCGGCACGGAGACCGAGGTGTCGCTGCGCGACTATTCGCGCTGGTGGCGCTTTGTTCCGGGCGCAAACTGGCGGCACCCCGAGGGGCCGGGCAGCAACATCGACGGCAAGGACGATCACCCGGTCGTGCAGGTGTCTTACGCAGATGCGCAAGCCTACGCCACGTGGGCGGGCAAGCGGCTGCCGACGGAGGCCGAGTGGGAATTCGCTGCCCGGGGCGGCCTGGAGCAGGCTACGTATACGTGGGGCAACGAGCTGCTGCCGCAGGGCAAGGCGATGGCCAACATCTGGGACACCCGGCAGCCGCAGCCGTTTCCCGTCGTCAAGGATGAAAAGGTGCAGGTAGGCACCACGCCGGTAGGCAGCTTCGCCCCCAACGGCTATGGCCTGTACGACATGGCGGGGAACGTCTGGCAATGGACGTCGGACTGGTATCGCGCGGATGCCTTCAAGTTTCAGGCGCAGTACCGCCAGCCGCCGCAGGACCCGGCCGGACCCGCCGACAGCTTTGATCCCGACGACGGCGGCACGCCCGTGTCGGCGCCCAAGCGCGTGACCCGCGGCGGATCCTTTCTTTGCAGCGACACGTATTGCATCAGTTACCGCGCCAGCGCGCGGCGCGGCACGGATCCGCTCAACCCCATGTCGCATATCGGCTTTCGCACCGTCATGACACCGCAGCAGTGGAAGGCGGCGCAGGCGTCTCAAGACAGCATCGCCAGCCGTTGATGCCCGTTCGCCGTGCGGGGCGCGGATAGAGGAAATCGATCAAAGGATGTCACCACCGCGCCATGCGCGCGCTCGGGAGATCGTCATGCAAGCTTCGATTCAATATCGCTCCATGCGGCGGCTGGCCTGGATGTGGCTCTGCATCGTGTGCCTGCTGGCCGGCTGCGCCGCGTCCGACCGCCAGAAGCAGGCGGAGCTGGCGTCCTGGACCGACGGGCCATCCCGTGTGGCCATCGTCGCGTTCGTGAAGGCAGTCACCGAACCGGGCAGCCCGGACTTCGTGCCCGAGGAAGATCGTATCGCCGTGTTCGACAACGACGGCACGCTGTGGAGCGAAAAGCCGATCTACTTCCAGGTGATGTTCTCGATGGACGAGGTCCACGCGCTGGCGCCATCGCATCCGGACTGGGCCACGCGTCAGCCGTTCATGGCGGTGCTGCAGAACGATCATGCCGCGGTGGCCAAGTCCGGCGAGCGCGGCATGATGGAAATCGTGTTGGCGACCAACACCGGCATGCCCGTCGCGCAGTTCACGCAGCGCGTCGATCAGTGGCTGCAAACCGCGCGCCATCCGCGCACCAAACTGCCGTACGACAGCATGACGTACGTGCCGATGCGGGAGCTGCTGGATTACCTGCGCGCGCGCGGCTTCAAGACCTACATCGTGTCGGGCGGCGAAACCGAGTTCATGCGGGCCTGGACGCAGAAGGCCTACGGCATCCCGCCGGAACAGGTCATCGGCACGGCGTTCGGCAGCGAATTCGTGGCAAGCGGCGACGGGTACGCGCTGATGCGGTTGCCGAAGCTGGACTTCAACGACGACGGCCCCGGCAAACCGGTGGCCATCCAGCGTCACATCGGCAAGCGTCCCATACTGGCCTTCGGCAACTCGGACGGCGACCTGCAGATGCTGCAATGGACCACCGCCGGGCCGGGCAAGCGCTTTGGCGGCATCGTTCACCACACCGACGCCAAGCGCGAATGGGCCTACGACCGGGATTCGAGCGTCGGCCGTCTGGACAAGGCCCTGGACGCGGCGCGGGCCAATGGATGGACGGTTGTCGATATGGAGAAGGAGTGGAAGCGGATCTACGCGCAGGATTGGCAGTGATCCGCAGCGGAGGGCGGCGGCGCCTATCGTCCGGGCCAGACGATGGTGGGGGCTTCGCCGCTGTTGCGAATGAGCGCAAGGACTTTGCGGGAGGTTCCGCAAGCAGGGTTGTGATTGATCGTGATCGAACTCATGGCATGTCCGATGGCCATCGCAGCGTCAGTTGCGCGCGGCGCCGGCTTCGTACCAGCCCTTGCTCCGATTCACGATCCGCACGACGAGCAGCATGACGGGGACCTCGATCAGCACGCCGACCACCGTTGCCAGCGCCGCCCCGGACTGAAAGCCAAACAGGCTGATCGCAGCTGCGACCGCGAGTTCGAAGAAGTTGGACGCGCCGATCAGCGCGGACGGGCACGCGATGCTGTGCTTTTCACCGACGCGCCGGTTGAGCCAGTACGCCAGGCCGGAATTGAAGAACACCTGGATCAGAATGGGCACCGCCAGCATCGCTATCACCAAGGGCTGCCCGATGATGGCTTCGCCCTGAAACGCGAACAGCAGGACCAGCGTCAGCAGCAGGGCGGCCATCGAGAACGGACCGATCCGCGCTAACGCGGCATCGAACGCCGCCTGACTGCGCCGCAGCAACGCGCGGCGCCACACCTGTGCCAGGATGACCGGCACCACGATGTACAGCCCAACGGAAACCAGCAACGTGTCCCACGGCACGCTGATGGCGGACAGGCCGAGCAGCAGTCCAACCACCGGGGCGAAGGCAAACACCATGATCGTGTCGTTCAACGCCACCTGAGATAGCGTGAAAACCGGATCCCCGCCCGTCAGCCGGCTCCAGACGAACACCATTGCCGTGCACGGGGCGGCGGCAAGCAGGATCAGACCCGCGATGTAGCTGTCGAGCTCGTCGGCCGGCAGCCAGGCGGCGAAAAGGTGGCGGATGAACAGCCAGCCCAGAAAGGCCATGGAGAACGGCTTGACTGCCCAATTGATGAACAGCGTCACGCCGATACCACGCCAGTGTTGCTTGACCTGATCCAGCGCGCCAAAGTCCACCTTCAGCAGCATCGGGATGATCATCACCCAGATCAGAATGCCGACCGGCAAATTTACCTGGGCGACTTCCATGCGACCGATGGCCTGGAACACGCCGGGGGCCGCCTGGCCCAATGTCACGCCCAGGACGATACAGAGAACGACCCACAAGGTGAGATAGCGCTCGAAGACGCTCATGGAAGGGCGCTGGGGCGCCAGACGTGCGGCGGGTGCGGTGGAGGGCATGGGTTGCAGGAGAGAAGGGCGGTAGGTAGGGGGGCTGGGTCAGCAGGATTCACACGCGCCGCGATCGGTGACTGCGCAAGGCGCGCCCGCGCAGCAGTGCTCGGTCAAATAGCCCAGCAGGCCGTTCATGCGGGAAAAGTCGGCGCGGTAGATCAGGTTGCGGCCTTGCTGTTCGATGGAGACCAGTCCCGCATGCGCCAGCTCTTTCAGATGGAATGACAACGTGTTGCGCGCCACGGCAAGCTGGTCGGCAAGCACGCTGGGGGTCAGGCCTTCTTGTCCGGCGACGACCAGGGCGCGGAATACGCGCAGGCGTTGGGAATGGGCCAAGGCGGCGAGGGCGAGCACGGCATGTTCTTCATTCATGCGCCGGATAATACAACGATTGTTGAACTGTTGAATAGTGGTGAACGCGGATGCGGCCCGCTTGAGATCAACGCGGGAATTCACCCCCCGCGCTCTCATCCAGCAACCAATCCCGAAACGCCGCCACCGCCGGGATGGCCAACTTGTCTGGCGACGCAAGGAAAAAGTATCCCGCGCCCGTGCTGAATTCCTCATCCAATGCGGGCGCCAGCACGCCTTGCCGTAACTCATCCTCCACCAGGAAGGTCGGCAACAGCCCCACGCCCAAGCCCGACGCCACCGCCTGGATCAGGTGCGTTGTCAGTTCAAACTGCGCGCCCCAGCGCATCGAGCGCACGGGCAGGCCGTGGGCTTCGAACCAGCGTTGCCACACGGCCGGCCGGGCCGCGACTTGCAGCAGCACGTGCTGGATGAGGTCTGCGGGCCTGCGGATGGTCTGGCGCGCGGCGATGTCGGGGCTGATGACCGGGATGACGTGTTCATTCATCAGCCGATGCGGGACCAGTCCCGGCCAGTCGCCATCGCCCACGGCAATGACGGCGTCGATGCCGGCCAGATCCAGGTCGAAGCGCGTCACGCGTGAATGCAGGTGAACCAGAATGCCGGGATGGCGCGCATAGAAGCGGTGCAGCCTGGGCATCAGCCACTTGGCCGTAAACGTGGGCAACGCGGCCAGGTGGAAGGCGCCTCGGCCAGTGCGGTGCGAGATCGCCTGAAGCGATGCGCTGCGGATGCGCTGCAGGGCGGCGGCCAGTTCTTTCTGGTATCCCGTGCCCGCCTCGGTCAGCACAATCCGCCGCTTTTCCCGGCGAAAGAGCGCGACTTCCAGAAGATCCTCCAGCGCCTGCACCTGCCGGCTAACCGCGCTTTGCGTCAGCGCAAGCTCGGTAGCCGCTCGCGTAAAGCTCAGATGACGGGCGCTGGCTTCAAAGGCCAACAGCAGGGACATGGAGGGGGTGAGGCGGCGCGGGTTCATTCAATTCGTGCATGAAAATGGTGGCCCCAATATAGCGGAATTGCCCGCGTTGACAGTTTTCACGCTGGGAGACGCATACGTTGCAACTGGCAAATCATTCATAAAACGAATGATCTATCCAACAATTTTCCGTTTTTCCGCGACGCGCTTTGGCAAGAAAATGAGGTCTACATGGTTCACCTTGCGATCCATCAGGCGCAGGGTGGCGCGACGCGGTCAAGATAGGCCTGCCAGCGCTCATCGCTGACTGATCACGCTTTTTACGTACGGAGGTAAAGATGGATTTGGGTATCAAAGACAAGACGGCGCTGGTGTTGGGCGGCGGCGGTGGCCTGGGCAGCGCCATTGCACAGTCGCTGGCGCGCGAAGGCGCCAAGGTGGTCGTCGCCGATCTGAACCTTGACGCCGCAACGGCCACCGCCGACGGCATCAAGGCTCAGGGCCTGTCTGCCTTTGCCCTGCAATGGGATCTGCGTGCACTGGACGCCTTTGACAGCCAGGTGGCGTGGATCGAGGCCAACGTGGGTCCTGTCGATATCCTGGTCAACAACACCGGCGGCCCGCCGCCCACGCCGTCTTTCGGGCAGCAAGCCGATCTTTGGCGCGAGCATTTTGAAGGCATGGTGCTGTCCGTCATCAAGCTGACTGATCGCATCCTGCCGGGCATGCGGGAACGGCAGTGGGGCCGCATCATCACCAGCACTTCGTCGGGCGTGATCGCGCCGATTCCGAATCTGGGCATCTCCAACGCGCTGCGCATGTCGCTGGTGGGGTGGTCCAAGACGCTGGCGCGCGAAGTGGGCAAGGACGGCGTCACGTCGAACATCGTGCTGCCGGGCCGCATTGCGACGGCGCGCATCTCTTTTCTGGACGAAGCCCGGGCCAAGCGCGAAGGGCGCAGCGTAGAGGACGTCAGCCGCGAAAGCACCAGCGCCATTCCGGTGGGCCGTTACGGTGACCCGCAGGAATACGGCGATGCAGTTGCGTTTCTGGCCAGCGCGCGGGCCAGCTACATCACCGGATCGACGATCCGGGTGGACGGCGGCCTCATCGCAAGCATCTAAGGCCTGACGCCTGACTCAACCCACTTCTTGAAGAAACAGACCATGAAACTGACTGCTGACGCGAAAGGCGTATATCCCATCGCCCCGACGCCGTTCTTTGACGATGGTTCCGTCGACCACGCCTCGATCGACCGCATGATGGAGTTCTATCTGGCTTGCGGCTCGACCGGCCTGACCGTATTGGGCCAACTGGGCGAAGCGCCCAAACTGGACTTCGCGGAATCCCTGGAAATCGCTTCGCAGGTGATCGGCAAATCGCAGGGCATTCCCATCGTGGTGGGCGTGTCCGCGCCCGGCTTCGCCTCCATGCGTTCGCTCACGCGCGAGGTGATGGACCGCGGCGCGGCCGGCGTCATGATCGCGCCGCCCAACACCTTGCGCACCGACGATCAGATCGTCAACTACTACCACCAGGCGGTGGAGGCCATTGGCGACGACGTTCCGTTTGTGTTGCAGGACTATCCGCTGACGTTCTCGGTGCAGATGGCGCCCACGGTCATCCGGCGGATCGTGACCGATCTGGCTTCGTGCGTCATGCTCAAGCACGAAGACTGGCCGGGCCTGGAGAAGATCTCGGCGCTGCGCCGCTTTGAAGCCGAAGGCTCCATGCGGCATATCTCGATCCTGTGCGGCAACAACGGCCTGTTCCTGGACTACGAAATGGCGCGCGGCGCCGACGGCGCCAACACCGGATACTGCTTTCCGGACATGCTGTGCGACTTCGTCAAATGGGTAGGCGAGGGCAGGACCGAAGAGGCGCATGATCTGTTCGATGCGCACCTGCCGCTGCTGCGCTACGAACAGCAGCCGGGTGTCGGCCTGGCCGTGCGCAAATACGTGATGATGCGCCGGGGCATCCTGACCAGTGCGGCGCAACGCCGGCCGGGTGCTGCGCTGACCAACCAGGCGCGGACCGAGGTCGATCATCTGTTGGCGCGCCTGGGCAAGCGCGACGCGCGCGCGCGGGATCTGGTTTAAGGCATCTGCCGCATCGAACTCGGGCGCGCTGAGCGCCCATTCTGATTTCACAGGGAGAAAAACCCATGACCGTTTCGGACGAGGTTCATTTCAAGGCGCTGTCCGGCGTCACGACGGCAACACTGACCACGATTCTGCTCAAGAAAGGGCTGCGCAACGTTTGGATCCGCGGCGCCTTCCCGTTGGCGCAAGGCCTCGAACGCATCGTCGGCCGCGCGTTCACGGTGCGCTTCGTGCCGGCCCGCGAAGACCTGGCCACGCCAGAATCATGGTCCTCGCCCAAATCCAGCCGCGGCGCGATCGAGCAGATGCCCTCTGGCTGCATCGCGGTGGTCGACGCCATGGGCGTGAAAGACGCCGGCATCTGGGGCGACATCCTGTGCGCCCGCATGGCCAAGCGCGGCGTTGCAGGCTTGGTGACCGACGGCGTCGTGCGCGATCTGGCCGGTGTGCTGGGCACCAAGCTGCCCGTCTGGGCGAGCGGGGCGGCGGCGCCTCCGTCGGTGGCCGGCCTGACGTTCGTGGATTGGCAGCAGCCCGTCGCCTGCGGCGGCGTGGCCGTTTTTCCCGATGACGTGATCGTTGCCGACCAGGACGGCGCCGTCGTCATCCCGGCCGCGCTGCTGGCCGACGTGGTTGACGCCGCCGTCGAGCAGGAACGTTTTGAAGGCTGGATCATGGACGAGGTCAACAATGGCGCCGTGCTGCCGGGCCTGTACCCGCCGAACGAAGCCAACAAGGCGAAATACGAGGCGTCGAAGAAGCGCTGACCCTCGGTGAAAGCAAAAAGGCGATGCCGGGAAACCTGGCATCGCCTTTTTTGTTCGGGCCGGTGTCGAGTCGGCGGCAAAGCGGGCCCGGTCCTCGGCCGCCTGGGTCTCCAGCCAGCCCGGCGCAATGCGATTGACCCGCTCGGGATTGCCGCGCGTCCAGTCGTGAACCACGTCGCCACTGGCTTCAAAGTGGAATTGCATGCCGTAAGTTGCCCGTCCCAGGCGGAAACACTGATTCTGGACCATTTCGGATCGGGCCAGAAGGAGGGCGGACGGGGGCAGGGTGTAGGTGTCGACGTGCCACTGGAAACTGGTGAAGCCGCCATGCAATTCGGCAAACAGCGGATCGGCGCGCCCATCGTCCGTCACGGTCAGCGGCGTCCAGGAGAACTCCCGCGCCACTCCCAACAGGTTGTCGGCGCCGTAGGCGCGGGCCAGCACCTGCGCACCTAAGCAGATGCCCAGCACGGACTTGCCGGCGTCGCCAAATGTGCGCATCAGCGCGACCAGTTTGGGCAGGTAAGGATAAAGATCATCGTCCTGCGCACTCGGCCAGCCGCCGGGAACGATCAGGGCGTCGAAGTCGTCAAGGGCAATGTCGCCAAGACCGTCGCGATAGACGCGGAACCAGGTGATGTCGGCCTGGGCTTCATTCAGCGCGCTCAGCAGAAGGCCGAGCTGCGTGTTCTCCATGGTTTCGATGATGGCGACGCGCGGGGTCATGGAGTCTGGATGGGGATGGGTTGGGAGGCTTGGCGCGCATCTTATCTGATGGCGGCGTGGTGGCGTGACAAAAACGCCTATTTAGTACTTTACATAATACACATTATGCGTAATTGATTAGGGCCAGGAGAGATCTTCCCGTGGCCCACTTTGTCCCGGTGCAATCAGCCGGTCAAGTCGCCGGTCATGCGTGCTCAGCGGCCCGGCCGAATCACCTTGCCACGGCGCGATCCAGTGGCGACTCCCGCCTGCCACGCAACGCTGCCGTTGACCAGCACGTAGTCAATGCCCACTGCCTGGCTCGTCGGCGACGACCAGGTTGCGGTGTCGGCGATGGTGTCTGCATCGAAAACGACGAGATCGGCCGCGTAGTCCACCGCGATGCGGCCGCGTTGCGGCAGGCGGAAGTAAGCGGCGGGCTTGTCCGTCATCTTGTGCACGGCCTGCTCCAGCGTGAACAATCCGATGTCGCGGCAGTAATGGCCCAGGACCCGCGGGAACGTGCCCCACAGGCGCGGGTGCGGCGCGGGATCGTGCGGCATGCCGTCCGAGCCGATCATGGTGCCCGGGTACGCCAGGATGCGCTGGACGTCCGTCTCGTCCATGATGAAGTAGATCGCGCCAGCCGGCTGCAGCGCATCGACCGCGTCCTCCGGGCTCAGACCCATATCGAGCGCGATGTCGTCCAGATCGCGTCCGGCGTACTGGGGATATGGCACCGACTTGGTCACGATGACGCGACTGGACACCGCCAGGCGGTCTTTGCGCAGGATGGTGGATCCTGCAACGTAGGGATAGCAATCCAGCGCCACCTTCTGCCCCTGCCCCGCTTTGTCGATGTGCGCAAGCGTTTGAACCGAGCGGCCATGATTGCGTGGACCGATCAGCTTGTGATGCGAGATCAGGACGGGCGCATCGCCGGCGGCGCCCACGGCGAAGGCCTCATCCAGCGCGGCGAAGATGCGGTCGCCCTCGTCGCGGATATGGCTGGCGTAAAGCCCGCGATGCTCGCGCAGCACGCTGGCAACAGCCATCAGTTCATCCAACGTGGCTGGCATGGCCGCCGGATATGCAGTGCCGGTCGACAGGCCGATCGCGCCGCTCTCCATGGCTTCGCGAAGCAAGGCCTGCATGTGTTCGATCTCGGCCGCCGTCGCGGGGCGGTTCAGGTCGGCCATCGCGGCGGCGCGCAGCGACGTGTGTCCCACCAGACAAGCCGCATTCACGGCGGGCGGATGCCGGTCCAGGTTTTCCAGGTAGGCGCCGAAGGTCTCGTACGGGAAGTCGGCCAACTCGTTGCCCAGCAGGCTGATCGGCGCCGGCACCTCGCCTCGCCAACCCGGACGCCACGGTGCCTGGCTGATGCCGCAGTTGCCGGTCACGACCGTGGTGACGCCCTGGCTCAGCTTGGCGGGCATGCCGGGATCCATCGAGAGGTAGCGGTCGTCGTGGGTGTGCGTATCGATGAAGCCGGGCGACACGATCCGGCCGCCCGCCTCCAGCACCTGATCGGCGTGGGCGCCATCCAGGTCGCCGACGGCCGCAATCCGGCCGCCGCGCAGGCCCACATCGGCCCGGACGCGGTCAGCGCCCGTTCCATCAATTACCGTGCCTCCACGGATCAGCAGGTCGTAGCGTTCGTCGTTCATAAGGTTCAGTCAATCTTGACGTTGGCTTGCTGGATTACCTGAGCCCAGACCGGGCGCTCCGCATGCGCACGCTCAAAGAGCTGCTGGCGCGGCCCGATGTTCGGCACGTAGGCCATGCTCTTGAGCTTCTCTTGCACGTTTGGGGATTGCAACGCCTTGTTGAAGGCGGCGTTCAGATAGTCCAAAACCTTCGGATCGGTGCCCGCCGGCGCCACATAGCCGGTCCAGGCCACGGCGCGGTAGCCCTTCAGTCCCTGCTCATCCAGCGTCGCCAGATCGGGCATGGACGGATCACGCTGCAGATCGGTGACGGCCAGCGGCACGACCTTACCCTGCTCCACGAAACCCGCGATGGACGAAATGTTGTCGAACACCAGGTCGGCTTCGCCGCGCAGCACGGCCAGGTCTGCCTCGACGCCGCCCTTGTACGGCACGTGCATGAATTCCACTCCCGCCATCGTGCCGAACATCGCGGCGCTCAGGTGCCCGGTGGTGCCATTGCCGCCCGAGGCGACGACCAGCTTGCCCGGGTCCTTCTTGGCCATGGCGATCAGATCGGCGACGCTCTTAACGTTCAAGCCGGGGCGCGCGGCCAGCAGATTCTGCACGGAGCCCGTCAGCGCGACAGGCGCCAACTGCTTGTCGGCGTCGTACTGCAGCTTGGCGTAGAGGCTTTGATTGATGGCAAGCGTAGCGACGTTGGCAAACCCAATCGTGTAGCCATCTGGCGCGGCGTTCGCCACCGCTTGGGTGCCGATGATGCCCGACGCGCCGGTGCGGTTCTGCACCACGAAGTTGCCGCCCGTCTGCTTGGCCATTTCCGCGGCCAGCAGGCGCGACACCAGGTCGGGCGTGGTGCCGGTATTGAACGGCACGACGATCGTGACCGGATGTTCGGGATAAGCGGCCTGCGCGGCGGACGCCGCCATCAAGGTAAATGCTGCGCTCGCGGCCGCGAGCCAGCGCTTGGCGCTGCTTTGGTACGTGGACATGGTTTTCTTCCTTGGACTGTTATAGGTGTATCCGCGCGGGCTCTGCGTCCCGCGTGGGTTGTGCAAGGCGCCTGATGGGCGCCCTTACTGCTCGGCAGGCCTGAAAGGGTCCCGCCGTTCCGGACTGCGGCGCGAGCGCTTAGTCCAGGGCGATCTGACGCAAAAGCGGTAGATCGATGTTTCCGCCTGAGAGCACGATGACCGCATCGCGGCCGTCGGCCGACAGCTTTCCCGCCAGCAACGCGGCAAGCGCAACCGCCCCACCCGGCTCGATCACCAGGCGCAGTTCTTCGAGCGCGAAACGGATGGCGGCGGCGACTTCGTCGTCGCTCACGGACACGGCAGCGCTCAGGGACCGGCTGTTGATCGCATAGGGCAGTTCGGCCGGCGTCGCAGCCTGCAGCGCGTCGCACAAGGTCTTGGCGCCCGCCGGATTGGTTTCACGCTTGCCGGAGGCCAGCGACCGCACCGTGTCGTCGAATTCGAGGGGCTCCACGGCCACCATCCGGGCTTGTGGCGCAAGCTCGCGCAACACCAGTGAACAGCCCGCCGCCATGCCTCCGCCGCCGCACGGCGTCGCGAACAGCCCCAGGTTTGCAAGCGCTGCGGCGGGCAGGTCCTGCAGGGCTTCCAGCGCCAGCGTGCCCTGGGCTGCCAGCACGTCGGGATGGTCGCCGGGCGGCAGCAGCGTGGCGCCGGTTTCGGCCAGGAGACGCATGCCAATCTCTTCACGGCTTTCGCGTGTGCGGTCGTAGCGCACGACCCTGGCGCCATGGCGCAGCGCCTTTTCCACCTTGTTTTCCGGCGCGTCGACCGGCATCACGATGGTGGCGGGAACGCGCAGGCAGCGGCTGGCCCACGCGACAGCCTGGCCGTGATTGCCGGTCGAATACGCCACCACGCCACGCTCGCGTTGGGCTGGCTCCATGTTCAGCAAGGCATTGAACGCGCCACGGGCCTTGAACGAACCCGTCACCTGGAGGTTCTCCAGCTTCAGCCAGACTGGCGCCTGCGCCAGTTCATCAAGGACGGGCGAGCGCAACAGCATGGTACGGCGCACATGGGGCGCCAGCCGCTGGGCGGCGGCGGTCACGTCGGCGTATACCGGCACGCGCAGGGTGCCGAGCATTTCGTGTTCGATGGTCAGAGGCAGGGGCATCGCGGTCATGGAGCTATCCAGCAAGGGAGAAGAATTGGGACGCATCAGGCGGACGGCGTCCAGACGGCGGGCGCGACGCTGCCGGTCTGCTCGATCAGCCGGCTATAGGCTTCGGGCCGGCGATGCTTGGCGAAGTTGAAGACCGTGCTGCGGCCCAATTCACACAAGTCCAGGTCGCAGTCGGCGACGATCAGCTCGTCGTCCCACGTCGCAGCCATCGCGATGATCTCGCCCTGCGGATTGACGATGATGGAATGGCCCAGCAGTTCGTGGCCGTCCTCGGTGCCGGCCTTTGCGACGGCCGCGGCAAAGGTGGCGTTCTGGTAGCAGCCGGCCTGGATGGACAGATGCGAATGCAGCACCCTCAGGTGGTGCGCCTCGAAGCCGCGATTGTCCTGGTTCCGGCTGGGCGTGTTGTAGCCCAGCATCACCAGTTCGACCTGTTGCAGGCCTAGCACGCGCCAGGCTTCCGGCCAGCGCCGGTCATTGCAGATCAGCATGCCCAGATTGGCGTCGACACCGGGTGCGACCGGCGCGCGCACGACGGGAAAGCCCAGGTTGCCTACTTCGAAGTAGCGCTTTTCCAGATGCTGGACCTGGCGATGCTCGGCAAACTCGGCGTGGCCGGGCAAATGGACCTTGCGGTACTTGAACACGATTTCGCCGTTCGGCGCGATCACGACAGACGTGTTGAACCGGCGCTTGCGCACCACGCCTAGCTCGTCCGGTTCCCACGCCAGTTCCGCGTAGCCGAGGTAAACCATCAAGCCGAAGCGTTTGATGGCATTGAACAGCGGCTGTGTGGCGGGTGACGGCAGGCCGGGTTCGAACCAGGCGTCGGCCTCGTCCAGGTCCTCGCAATACCAGCGGGGAAAGAAGGTCGTCAGCGCCAGCTCCGGGAACACCACGACCTGGGCGCCGCGCTGATGCGCGCGCTCCATCAGCCGGATCATGCGGCCGATCGCAACATCGCGACCTTCGGAACGTTGGATCGGACCCAATTGGGCGGCAGCGACGGTGACGATGCGGGACATGGAAAATCCTGAGATGGGTTGCGATATGGCTCGCAGCATGACGCGGCGCCGGCGGCGCGCAAAGACGGCCCGCCCAGCGAAATGACCCGTCCGGCGCTCGCACCCGGGACTCGCCAAGCCTTGAAAACAATGCGTTTTGTGCGCTACGCAGGCCTTGCGGACCGGCGCGGGGACTGTGCATTTAGTTATGGGGTGCGCGCAAAAGGTCATGGCGGAGCCGTTGTGTGCGCGCAGCGGCGCTTCCCCGACATAAAATGGCCGGCAACGCGTTCCCGACCACGAGTGCTTCCTTATGTCCGGCCCCCTTCCCTCTGCGCCCGGAGCGCTGACGCTTCGTCAGATCGAGGTCTTTCACGCCGTGATGCTGACCGGTTCGCTCAGCGAAGCGGGTCGCATGCTGTCCGTGACGCAACCCGCCGTGAGCCGTCTGCTCGCCTCGGCCGAAAACCGTTTGCGCTACCGGCTGTTCGAGCGCGTCAAGGGGCGTCTGCATCCCACTCCCGAAGCGCGCCGCCTGTTTGTCGAGGCCGAAGAGATCTTCGGCCGCGTTAATCGCTTCAACGATCTGGCGGGCGCGCTGGGCGCGGGTTCGGCTGGCGCCGTAAGCCTCGTTTCCAGCCCCAGCTTCAGCGAATGGCTCATCCCGCACGCGATCCAGAAGTTTCGCGAACGGCATCCCGATACGCCCATCCGCTACCGCCCGCTGGCCTTCGACGCGCTGTTGCCGCACCTGTTGCTGGGACAGGCCGATTTCGGTATCGCCTCGATGCCCCCGCCGGTGAACGCCAATATCGTCAGCGAGGAGATCGGCCAAGGGTGGCTAGGGTGCGCAGTGCCGCGCGGTCATCCGCTGGCGGTGCGCAGCCGGTTGCGGTCCGAAGACCTGCAAGGCCATCTGCTTATTGGCTATGGCGCAGACACGCCGTTCGGACGTCTGGCCAGCCGGTTCCTCCATTCGGGAGCGGCGTCAGTGCACCCGCAGATCGAAATACGTTCCACGCCCGAAGCGCTGTCGCTGGTCCGCCAGGGGGTGGGCGTGGCGCTGATCGAGTCGTTCGGCTATCACCCCAGCTTCCGCAAAGACTTCATCCTGCTGGCGACCGAACCCGCGCTCAGCCATGCCATTCATCTGCTGCATTCGGCCAGCAGCCCGCTCTCCAACACGGCGAAGCGTTTCGCGACCGTGCTGAAGACGCTGATCCGGCAAGCGCAAAAAGACGCGCCCTACTGAAAGTCCAGCTGCGAAATCGGCCGCAGGCGCACGCCCTCTTCCAGCAACGCATCGCGCACCGCGCGCGCAATCTCCACGCCTTGCGGGTTGTCACCGTGCACGCAGATCGTGTGCACCGGCATCTCGACCACCCTGCCCCCCACTGTGCGGATTGCCTGTTCTCGCACCATGCGCAGCGCCTGCGCAGCCGCCGCGGCCGGATCGTGGATGACGGCGCCCGGCTCGCTGCGCGGCAGTGTAAGCCCGTTGTCGCCATAGAGACGATCGGCGAAGACCTCGCAGGCCACGCGGATGCCCGCCCGGCGCGCCGCGCGCTCGGTTTCGTTGTGCGGCGTGCAGACGAGCACCAGTTCCGGATCGAGCGTGCGCATCGCCCAGGTCAGCGCCTCGGAAAGCGCGCGGTCCTCGAACGCCAGCGTGGCCAATGCGCCGTGCACTTTCACGTGCGTCACGCGATGCCCGGCCGCGCGCGCCATGCCCTGCATTGCGGCGATCTGGTACGCGAGCATGTCGCCGATAGCCTGCGGGCTGTCGCCGACGATCTTGCGCCGTCCAAATCCCCAGAGGTCGTTGAAGCCCGGATGGGCGCCCACGTCGATGCCCCGCTTTAGGGCGGATGCTGCGGTTTGGTGCATCACGGATGCATCACCACCGTGAAAACCGCAGGCAACGTTGGCCGACGTGATGAGATCCAGCATGGCCTCGTCGGCACCGATCTTATAGTGGCCGAAGCTCTCTCCCAGGTCGGAATTGAGGTCTACATCGTGCATCTGAAGGACTCCGAGAAAAGGCGAGTTTGAATGTTTGGCATACCGTTGGCATGCAAATTGCATGCCAAGGACTTGCCGAGGCGAAATGCCCTGGATCGGGGCGAGTCTGCCCACCGCGCTTTTCTTATGGAACGGAGTCCAAGCAATGAATTTCACATGGAAGAACGTCACGTGCACTGTCGCCGCCGCGCTGGCGATGGCCACGGGCGCCGCACAAGCGGCCGAGCTCAATTTCGCAAGCTGGGGAGGCAACTACCAAGGCGCCATCCGGGACGCGTGGCTCAAGCCCTTTTCCAAGGAAGCCGGCATTACGGTTCACGAGGACACCGATCCGCAGGTCGCGAAGATTCGCGCCATGATCGACACCAAGTCGATCACGTGGGATGTTGTGACTGAGAACAGCGCCCGCCTCACACGCGGCATCAAGCTTGGCGTCTTCGAGAAGATCACGCCGGACATGGTCAACCAGGACCACGTCATCGCAAATGCCCGCAACGATTACGGCGTGCCGTCCGAAATCTTCTCCACCAACATCGGCTTTTCGACGCAGGCGTTCCCTGCCGGCAAGCCTCAGCCCAGCACGTTCGCCGATTTCTGGGACGTGAAGAAGTTTCCTGGCAAGCGCACCCTCCAGGACGATCCCGCGACGGTGATCGAAGCGGCGCTGATCGCCGACGGCGTAGCGCCTGCCGACGTGTACAAGGTGCTGGCCACTCCTGAAGGCCTGGATCGTGCTTTCAAGAAGATCGACGAGATCAAGCCGCACGTCGCCCGCTGGTGGAAGAGCGGCGCGGAACCGGTCAACGCGCTGGGCAGCGGCGAAGTGGTGATGGCGCTGGGCTGGAACGGCCGCTTCCAGGCAGGCATCGATTCAGGGCTGCCCATCGCCATGGGTTGGGGCGACAGCATCGCCCAGGTCGGCTACTTCGCCATCGTCAAGGGCGCGCCCAATCGAGACGCGGCCATCAAGCTGCTGAACTACATGATCCAGCCCAAGCACCAGGCCGAATTCAGCAAGTACATCGCGTACGGCCCGACCACCGAGCAAGCGCTGCCGCTGATCGACGCCAAACGCCTGGAGCGTCTGCCGTCGACCACCGAGCGCCTGAAGAACAGCATCTTCCTGAATTCGGAGTTCTGGGACACGAACGGCCCGGCCATCACCGAACGCTACAACCAGGTCCGCGCCCGCTGATCTTTCTGCCTCTTCACTCAGACGCCGGTGTGCGCGCCGGCGCCAAGATGCCATGACTACGAGCACCGACGCCCTTTCCCTGCCCGTCGCCACACCGCGCCGGGCCGCCGCCTCCCGGCGCGGCCGCGTTGCGGCCCTAGCCGCGCTGCCGCTGCTGCTTTTCCTGCTGTTGTTCTTTGCCGGCCCGATTGCAGGTCTGCTCGGCAACGGTTTCAAGGGAGAGGACGGCGGACTGACGCTGGACCACTATCGCCACCTGCTGGACACGCCGATCTACCGCATCGTGCTCGTCAACACGTTCACGATCGCCGCGGCGGTCACGCTGGCCTGCGTGCTGTTGAGCTATCCGCTGGCCTACCTGATGGCGACCGTGTCGCCCACGGTGGCGCGCGTGCTGTTCTTCGCGGTGCTGCTCCCCTTCTGGTCCAGCGCGCTGGTGCGCACATCGGCGTGGATCGCCTTGCTGGGCAAGAACGGGCCGTTGAACACGCTGCTGACGACAGTGGGCATTCTGGACCAGCCGATGGCATTTCTCTATAACTTCACCGGTGTGATGGTGGGCATGACGCACGTGCTCATGCCCTTTGTCGTGCTACCGCTCTATGCCTCGTTCCGGTCCCTGGACGGCAGTCTGGTGCAGGCCGCGCAAGGCCTGGGCGCAGGATCCGCAGGCATCTTCAGCAGAGTCATCCTGCCGCTGACCAGTCCCGGCGCCGTTGCGGGCGGCATCATCGTCTTCATGAACGCAGTCGGCTACTACATCACGCCGTCGCTGATGGGCGGGCCTGCCCAGCGCATGGCTGCCGAACTGATTTCGCACAACATCACGGAAGAGCTGAACTGGGGGCTGGCGTCGGCCCTGGCTGGCGTGCTGCTAGCCACCGTGCTGCTATCGCTGTGGCTGTTCAACCGGCTGTTCGGCCTGAACAATCTGATCAGCGCCAGTTCCGGCAAGGGCAGCAACCACACGGGCTATCGACGCACGCCGGGCGGCCGGGTATCCGCAGTGCTGGGCGTGATATGCGCCGTATTCCTGCTGCTGCCCATCGTCGTCGTCATCCCGATGAGTTTCGGCACGACGGACTTCCCCATCTTTCCGCCACCCAGCTATGGGCTGCGGTGGTACGAGAACTTCTTTACCGATGGCAAGTGGCTGGCCGCCTTGGCGTCCAGCACTCGGATAGCCATCGTCGTTACCCTGCTTGCGACGGCGCTGGGCACTGCAGCAGCCTTGGGGGTCAGCAGATTGGCTAAGCGCCATCAGGGCTGGCTGGACGCATTCTTCATCGTCCCCATGTCTGTCCCGGCCATCGTCACGGCGGTCGCGCTGTACTACCTGTTCGCGCCCGTCGGCTGGGTCGCGAACTCCATGGCCGTGATCCTTGGTCATACGGTGCTGGCCGCGCCGTACGTCTACATCACCATGCGCGCGGCGCTGCGCAGCCTGGATCCGAGCCTCGAGCTTGCTGCGCTGGGCATGGGCGCCACCTGGCCCGCGATGTTCAGGTTGGTCATGCTGCCGGCGCTGATCCCCAGCCTGATCGGCGGCGCCGTCTTCGCCTTCGTCAGTTCTTTCGACGACGTGGTCATGGCGCTATTCCTGACGACGATACGCAACCGCACCCTCCCAAAACTGATGTTTGAAGGCATGGCCAACGACTTCGATCCCACCGTTATCTCCGCCTCCTGCCTACTGGTCGGCGCAACGGCACTCATTCTGCTCGCCAACCTGCTGATCAGCAAAAAGAAGGAACACTGACATGCATAACGCTAACGACATCCTCCCGCAACGCCCGCCGGAAAGCCAAGGAAAGCCGCTGACTCTCGCGGGCATCCACAAGCGCTATGGCGATTCAGTCGCCCTGCCCGAGGTCGACCTGGCCGTGGCCCGAGGCGAGTTCTGCACGCTGCTGGGCGCGTCCGGCTCTGGCAAGACCACGCTGCTCAAGATCATTGCCGGATTCGAACATCCGGATGCGGGCGTGGTGACGATCGGGGGACGCGACGTCACGCACACCCCAATCGCGGATCGCAACATCGGCATGGTGTTCCAGAACTACGCCCTCTTCCCTCACATGAGCGTGTTTGAGAACGTGGCGTTTGCGCTGCGCATGCGGCGCTTGAACGATGGAGACATCCGCCGCCGCGTGCTGGAAGCCCTGGATCTGGTGAGCCTCGCTCCCCTTCAGGACCGCAAGCCGGGTGCGCTGTCGGGCGGTCAGCAGCAGCGCGTCGCGCTGGCCCGCGCACTGGTGTTCAACCCGGACATCCTGCTGATGGATGAGCCGCTGGGCGCGCTGGACAAGAACCTGCGCCAGTCCATCCAGCTTCAATTGCGCCGGCTGCACCAGGAATTGGGGCTGACCGTCGTCTTTGTCACGCATGACCAGGAAGAGGCCATGAATCTGTCGGATCGCATCGTCATCCTGGAACAGGGCCGCATTGTCGAGGCCGGATCACCGGAGAGCCTGTACCGCACGCCGGCCAGCGCCTTCGTCGCGGGCTTCCTGGGCGAGTGCAATTTCCTGCCTGCCAACGACGGCGTGCTGGGCGTGCGACCTGAACATCTGCGCCTGGGCAACCGACTGGCCGGCGGCGATCAGCGGCATCCCGGAAAAGTGGTGGCGTCGACCTTCTGCGGCGTGCACTGGAAGGTCTTCATCGCAGCCTATGACAAGATCATCCTGGCCTATGCGCCGTTGAACGAGGACGCGGCTCAGCGCACGCCGGGCCAGGCCGTGACATGGGGGTTTCATCCGGCTGACGCCATGGAATTCGCCAACGCAGCATGATGACCGCCGCGCCAATCTCCACGCCATCCCCGGTGCCCCGCATCGTTCCCGCAGGTGACCGCACGCTGCTGATCGAGTTCGCCGACCGTATCGACGCCGACACGAACGCACAGGTGCTGGCGCTGGCGCACAAGCTGCGAAGCGCCTTGCGCAAGACTCGAGGCTTGTCGAGTGTGGTCCCCGCGTACCGCTCGCTGGCGGTGGAATTCGATCCGCTCCTGATTGGGCACGGCGCAGTGCGCGACCTGATCGCACGCAGCCTTGACGCCTGTGCTGGCGAGCCCATGCCCGTTACACGCCGCTGGGAGGTTCCCGTCTGCTATGGCGGCGACCACGGGATGGACCTGCAGGCGCTCGCGGACCTACACCAGTTGGACCCCGCGCAGCTCATCGCGCGCCACACGGCGCCCATCTACCGGGTCTACATGGTAGGTTTCCTGCCCGGATTCGCGTATTTAGGGGGCCTCGATCCCCTGCTGCACACGCCCCGCCGCGCCATGCCCCGCGCGCACACGCCCGCGGGCAGCGTCAACATCGGCGGGCAGCAGACCGCCATCGCCTCGGTGCCCGGGCCGAGCGGATGGCACCTGATCGGCCGCACGCCCTGGCGCAGTTTTGATCTGCGCCATGCCCAGCCCTTCTTGTTCGAAGCTGGCGACGAGGTCGTGTTCACGCCAATCGACGCCGACGCGTTCGAACACCTGGCCGCCCAGCAGGACGATCCCGCCAGCCGTCCGCAGCCACAAAGGGAAGTCCGGCCATGAACGCCCGGTTACGCGTCGAAGCGCCCGGGATGCTGACCACGGTGCAGGACCTGGGCCGCGTGGGTTATGAACACATGGGCGTGCCGCCCTCGGGCGCCATGGATCCGGGTGCGCTGCGCATGGCCAACGCGCTTGTCGGCAACGCGCCCAACTCGGCAGCGCTGGAATTCACCCTGCTGGGCGGCCGGCTGAAGGTGCTGGACGCGGACTGCGCAATCGCTTTCGCCGGTGCTGCCGCGCTGCATCTCGCCGCAACCGGCGCATTGCCTGCGCGCGCCCTGGCTCCTTGGCAGTCCCATCGTCTGCCAGCGGGGGCCACGTTGACGATCGGGCGCTTGGAACGCGGCGTTCGCGGGTATCTTGCTGTCAGTGGCGGCATTGCCGTCACGCCCGTCCTGGGCAGCGCGTCCACGCTCACGCGCGCCCGGCTTGGCGGCCTCGATGGGCGTGCGCTGGCTCGCGGCGACGTGCTCGACACTGGCGATAGCCGCCGCCGCTCCCCCCGCCGCTGGCTGGCAACCGGCGACGCCAGCTGGTTTTACCGGGACGCGCCCGTCGGCATCGTGCTCGGCCCGCAGCAGGACCACTTTGCACCGGGTGAAATCGAACGCTTTCTTGGGGCCACTTATTGCCTGGCGCCTCAGTCTGACCGCATGGGTTTGCGCCTGGAAGGCCCGGCCATCGCGCATGCGAAGGGCGCCGACATCATCACTGACCCCATCGCGGCGGGCAGCATCCAGATCCCGGGCGCCGGGCAGCCCCTCATTGCCATGAACGACCGCCAGACCACCGGCGGGTATCCGAAGATCGCAACCGTGATCTCCGCCGACCTCCCCCGGCTCGCACAAATGCGGCCGGGCCAGCGGGTGCGCTTCGAGCCGCTGGAACCGGCGCAGGCCGTGCAACGCTGGCGGGACTATTCGGATTGGATCCGCGACCGCGAAGCTGCGCTTCGGGCCGATCCGAACTTTCCCATCTTCCCCCTACTCTTTCCCTGAACCACATGTCGATCACGCACGCCATGGAACCCTCCTCGCTCCAGCTTCGGCAGGCGGCCGCGGCCTCCCCCGCCGACGCGCGAGACCTGGTCGAAGAGGCCTATTCGACCATGCTGGACATGATCCAGCTCGGCAAATTGCCCATCAACCGGCCGCTGCAGGAGCGCACGCTCGCCAGCGCGCTAGGCGTATCGCGCACGCCGCTGCGCGAAGCGATGAGCCGGCTGATCGGCGCGGGCTTTGCGGTTCGCACCGCCCGCGGCCAACTGATCGTACCGGAACCGTCGCTACGCCAGTACCTGGAAATCTTCCAGATGCGCGTGTTGCTGGAAGGCGATGCGGCCGCCGCGGCCGCGACCCGCATGCCCCCGGCTGAGGCTGCTGCCCTGCTCCAGCAGGTCGAAGAGATCCGGCGCCGGCAACACGCCACTCACGAAGAGAATCATCGTGTCGACAACCTGCTGCACGACAGCATCGCCCGGGCTAGCGGCAACCGGCTGATGGCGCAGGCCATCCACGACCTGCGCATCAAGGCGCGATGTTTTGACCAGAATGGCGCGCCGGAGCGGCTGATCCCTGGCTGCGACGAGCACATTGCCGTCCTGCAGGCTATTGTGAACCGCAATCCGGAAGCCGCGCGGGCTGCGATGCAAGCCCACTTGAGCAATGTGCGCGTCGGCCTGGTCGCACGGCACACCGAAATTTGATATGGATTCCACTTCCCGCATGTCTTCCCCAAAGCCTCTACTCATCATCATGAATCCGGTCACGCAGTCCGACCGCGACCAGATCGCCCGCCACTTCGAAGTCATCTTCACGCCGACGCCAGAGCAGTACGCGCAGGCCATTGCCGACCACGCCTCGCGCGTTGAGGTGGTGATGACCATCGGCGCCATTGGCTTGACGGCGGAGCAGATGGACGCCTTGCCCAATTTGAAGTTGGTGTATTCGATGGGCGCCGGTTACGAAAAAATCGACCTGAATCACGCCAGGCAGCGCGGCATCAAGGTCGCCAACGGGGCCGGCACCAACGACAGTTGTGTCGCCGACCACGCCATGGGCCTGATGATCGCGGTTATCCGTGGCATTCCGCGTCTGGACCAGCTTACGCGGCAAGGCGTGTGGCGCACCCAGCTGCCGCTGCCTCCCAACGTGTCTGGCAAGAAGCTGGGCATTGTCGGCCTTGGGGGAATCGGCGAAAAAGTGGCATTGCGGGCGCAGGCATTCGAAATGCAGATCGGATACCACAACCGCCGTCCACGCACGGGTTCGGCGCATCGCTACTTTTCAACGCTGGAAGAATTGGCGCAATGGTCTGACGTGCTGCTGGTCGCCATCCCCGGGGGCGACGCGACCTTCCACCTGATCGATGCTGGCGTCCTTTCGCATCTGGGAGCGAATGGATATCTGATCAACATCGCGCGCGGCAGCGTGGTGGACACCGCCGCTCTGGAATGCGCGCTGCGCGAGCAGACGATTGCGGGTGCTGCGCTGGATGTTTATGAAGGCGAACCGCAATTGCCTGTGGGCCTTGCTGATCTGCACAACGTGGTGTTGACGCCGCACGTTGCCGGGTGGTCGCCCGAGGCCATGCAGGCAATGGTGCAGATGTTCCTGGATAACACGGAACGTCTATACGCCGACGAGCCGCTGCTCACGCCATTGTGTTGACCCGCAGCAGTCCTGGCGCACTACCTTCTTTAGCTCTTCTTGGCTGTTCACTTTCGCCGGTAAGATTTTTCCTCCCTGTCGCAACATCGAGGCTCGGCATATGACCACAACCTACTTTGGGCTGCCCATCGTGAAAGACCGTCTGGTGCGCCTGGACGATATTCGCCGCCTTCCATTCTTCTCCTTCTGGGAGGAAAGCAGCCGGGGATCCGCGCTGTGTGAAGGCGATGACGGCGAGATGTTCGTGTACCTGCAGGACTGGGAGAGTTTCTCGGACCTGTTCATCAAGACCGGCAAGCATCGGCACAGCGGCTAAGCAGTATTACGGCGTCGCCGTCATCTGCCCGGCCTGCCTTGGCCATAATCAGCACGCGCCTCGTTAACAACCGGACCCAAACGCAACGAAGCCGCCCCGGAGGGCGGCTTCATGCTTTCAGGTGTGGTGGGCTGGGGCGTGGCTCACGCTGCCCTGCCCTTTACGCTACCGCCCGGCTCAGACCTTGCCCGGCAACGCGTACGCGATCACATAATCGCCACGGTCAGGCGAGTTGCGGGCGCCGCCGGCCGAGATGACGATGTACTGCTTGCCATCGGCGGTCGACTTGTAGCTGATGGGAGTGCCCTGGCTGCCGACCGGCAGGCGGACCTTCCACACTTCCTTGCCCGTGCCGGCGTCATACGCGCGCAGGTAGTAGTCCTGCGTGGCGGCGATGAATACCAAGCCGCCCTGCGTGGCGAGCGTGCCGCCGATGGTGGGCATGCCGATCGGAATCGGCAGACCCAGCTTGACGCCGAAGGGACCGGTGTCCTGCACGGTGCCGACCGGCACCTGCCAGACCATCTTCTGCGTCTTCAGGTCCACGGCGGTCAGCGTACCGAACGGCGGCGCCTGGCACGGGATCTCCAGCGGCGACATGAAGCGCACCTTGGCGTTGATCGCGTAGGGCGTGCCCGACAGCGCCACGGGGCCCTGGATGGCGGCGGCTTCATTGCCGTCGCTCTTCTTGGCGTTGGCGCCGGCTTCGACCAATTGCACTTCCAGGCCGACGCGCATGTCATTGATGAACAGGTAGCCGTTCACCGGGTCGATCGAGATGCCGCCCCAGTTCATGCCGCCGAGCGAGCCGGGCAGGTTCAACGACGGATCCGTGCCAGGCGGCGTGAACAGGCCCGTGTAGCGCTTGGACTTGAAGTGGATGCGGCACAGCAGCTGATCGAACGGCGTGGCGCCCCACATGTCCGATTCCTTCATGTCGTTCGCGCCGATCGAAGGCATGCCGACGGAGAACGGCTGGGTCGGCGAGTAGGTTTCGCCGGGGATGTTGCCGGCCGGCACCTTGCGTTCTTCGACGCGGGTGAGCGGCTTGCCGGTCTGACGATCCAGCACGAAGATCTGGCCGGCCTTGGTGCCGAACACCAGCGCGGGCACGGTCTTGCCGTCGACGGGGAAGTCGGCAAAGGACGGCTGCATCGGGACGTCGAAGTCCCACAGGTCGTCATGCACGGTCTGGTAGACCCACTTCTCGCGGCCGGTGCTGGCATCGACGGCCAGCACGGAAGCGCCGTACTTGCGGTCAAGCGCGGTGTGCTTCACGCCCCACAGGTCCACCGCGGCGCTGCCAACCGGCATGAAGACGGTGTTCGATTGGGCGTCATACGACATCGGCGCCCACACGTTCGGGGTCGAGCGTACGTAGGTCTGGCCGTCGGCGGGCGCGGCCTGGTCTTCCGGGTTGCCCGGATCGAAGGCCCAACGCAGCTCGCCGGTCACCACGTCGAAACCGCGTACCACGCCGCCAGGCATGTCGGTGCTGACGTTGTCCGCCACGCGGCCGCCGATGACGATGGTCGTGCCGGCCAGCGTCGGGGCCGAGGTCGGGTAATACTCGCCCTTGTCGGCGCCCTTGCCCATGCCGGCGCGCAGGTCCACGCGGCCTTGGTTGCCGAAGTCGGCGCAGAAGGCGCCGGTGTCGGCGTCCAGTGCGATCAGCTCGGGCGTCACGCTGTTCATCAGGATGCGGCGGCGGCAGGCGGCGCCGGCGGTGAGGCTCACGGCCTTGACCGGCGTCGCGCCTTCGACGGTCGGCTGCTCAAGCGGCGCATCGATATCGAAATAGGCCAGGCCGCGGCAACGCATCCACTTCTTCTGCTTGGCGTTGATCTCGACCTTCCAGAGTTCCTTACCCGTGGTGGCGTCCAGCGCAATCACGTTGTTGTGCGGGGTGCACAGGAACACGCGGTTGCCGATCTGCAGCGGGGTCTGCTGGTCTTCGGCGCCGCCGCCACCGGGGCTGACGGGGGTGTCGCCCGTGCGGTAGGTCCAGGCAACCTCAAGGTCCTTCACGTTGTCGCGCGTGATCTGGTCCAGCGCCGCAAAGCGGGTGCCGCCGGCGGTGTTGCCGTAGTGCGCCCAGTCCTTCTGTTCCTGGCCGGGTGCGACGGGCTTGAGCGCCAGGGTCTCGCCCTGCGACACGGGCGCGTGCGGCACGAACATGCCGGCCACGGTCGCGATAAAGGCCAGCGCCAGCACGGCGGCCGCCATGCGGGACGGCGCCGGGTTGGCGGGCAGCTTCTGCGCGCGGCGCAGCAGCGGCTGCGACAGCGCGACCAGGATGCCGAAGCCCACGAACACCAGCACGCGGGAGACGAGCGGCCAGAATTGCAGGCCCACGTCGATGACCGCCCAGATCGCGGTGCCGACCAGCGCCAGCGCGAAAAGCAGGCCGCCATTGGGGCGGCGGCGGGCGATCTGAATGCCGGAGACGGCAAGCACGACGCCGCACACCACGAAATACCAGCTTCCATTCAGGGCCACCAGGCGAGCGCCGTGATAACCGAAAAAGAGCCCGGCGGCCAGAATGCACGCGCCCAGCACAAACAGCCACGCTTTTGCGAGCGCGGACAGGTCTTTATGTTGTTGATTCATAGGGAATTCCAAAACACGATACGGCCATGCAGCCGGCAATGCGGCCCATCGACCGGTCCAGAGTATAAGGGTTTGTCCTTACATTCGGGAAAAGCAAAGCCGCCCCGGGGGGCGGCTAGCGGACTTGCGGGCCATCACTCCTCGGTCTGGCCGAGCTCGATCCGGTGCTGCGTGCGCAGCGCCTTGGCCAGCAGATAGCCCTTGTTGTGTTCGTTCGGATAAACCCCTGTCAGGCGGCAACCGCTGACCCGGATGCCCATGCGTTCCAACTGCGTGCGCTTGTCGGGATTGTTGGTCAGCAGTTCCAGATCATCGACGCCCATCGCCCGCAGCATCTGCGCCGCCGGCGTGTAGTCGCGGTCGTCCAGGCCGTGGCCCAGTTCCAGATTGGCGGTGTAGGTGTCGTAGCCCAATTCCTGCAGCCGGTACGCGTCGATCTTGGAATACAGGCCGATGCCCCGCCCTTCCTGGCGCAGGTACAGCAGGTAGCCGCCCTCCTGGCTCATGAGGCGCAACGCTTCCTGCAGTTGCGGGCCGCAGTCGCAGCGCAACGATCCGAAGACGTCGCCGGTCATGCACTCGGAATGCAGGCGGACAAGCGGCTGCGGGCCGGGTTGCCCGAATTTGAGGGCGAGATGGTCGCGAGCGTCGGCCAGGCCGTGAAAGCTGTACGCCAACGCCTGTGCCTCGGAGCCGTCGGCAAGACGGATGGGCAACCGGACGGTGGCGCGGATGGTGGCTTCGGGCAGCTGGACCGCGGCGGGGGGCGTTACGGGGTTCACGACAAACAGGTACGGGTATCGACTTGAGGCCGACAGAATACCGTATGCGCCCGCCGCACGCTCTTTACATCACGCGGACGCTGTCCACATCGAATTCGACGTTGTTGCGATCGCGGTCCAGTTCGCCGCGCAGTTCGACCCGGGTCTTGTCGTCGATCTTCTGGCCGGCGGGGAAGTCGTCGTTGTCGATTTCGACGCGGATCTGACCCGTGCCGTCGTCAAAGGTGTAGTGATCGTCGCCGTCGTGCGAGACGATCCGGCCACGCAGGATGGCGTTCTGGTCATCGCGGCCGTTGGCCAGCAATTCCTTGACCGTGGTGACGGCCACCGTGCTGGGGCCGCTATAGCCCTGCGCCGCCGGCTTGCCGGTGCTGGGGCCCGTGTAGCCCTGCGCGTGCGCCACGCCTGCCACGGCGGCGCCGGCCAGCACAGTGCTGGCCAGGAAGGTGCGGATGAACGTGGAACGACGGGTAGTCTGGGTCATAGTGCAGCTCCTTGCGCGGATTGCGCTTCGTTGTTGAACATGGCGCCATTTGACGCCCCGAAGATGAAGCAGACCTTAGCTTTGGGCACGAATGCGACCGTGATGTTGTCACGCCTTCGTATCGATGGGCACAAGTAGCGTCACACCCAGCCCCCGGCCGTCCAGCCCCGGCCCGAACTGCAATTGTCCGCGGTGCATGTCTGCCACGCGCGCGACGATGGACAGGCCAAGGCCATTTCCCGGCACATTGGTGCCCAGCACGCGATAGAAGCGCTGCGTCAAGCGCTCGAGATCGGCCGGGGCCACGCCCGGGCCGTCGTCCTTCACACTGAGCGCCACGTATTGACCCGCGCGTTCGGCGGCGACGCGCACCTGGCCGCCTTGGCGGCCGTACGACACCGCGTTATGGATCAGGTTGCGCAAAGCGGTAAAGAGCGCATCGCGGTTGCCGGCCAGTGCCGTCTCGCGCGCATCGATCGTTATCGTAGTGCCCAGCGCCGCCGCCGTGGGCGCGCAAGCGTCGGCGGCGTCCTGCAGCAGGCTGGGCACATCAACGCGCTCGCGGGGCATGGCATCGGCCGATTGCGGGTCCAGGCGCGCCAGCTGCAGCAGGTTTTCGACCAGGCTGGTCGTGCGCATCATGTCGGCGCGCAGGCGTTGCAACTGGGCGGCAAGCGCCGGCGCCTGTTCAGCGGGATGGCTGCGTTGCAGCACCTGGATCCGCGACGCCAGCGCCGCGAGCGGCGTGCGCAGTTCGTGGGCGGCATCCGCGGTGAAGCGCCGCTCGGCTTCCAGCGCATGATCCAGCCGGCCCAGCAGACGGTTCAGCGCCGCCGTGATCGACTGGACTTCATACGCCCTGCTCTCCTCGGCCACGGGCGACAGGTCCTTTGGCGATTTGCCCTCGATGCCGCGCGTCATGCGCGCAAGCGGCTTGAGCAGCCGCCAGATCAGAAACCAGTTGATCAGCCCCAACAGGACCCACAGGCCCACCAGCGGCCACGCCAGCGATTCGAGCATGTCCCAGATCAGATCGGTGCGTTCGTCCATCTCTTGACCGACCTGTGCCGAAAACCCCAGCGTGTCGTGATGGCGGACATACACGCGCCAGTCCTCGCCGTCGGCGCGCACGTCGTAATAGCGGTCGCCGCGGCGCTCGGGGTCCACGAACGGCCGCGTGGGCGCGTCTTCGCCGCGCAGCAGCACTTCTCCCGTGCGCGACACCAGCTGGTAGTCCAGCCGCAGCGCGGGTTGCGTGTCCGCTGGGGAGCGCTCGCCAGCCACGCGGCCGATGCTGCCTTCGCCCAGCGCCAGCACCAGCCGCGCGCCCTCTTCCAGCCAGTCGTCGTAGGCGTCGTTGACCTCCTTGCGAGCGATGGCCAGCACGATGAGGGTGCTGACCAGTCCGACCAGGATGCTGGAGCCGAGTGTCGTGCCGATCAGGCGCCGCCGCAGCGAATAGCCGCGCGGGGCCTTCGACGCGGCGTTGGATGGAGTCCTGGATGTCTTCTTGCGCCAGCGCATGTCAGTCGGCCAGGCGATAACCCTGGCGCCGCACCGTCTTGATAAGGTCGGCCGCCAGCTTGCGCCGCAGGTTGTAGATGTGCACTTCGATCGTGTTGCTTTCGACTTCGTCGCCCCAGCCGTACAGGGCTTCTTCGAGTTGCGCGCGGGACACGATGTGGCCTGGATGGCGGATGAGCGCGTGCAGGATGGCGAACTCCCGCGCCGTCAGCTCCACTTGCGCGCCGTGGTAACGGACCTGCTTGGCGGCCACGTCGAGCGAGACACCGCCGTGTTCCAGCGCCGGCGTGGCGTTGCCGTCGCGGCGGCGCAAGGCGGCGCGGATGCGGGCGGACAGCTCCTCCAGATCGAACGGTTTGACCAGATAGTCGTCCGCACCCAGATCCAGGCCTTCGATGCGGTCGGGGACCGCGTCGCGCGCGGTGATCATGATGGCCGGCACGTTGTCGCGCCGCGCGCGCAACCGCCGAAGCAGGTCGTCACCCGTCATGCCGGGCAGCCCGCGGTCGATCAGCACGCAGTGATAGTCGTGCGTGGCAAGCGCGGTCTCGGCAAGATCGCCGCGCGTGACGCGGTCGACGACGTAGCCGTCCAGCTCCAGCCACGATTCGATCGACTCGCCCAGGGATACATCGTCTTCGGCCAGTAGGATACGCATGCGCTGACTATACGCGACAGGATGAAGCGAATCTTAAGCCTGGCGGCGGGACGTCAATCCGGTAGTTCGTAGCTCGTGCTGCGTCCGCCCGCGGCCGCTTTGCGGAGCATGTTCCGATTCAGGAGATCGGTGATGTCCCGCAGTGCCGTATCGGGCGAACATTTGGCGATGGCGGCCCATTTGGTGGCGGTCAGCTTCGAGCGGCTTATTCTCCGCAAAATTTGCGGAGAATAAGCCACCTAATCTCCGCATCCAGCGGCAATCACGGTATGAAACGCACTACATCGTCGTCAAATCCCGCCCACGCGGCTCACGCCGCCCTGCGTCACGATCTGAACGCGTTGGCCGGTCGAAATCGGCACGTCTGCTTCCTGCGTGATGACGCGCACGTCGCCCGAATCCAGGCGCACGGTGATTTCCAGCCCTGCCCGGCGGGCGCTGGCGTTTTCGATGGCGTTGCCTGCCATGGCGCCGCCAACCGCGCCGCCGACGGTGGTGATACGGCGCCCCGAACCGCCGCCCACGGCGCTGCCCGTCACGGCGCCCAGCGCGCCGCCGGCGATGACGCCCAGGCCCGAGGTCTGGGCGGCCTGGATGGTGACGGGCCGCACGCCGATGACGTAGCCCAGGGTGACGGTCTGGGCGCGTTGCGCCTGGTCGAAGGTGTAGACGCGGGAGGACGCGGACGGGTTGGCGCAACCGGCAAGGACGGTTGCCAGACCAAGAATGCCGCTTGCGGCGATAAGGGTCAGGGGGCGACGCGGGGCGGCCTGCTGAGGCTTTTGCATGATGGGTTCTCCGGAACGGCGCAATGGGGAATGCCGAGGCCTAGCGCGGCTGCGCCGGCGTGGGTGCGGGCGCGGCCGCTGCTGGCGGCTGGGCGCTCGTGCGCATGAACTTCCCATTCGCATCGAAACCGCCTATCGCGCGGCCATTGAAGAACACGACGCGCCGCGCGGTCCACTGCGGCTGCTCGGGGCCTGGCTGATCGTAGCCGGCGACTTCGAAGTCGTACTGCCAGGCGGACACCGGTTTGCCGCCCTCCGCTATGACCGTGGTCTTTTTCACGGATTCCGCGTACCCCTTGTCGCGATAACTGACATACCGGGTCGGCGGCATGGTGTCGCGCAGCGACGACATGTACTGGTACAGGTCGTCATCGCTGGGCGGCGTGCCGTACTTTGCCAGGTCGTTCTTCGTTGCGACCGTGCCGGCGCAGCCGGCCAGCACGCACGTGGTCAGGACAAGGAATAGCCTTTTCATCGGGATTGCTCCTAAGTACGCGTTCGCGCCCTGACTGCGCGCGCACGGCGGCAAGCCGGGTGGCGCTTGGGGAATCGTCAGGGTGTGGGCCCGGCGGGACGGCCGGTTGCCCCTCGGAAGGCGGAACGCAGCAGGCTGAGCAGAAAGCCGCCTGTGAGCATGCCCAGGATGTAGACGCCGATGACGAGAACCGACGCCGGCAGAGTGAAGGTGGAGGTCCAGAGCGTCAGCGTGACGGATTCGAAGTTCTGGATCTTGAACGACAAAACCATTGCCGTGAGCAACACGATCAATACGATGTACAGGTAACGCATGAGGCACCTTTCGTATTCGTTGTCGAACCGCCCCGAAGCCACCCTGGGGCCCGTCGTGCGGAAAACTATGCCACTCATCCGGCGCGAAAACAAGAAAAACAGGGCCGCGTGCAGGCGCCATTGTTCACCGCCGCAAACAGGAACAGAATGTCTCTCGCCGCAAAAACGGCATGTGTGGCCGGCCCATCATCGAATAGCCGCGTCCCGCGGTCTATCGTTGTGGGCTGCTTATAGGGGACACCTCATGGAAGCGATCAAGGATTGTTGCATGGCTGGGCACCCTCTGGACCTGGGACGGCGCGGCTGGTTGAAGGCCAGCGTTGGCGCGGCGGCGATGGCTGGCCTGGCGTTCGCGCCCGGCGACGCGCCAGCCGCATCACTGACGCAGGCGCAGCGCGACGCGATGACGCCGGACCAGGTGATTGACATGATGAAACGGGGCAACGCGCGCTTTCGGGCGGGCAAGCCTCAGAAGCACGACTATCTTGCGCAGAAGCGTTCCAGCGCCCTTGGCCAGTTTCCCGCGGCGGTGATCCTGAGCTGCATCGACTCGCGCGCCCCCGCCGAGATCATCCTGGACACGGGAATCGGCGAAACCTTCAACGGGCGCATCGCCGGCAACATCTCCAACAACGATCTGCTGGGCAGCATGGAGTTCGCCTGCGCGGCGGCGGGCGCCAAGGTGATCCTGGTGATGGGGCACACGGCCTGCGGCGCAGTGGCCGGGGCAATCGACAACGTTCAGCTAGGCCATCTGACCGCCCTGCTGGACGTCATCAAACCGGCGGTCGAGGCGACGAAGTACACCGGAGACCGGAACGGCAAAAATGGCCAGTTCGTGGACGCCGTGGCGCGGACGAATGTGCTGCACACCGTCGAGGCCATCCGCAAGAACAGCCCGATTCTTGCCGGGCTGGAAAAGGAAGGAAAGATCAAGATCGTCGGGTCGATGTACGACCTGAGCAACGGCATGCTGACCTTCCTGGCATAGCGGACCCCGCCCGAAAACGGCACGTCGGGCGCGCAAACCGATCCTCGATCGCGGCGCGCCCGCCCTGCCCTCAGGGCAACCGGCTCAGGCTGTATACCGAGGCTGGCGGCAGGTTCATCGGAACAAAGCGCACCCGCCGTGCGTACAGGCCGCAATCCTCAAGCACCCGTGCCGAGATCGGACACTTCACCCCATAGGTGAAAAAGTGCATGGACCCGCCCGGCGGCATCGCCTCGAAGACGGCGGTCAGCAGCTTATGGTGATGCGCGCCGCTCATGTTCCGTAGCGGCAGACCGCAGATGGCCGCGCTGATGCCGTGAAGCTCCGGATGGCTGTCCCGGGACAGCTCCTGCGCCGGCACCTGCAGGACGGCTGCCTCCGGGAACTGGTTGCGCAGGCTGGAACTCATTTCGGAGTCCTGCTCCACCAGGACCAGGCTGGACGGCGCAATCCCCTTGCGCAGCATCTCCCGGGTGAAGACGCCGGTTCCGCAGCCCAGTTCGAGGACCTTACCGGCTCGGGGCTGAATCGATTCCGTGATGGCGGCGGCCAGCGCCGCGCTCGAAGGGGCCACTGCCCCGACCGCCGCCGGGTTGGACAGCAGCGCCTTGACGAACTGCTTGCGTTCCTTCAGCCAGTTCATGGCCGGGCCAGCGTGGGACTTGTGCCGGGCAAGGGTCTTGAGGGGCGGCATGGAAAACATCGAAACGTCTATCTCCGGGGCGACATGGTCAGGGAGACCTTACTTGCGGGCGGCGGGCGCGACCGGCAACGGTGCGTAAGCGACCCTGTCAAATGAAGAACGGCGAAAGGATCGAAAGATCGCAACGCGCGAGGCGCCGGATGGTGCAGCGCCGATTCTGCGGCATGCGGGCGACCGCGCCAATCGCCCAGACGAGAGACATCCAAAGGATGGCCGCCGACAAGAAATCCGGCTCAAAACCCGAATCAACGGCACAAATGAAAAGGCCGTAACCGGTTGTGTTCCGGATACGGCCTGTTTCTAGTCAGGCGGGGTCTGAAGCAGGCTTAGACGCCCACGACCGAGACGGCCTTGGTGACCAGGTACGCCTCGAGCGCCTCGGGACCACCCTCGGAACCGTAGCCGGAATCCTTCACGCCGCCGAACGGCAGCTCAGCCGAAGGCGTCGCGGGCTGGTTGACCCAGAGCATGCCCACTTCAAGGCGGCGCGACAGCTCGTGCACCGTCTTGATCGAGCGGGTGAAACCATAGGCGGCCAGGCCGAACGGCAGGCGGTTGGCTTCGCGGATGGCTTCGTCCAGATTTTCGAAGCTGCGGATGGCCGCGATGGGACCAAACGGCTCTTCGTTGAAAATATCGGCCTCGAGCGGCACGTCGGTCAGGATGGTCGGCGCAAAGAAATTGCCTGCGCTGCCCACGCGCTGACCACCGGTGGCCACGCGCGCGCCCTTCTCGGCCGCGTTCTTGACGATCTTGTCCATGGCGGCCAGACGGCGGTCGTTGGCCAGCGGACCGAGCGTCGTGCCTTCGGTCAGGCCGTCGCCCAGCTTGAGCTTTTCGGCATGGGCCACGAAGGCCTGCTCGAAGGCGGCCTTGACGTTCTTGTGCACCAGGAAGCGGGTCGGCGAGATGCAGACCTGACCGGCATTGCGGAACTTGGCGCCGCCCGACGCCTTGACCGCCAGTTCGACATCGGCGTCTTCCGCCACGATCACCGGGGCGTGACCGCCCAGCTCCATCGTGACGCGCTTCATGTGGCGGCCGGCCAATGCGGCCAGTTCCTTGCCGACCGGCGTGGAACCCGTGAAGGTGACCTTGCGGATGATCGGGTGCGGGATCAGGTAGCTGGAAATCTCGGCCGGCGAGCCAAACACCAGACCCAGAACGCCCTTCGGGATGCCGGCGTCGACAAAGCAGTTGAGCAGCGCGGCCGGCGAGGCCGGGGTTTCCTCAGGCGCCTTCACCAGGAAGGAGCAGCCCGTGGCAAGCGCGGCGCCCAGCTTGCGAACGATCTGGTTGACCGGGAAGTTCCACGGCGTGAACGCGGCGACAGGGCCGACCGGTTCCTTGATGACCAATTGCTGGGCGGCGGGATTGCGCGACGGCACGATGCGGCCGTAGACGCGCAGCGCTTCGTTGGCGAACCAGTCGATGATGTCCGCGCCGGCCAGCACTTCGCCACGCGCTTCGGCGAGCGGCTTGCCCTGTTCCTGCGTCAGCAGGCGTGCCACGTCGTCCGCGCGCTCGCGCAGCAGGACGGCGGCCTTGCGCATGACCGCGCAACGCTCGTGGGCGGAGGTATCGCGCCACGTCTCGAAGCCGCGTTGCGCTGCCGCCAGCGCAGCGTCCAGGTCCTCGCGGGAGGCGCTGGCCACCTGGCCGATCTTCTGGCCGGTGGCGGGATTGACGACGTCGATGCGCGCGCCGCCGCGGGCCTCGCGCCATTCGTTGTCGATCAGGAGAAGAGTATCTGGGTAACCGTTCATGAATGCTCCGTGGTTGAAATGCGGCCGTCACGTGTCAGTCGATTCGGGCAAGCGCGGCGAAAAACGCCCGGCGCCTGCCGTATCGTAAGTGTTTTGGGCAGGAGACGGGAAGTGGGCCGTGATCGGACCGTCCGGCTGACGGGCAAGGGTTGGGCACGCTGCTTGCTGTAGGGGTTTCGCCTTTCGTTACCCAACCCCATTGCGGAGGCTTCCCATGAGCTCACCGGAACCCGTTCTGACGCCGACTCCCGCCGGCACCCGCCTTGTCTCCCTGGGCATTGCGCCCGTTGCCCGCACCGCGGACGCCGTGGCCCGCCCGGGCTTCAGCCCCAAAGCCGCCAATGAAGAAGTCCTGCCGTCGCCGCAATCGGCCCTGCCCGCAGACGCTGACGCGCCGGCGCGCGTGCCGCTGAGCGCCTGGCTGTCGCTGGCGTTCTACGCCATCGGCACGGCGCTGCTCTTCAGCTTGGGCGTGGCTTACCGTCTGTTCGCGTGACCGGCTGCGGTCAGGCAACCTGGGCGAGCGCCTCGCGCGCCACCTGTACCAGTTTTCGGTCGGAAAGACGATAGGCCGTCAGCGGGCCGCCCGTCACACAGCCCGTGTCCAGGCACACGGCGTCCGACCGCACCAGCAGGCCCAGCGTCGCCCAGTGGCCGAACACGATGGTCTTGTCGGCGCCCGCGCGTCGCGGCAGGTTGTACCAAGGCAGGGTCTCGCGGGGCCAGCGCCCCGGCGCGGACTTGGCGCCGGGCGCCAACGCCCCGTTGCGAGTGCATAGGCGCATGCGGGTGAACGCGCTGACGATGAAGCGCAGACGCAGTTGCGTTTCCAGCTTGGCGTTCCAGGCGAGCGGCGCTGCTCCCAAGAGGGTTCGCATGTGACGGCGCCAGTCATTGTCCCGCAGCATGGCCTCGACCTCGCCGGCGTGCGCCATCGCCTGCAGCACGTCCCAACCGGGATACAGCCCCGCGTGCGCCAGGACGTGACGGTCCTGCACATGGATCAGGGGCTGCGCGCGCAGCCAGTCGAGCAGGACATCTGCATCCGGCGCGTCGAACAGATCGCTGAGGGTGTCGCGGGCGTCCGGCCGCAAACATCCCGCTGCAACGCCCAGGGCGCGCAGGTCGTGATTGCCCAGCACCACCGTGGCGCGGTCGCCCAGGGACATGACCCGGCGCAGCGTCTCCGCGTTTGAGGGCCCCCGATTGACAAGGTCGCCGACGAACCAGAACCTGCAGTTGGGGTCGCCCGCGATCTCCGGACTGGCCAGCAGTGCGTCCAGCGACTGACAACAGCCATGCACGTCGCCGATCGCCCAGATGGCGGGCCGTGGTGCTTCGGTTGCGTCGTCCGCCAAAGGCGAATCGTCGGCAAAGGCCGCTGCTGGGGTGATGGAATGTCGGCGGATTGGCTGTCTTACCCGTCTGCGTAGCATGTTCTGTCCTTCTCGCTGGCCATTTCCTGGCACGAATCAATAGTTTCGTGCCGGCAGGACAGCAAGCCCCATGCCCATGTAAATATTTGCATCCGAGGACTAACCCTCCTTCGGGACTAACTCTCCTTCTTGCGGCGCCCCCAAACGGATTCCTGCCGATAGGAATCCGCCTGGCACAGCGTGCGGTAGAACATGGCGCCGGCGCCGATGAAGTTGCCCAATTCCTTTTCAGACAGCTTGGGCGCGACGCCTTCCAGGTATCCCGCGTAGATGGATAGCACCCGGTCCCACTCGTCCAGACGGGGTGCGGGTGCGGAAACTGAGATCATCAGTGCCAAGAGCTCATCGCGCTGCATGATTCCCTCCTGTGACCGCCGCCGCGCCGGCCGTCATCCCTTGGTCATGTGAGTCAAGACCCGCCGTCCATCCGCCCTGCGGTGCACGAAGGCCATCGTGATGTGGCCCACGGCCAGCGCCAGCAACGTCCAGCCCAACAGCCCATGCCAGGCGTTGCCAAGTTCGACCAGGGCTTCGATCTCCTGGTCGCGGGGGCTGAAGATCTGGATGCCGAAGGCAGAATATCCCCTGCCCCGCCCGTAGGCGCGCAACAGCGCCAGCGTGGGGATGGCGATCATCATCAGGTACAGGACAAGATGCCCGAAGCCCGCCAGCAGGCCGCTGTCCGGCCGCTTGCCCAAGTTGGCGATGGCCCAGGCGCCGCGTACAAGCACCAGGATCAGCAGCAACAAGCCAAGCGAGGTATGCGAGGCCCAGAAGAAATCCTCGATCGGGGTGTCCGGCAGAAACTGCCGCGACGCCGCGCTGGTGAACTGCCACGCCAGCAGCACGGCCATGAGCCAATGCAGGACGCGGCTGACGATTCCATACCCGTCCGGGTGGTCCATCACGCTTGAGGCGGCGACGCGGGGTGGCATAGGGAGGCTCCTTCGGAGATCCATGCTGCGCAAGGGAAAACCTGCTCCGGGCATTGTGCCAACGCGCCCGGCGCGGAATGCAACCAATTGCAATGGCGGCTGGCCGGCAGGACGGCTGTGGACGCGTTCTGATCATGGTTCGAACTCCATCGCCGACATGGCGGCCGTCAGCGACTGCGGCGCGTAGTCGTCCCAAGGCGTGTTGCCCGCATCCAGCCGGGAATGCATGTCCTGAATGGTCCAGTGCGCGCCGCTGGTGAGCTTGTCCAGCTCGTCCCACGTCACCGGCACCGAAATGCCCAGACCGGGCCGCGCCCGCGCGGACCACGCGCATACCGTCGTCGCCCCAAACCCGTTGCGCAGGTAATCCGCAAAGATCTTGCCGACGCGGTTCTTCGGGCCGCTCTTGGCGACGAAGAGTTGCGGCAGCGTCCGGGCCAGGTGCTGCACGATCGCCTGGGAAAACCGCTTCACCGTGTCCCAGTCGTATTGCTTGCGTAGCGGCACAACCACGTGCAGCCCTTTGCCGCCGCTGGTCTTCAGCCAGGCCTGAAGGCCGATCTCCTGCAGCAGCACGCGCACCAGATTGGCGGCCTGTTGCATGGTCGGCCATGGCACGCCCTCGCCCGGGTCCAGGTCGAACATCATGCGGTCCGGTTTGTCGATGGACGTCTTGACGGCGTTCCAGGTGTGGAATTCGACGACGTTCATCTGCACGGCGGACATGATGGCCTCTGCGGTCGGGACTTCGAGCAGCGGCGGATGATCCGGATCGAGCTTGGCGGGCAACGGTTTGACGCCGGGCATCGCGGCTTCCAGATGCTTCTGGAAGAAGAATTCACCCTGGATGCCGGCGGGCGCGCGCAGAAATGACACGGGCCGGCCCTTCAGATGCTCCAGCATCAGCGGCGCGATCAGGCCGTAATAGCGCGCGAGATCCAGCTTGGTGAGCTTGGTGGACGGGTCGATGACCCGGTCCGGATTGGTGAGCTTGCCGCCCTTGGCGCGGCTGGTTTTGCCGCCGGGCGCGGCTTTGGCATCGGAGTCGGGTGTGGGCGCCTTTGAAGATGCCTTGGAAGACGTGCCGGCAGATGCCGTGGCCGATCTGGCTGCGGATCTGGCCGCAGGCGCCGCCTTCGAAGCGGATTTCCTGTTGCCCTTGTCGCCGTCTACGTCCTCGACCGGCACCGCCTTCTCCCGGGAAATCGCCTTCACCGGCTTGTCCTGCCGCAGGCCCCGGAATACGGAATGACGGATGTGGCCGCCGCTCGTCCATTCGCCGAACGACACTTCGGCGATCAGTTCGGGTTTGACCCAGCGAACGCCGCCCGCTGCGGGCGCATTCGTGACCGGCTTCTTGTCCGTCTCGATGGCCGCCAAGCGCTTTTGCAGGGACACCAGACTTGCGTCGTCGAACCCCGTGCCAACCTTGCCGGCATAGCGCAGGCTGCCGTCCTGCTCGGTGACCGCCAGCAACAGCGCGCCCAGCCCGGCCCGGCTGCCCTTGGGCGCCGTATAGCCGACGATCGCAAACTCCTGACGCCGAGCGCACTTGACCTTGACCCAGGTGTCGCTGCGCCGGGACACGTACGGGGACGACAGGCGCTTGGCCATGATGCCCTCAAGACCCATCCTGCACGCGGTTGCCACCAGATCTGACGGCGCGGCCTCAAGGGCCTCGCTGAATCGCAGCTGGTCGTCTTCGGCGGCGTCCATCAGTTGCTGCAACAGCGCCCGCCGCACGCCCAGCGGCTCCTGGCGCAGGTCCCGCATCCCGATGAACGGCAGATCGAAGGCGTAGAACACGATGTCCTGAGTCCGATCGTTGTCGAAGGCGTTTTGCAGCGACTGGAAGTTTGGAATGCCTTCGCGGTCCAGCATCACGATTTCGCCGTCGATCCACGCCCATTTGGCGGGCAAAGCGCGCATGGCCTCGACCAGATGCGGCATTTTGGCGCTCCAGTCGTGGCCGTTGCGCGTAAACAGCCGCACATCGTCGCCTTCGATCCGGACGACCAGCCGGTAGCCGTCGAATTTCATCTCGTACAGCCAGTCCGGCGCATGCTGAGGCACGCCGTCCACCAGCGTGGCGAGCTGGGGTTTCAGTTGCGCGGGCAAGTCGGCGGCTACACCGGGCAACGCGGACTGATCGTCGGCGGTGTTGTCGTCCTGATCCTGGGATTGGTCGTCAGCCGCCGCCTCCGCGGAAGCTTTGGAGTTGGCGCGGGATTTCGCTCCGGGAGGCGACGTCTTGGCTGCGGAATTCGGCTTGGCTGTCGCCTCGCCGCCCTTGCCTGCCGGCTTGGCCTTCGCAGATTTGCGCAGTGGCACCACGCTATCCGGCATTTCGTCCACCACACTGAATTCCCGCTCGGGCCGCGCGAAATCGTCTCGGTCCTTGATAAGCAGCCAGGGCGGCTGCTTCTCCGACTCTTTGCCCTTCAGCCGGATCAGCGCCCAGCGGCCCTGCATCTTTATGCCCTGCAAGTCGAACTTCAAGTGGCCGTCGCGATAGCCCTTGCGCGGATCGCCCACCGGCATCCACTTGCCTTCGTCCCAGATGATGACCTTGCCGGCGCCGTACTGCCCTTCGGGAATCTGCCCCTCGAACTGGTTGTAGGCAATGGGGTGATCCTCGACCTGGACCGCCATGCGCTTGACCGCCGGGTCGTAGCACGGCCCCTTGGGCACCGCCCAGCTCTTCATGGCCCCGTCCAGTTCCAGACGGAAGTCGTAGTGCAGCCGGCTTGCCCAGTGCTTCTGGATGACGAAGGCGCGGGCATCCTCGTTGGCCTCGCCACCCTCGGCGGGCTCCGAGGTGATCTCGAAGTTGCGCTTTTCGCGGTACTTCTTCAGCGTGTCAGCCATGGTCAGGCCGCCTTACGCGTTTTGCTCGTTGTCTTGCCGGTGTTCTTGTCACTCGACTTGCTGGCGGCTTTACCCGTCGCCTTGCTCGCCGACTTGCTGGCCGTCTTGCTTGCGCTCTTGGCCGACTTGGTCGCCGTCTTCTTGGCCGGCGCCTTGGCTGCCTTCTTGTCATCGCCTTCGTCGGACTTGGCCGCCTTGGACCCGCCCTTGCCCCCCTTCAGGCTGCGTTGAAGCAACTCGGTCAGGTCAATGACGTTGTCCGCATACGCGGGCGACGCTTCCTGCGGCTCGATGACGGTTTCGGTCTCGCCCGCGCGCGCCTTCTGCTCCACCAGCTCCATCACGGCGGCCTTGAACTCGTCCTTGTACTGTTCGGGATCCCATTCGCCGGACATGTCGTCGACCAGCATCTTCGCCATCTTCATCTCGCTGGCGCTGGGCGTCATGTTCTTGGCGCCGGCCTTGGGCAGATCCAGCCCTTCCACCGACTTCACCTCGTCGCCCCAGCGCATCAGGTTCAGCACCAACGCGTCGCCTGACGGAATCAGCGCCGCCAGGTGCTGCTTGGTCTGGATCACGACCTTGGCGATGCCGATCTTTCCTGTCTTGACCAGCGTGTCCCGGAGCAAGGCGTACACCTTGTGGCCCTTGTTGATGGGCGCGACGTAGTAGGGTCGCTCCAGATAAACAAACGACACGCCCCCGGCGTCCACGAACTGCTGGATCTCGATGGTCTGCGTGGTGCGAGGATAGGCCTCGGCTATCTCCTCGGGCGACACGATGACGTATTTGCCGTCCTCGTACGCCACGCCCTTCACGATGTTGTCCTTGTCGATTTCCTTGCCGGTGCGCTTGTTGATGCGCTTGTAACCAACCGGGTCCATCGAGCGCTTGTCCAGCCAGTCGAAGTCCACGCCGGACTCCGTCGTGGCCGTGTGCAGGCCCACGGGAATGTGGACCAGCCCGAAGGAAATCGCTCCTTTCCATATCGTTCTTGCTGCCATGACGGTCTCCTGCGCGTGATCAGCCCAGGCGCTTGACGATGCGGGCGACGCGGGCAATGCCGCCCGTCCCGCTTGCCGCCCGGCCGATCAAGGCGGTCCCGGCGGCGGTGACCAGGGTGCGCCGCAACAGCGTGCGGCTGCGCATGCCGGACAACATCAGCAGCACGCCCACGCCAAACACGATGATGTGTTCGCCTGGAAAATCCGGCCTGCGGGCGTCGATGTCCTTGATCTGCGCAACCAATGAAGAACGCGAGGGCGATTCGTAACGGCGGGGTTCGTCGACGGGTTCGATCTGCATGTGGCCTCCTGCGGGCGTGGATCAGGCATGGGGTGCGGAGCGTGCTGCCCCGCGCCGGTTTACTTGGCGTACTTGAATTCGGGCAGCGCCTTGAGCGTGTCCTTCGTAGCGTCCGGCAGCTGGAACTGGTCGCCGGCGACCTGCATCTTCGACAGCGGAACCGTCACAAGATGATTGCCGACGCCAAGCAGCCCGCCCACCGACAACACCGCATACGGCGCCCAATCGGGCGGGCCGAGGATCAGATCATCCACGGTGCCGATCTTTTCCTTCTTGCCGTTGTAGACGGTCGCTCCGATGATCTTCGAGGCGCGGTAGCCGGCCTCGACCTTGGCGACATCGACTCGCACTTCGGTCACGGACTGCGGCGCGCCCTGCGCCCAGCCGGTGGACACGACGCCAGCGGCGCCTAGCATGGCAACCACGCCCAGCATTGCAGTCTTTACGATCATGATCGGATCTCCTCGGGGTCTCTTGGTGTTCAGGATGTGCGTTGCGAGTCGGCGGGATCGGGATTGGATTCGGAGGCGTCCGATGGCTCCATGTCCTCGTTGCTGACTTCGTTGCCCTGCGTGTTCTCACTGGCATCCGACGGCTTGACCGGCGGCGCGCTGCCCGTACTCGGCGAGCCTGCGCCAGGCCGCACCGGCAGATCGTCGGGCGTTGAGGTCGCCTCTACGGCGTTGTCCTGGGAAGATGTCTGCCCAACGGAATGATCTGCTTCCATTTTCGTCACCTCAGATTCGCTGCGGCCAGCGGAAACGTGGCCGTGGACCCCGACAGCAAATAACGTTCCCGAAACATTCGTCGGGTGACCACCACCCAATGGCCCGGCGGACTGCGGCACCATAATTCCATTGGTAACGCGCTCCCAAACCGCCATGAATCGGCAATATATTCAGATCAAATGTGGCGCCCGCGTGCGCCGTTCATTCGTGGCAGGAAGACTTCCGGAGCGCGACGATGGGCGACAAGAAAAAGCAGAAGGACAATCCCGAGACCGCCGAGGCGGGCAAGCTTTCCAATAAGCAGTACGAAAGGGAACTGGCCCAACTTCACGTCGAGCTGGTCAAGCTGCAGCAATGGGTCGTCGATACGGGCGCCAAGGTCTGCATCGTGTTCGAAGGGCGCGACGGCGCCGGCAAAGGCGGCACGATCAAGGCGCTGACCGAGCGTGTCAGCCCCCGCGTCTTTCGCGTCGTGGCCTTGCCCGCCCCCACCGAGCGCGAAAAATCCCAGATGTACATGCAGCGCTACCTGCCACACCTGCCCGCGGCGGGCGAAGTCGTGATCTTCGACCGCAGCTGGTACAACCGGGCTGGCGTTGAGCGCGTGATGGGGTTTTGCAGCCAGGCGCAGGTCGACGCCTTTCTGAAAGCCGTGCCGCTGGTGGAACGCGTGATGATCGACTCCGGCATCCTGCTCTTCAAATACTGGCTGGAAGTCACCGAGGCGGAACAGACACGCCGCCTTCAGTCGCGCATCAACGATGCGCGCAAGACCTGGAAGCTGACGAAGATGGACCTGGATTCGTACAGCCGCTGGTACGACTACTCGCGTGCCCGGGACGAGATGTTCCGGGCGTCGGATACGTCGATCTCGCCCTGGTACGTCGGACGATCCGACGACAAGAAGCGAATCCGGCTGAACATCATTACCCACCTGCTGGAACACATTCCCTACACCGTCAGCGCCAGGGAAAAAATCACCCTGCCCAAACGACAGAAGCCCAAGGGCTACACGCAGCCGGAACATCCGTTCCGGTATGTGCCCGAAAAATTCTGACCTCTGGAGGTTGCGCCATGGCAGCGCTGCTCATCAATCAGGTGGAAGACACCACCAGCGACGAAGATGTCCGGGCGTTCCTAGTCAAATACGGCTTTCCTTCGCCGGACGGCATGAAGCGCGTCCCCAGCGAAGGAAATCGTCCCGCCGTACTGGTCACGTTCGACGGCGTGACGGAGCCGGAGCTGCAAGCCCTGCTGCCCCGTATCCACCAGATGTTCTGGAAAAATCACACCATCTCGGCGCTGGTGATGCGGGCGCCGATCGCGTGACGGGCGCCGTCAGTGCGCGGCGCCCCGCCCTGGCGCCTTACCAAGCCGTGCGCGGCCGGTAGGTATCTTTTACATATTTGGCCAATTCGGCTTCGACCGTCGACATCAGGACGGCCGGCGGACGATCCGGGTGCAAAAGTTGCTGCGCCGCAGCAAGCGTTCGCAACGCGCAACGTTCGCCATTGGTCATCGGCTGGGGGGTGGACAAGGTGGGCGTGTACTTGAACTCTTCCATGATGCTTCTCCATAAGACAAGGAATGACCCTCACCCCCCTTTCAGCAAGTAGCGTGCCCAACCCCGTTTCGGTCAGTATCGGACGCTGACCCGAGCCCAGACGCTGCGGCCGGGTTCGTTCACCGCCGTGCCCGCCGGATAGCCAAATCCGGCATTCCCCGCCAGGTTCAGGTGTTCGCTGTAGGTCTTGTCGAACACGTTGTCCACGCCCAGCGACAACCGAACCTGCTTGTTCACGACGTAACCCGCATTAAGGGAAAACACGCCAAATCCGGCGCTGGGACCGAAATCCTTGCCCACGACGTTGCCTTCGTTTAGCGCGTAGCGTTTTTGCGGGGCGACGATGCGCCACAAGGCGCCCGCCGACCAGGTGCCGTCGTCATAGGCGGCGGTGAGCTTGGCCTCCAGCGGCGGAATCTGCGGCAGCGCGCGGCCGTCGCTTCGGTTCTGGCCCCAGGCGTAGGCCAATGTGGCGCCCACCTTCCAGCTCGGCGTCACGGCATAGGACGCGCCAAACTCCCCGCCAAAAATCCGGGCATCCACGTTCGTCGCCTGCGAGGTGGCCCCCATCATCCCGCCGGACGTGTAATTGAACAGAATGAAATCGTCCACGTACCCCGCATACCCCGAGAACCACGCATCCAGCGTTTCCGTCTTGTACTGGGCGCCAAAATCAAGCTGGGTCGTCTTTTCCGGCTTGACGCCTTGGAAGGCGTTGACCGAGCCGGCCGGACCGCGCTTGGGCGAGAACAGTTCCCAGTAGTCCGGGAACCGCTCCACATGACCCAGCCCGATATAGAGCGTGGCGGGCAGCGATTCCAGATCCTTTTCATAGCGCAGGAAGCCGCTGGGGAGCGTGTCGTTGCGCCGTTCGCCCGCCGTGGGGTTGGGCATGACCATCATCATGCCGCCGGTGGTCTGCCGGAAATCCTTGACGGACGCCCAGTCGACGCGGGCGCCGCCAATCACGCGGCTGTCCGGTGCGGCGCGCCAGGTCAATTCGCCAAAGACACCCGTATTGGAAAAATCGGCGTCCTTGACCCACGGCTGGCTGCGATAGGACATGGTGTCCGAGCCGCTGCGGGCGCGGTGGCGGCTTTGCTGGAAGTCCATCCCTGCCTCCAGGCTGGTGTCTTGCGACAGATTCCAGGTGCTGGCGACACGTCCGCCCCAGGTTGCGCGGTCCACGTCCGAGGCCATCGCCATCGCCATGGCGCTGGACGGGTCCGGCGCGCGCAGCGTGTAGTTGTCCATGACGTGGTCCGCGTAGTTGTAATAGAGCTGTGCCTCGACCTGACTCAGGACGGGCCCGAGGTTACGTTTTTCAAAGCGCAGTCCAAAACTTTCCCGCTTGAATTGCGAGCCGTCCATGCCGCGCCCGGCATATCGCGCCTCGCCGTCGCCCGTGCCGGCGGTCAGTTCATATAGCGTGTCCGCATCGGGCGTGAAGCCCAGCGTGACATCCGCGTTCCATTTGTCCCAGCGCGACGGCACGGTGTTGCCGTCGCCGTCCTTGTAGTCCTGCGAATGCGAGTGGTTTGCGGTGATTCGGGTATAGACCTTTTCGTTGCCGATGGTCAGGTCCGCCGTCTGGTCGTTGCGCCCGAACGAGCCGCCGGTCAGGCTGCCGTCAAAACGCACGCCCGGCTCGGTGAACTGGGGTGTGTCGCGGTCGAAGCGGACGGTGCCGGCGGACGCGCCCGGCCCCCACAGCACTGTCTGCGGTCCCTTGATGACGGTGAGCTGGTCGAAATTCTCGGGCGAAATATAGGAACTGGGCGCGTCCATCCGCGACGGGCAGGCGCCGGGCATGGAGGTGCCGTTGATCAAAATGTTCAGGCGGGAACCGAACATGCCGCGCAGCACCGGGTCGCCGTTGGTGCCGCCGTTCCGGATGGCCGAAAAGCCGGGAATGGTCTTCAGGTAGTCGGTGCCGTCGCTGGCTGGTAGCGGCTGGCGCGGCAGCTTCGGATCGGTCGTGAAGGTCAGCGGCGCGCTGGGCGCCACGCCCATGATGACGACGGGTTCGAGCGTGGTTACGCCGTCCTGGATGGGCTGCGCGGCGGCGGAGAATGTGGCGGCCACGGCGGCGGCCAGGCAGGTCATACGGACGAATTGCGGTTGCTTGCGCATAGGGAATCTGGATCAACTTGGAATCTGAGTCGGAATCTGCAATCGGGGCGTTGACCCCCGCGCGGACAGGCCATGCATGGGCGCGCCTCGGCGCCCGGACCCTCAAACGGATCCGTGCCAAAAGCGGCGATATGAGCAGGCGCTAACCGGCGGCGCGCCCGTCAACCGTGGGCGCCGCGATGCAAACCGGTGATGCTGAGAGAAATGCCGTCAGGCGACGGGTGGCGGCGCGCGCGGCTGCTGCTGCAGCCGGGCATGCGCACTGGAGAAGTAAGGAACGTCGGCGGCCGGCGCCGTAGCAGGCTGCGCCAGCGTAGGCAGCAGCCAGGCAAGCAGCCACAGTCCGGGCAGCGTGGCGCCGCCCAACATGGCGCAGCCGGCAACGCAGCAATGCGGCATGGCGCCGCTGTGCTGCTCGACGCCTTGCGTGGCGCCTTCGATGCCGATGGTGACGACGCGCGGCCCGCTGGCCGTGCAGATGATGGTGGTGGCGCCGGCGGCGCCCGAGATACCGGCGGGACTTGGTGCGGCGAGCGCCGCAGAGGCAATCAGCGCCTGAAAGACGAACAGGGCCGCCGCGAACAGCGAAACCCATCGTCTGGCAGCAGTGGCGCTTGTGTACATCAAATCCCCTTGACGCCGCAGATGGTAGCGCGGTTCCGGCCCCGAATCCGGTCTGCCCGCGCCCATCTGCACCGCCCGTTGACGCATATCAAGCGCGTCTGGCGGCTACCCAGCGCAACACATCAATGACCAGGAATACGGCCAGGCTCACACCCATCACCGGCAGGCTCCATCCCAGCGCCAGCGCGATCGCCGCCACGCCGATCCGTCCGGGCCATGACAGCTCGCGCCAGGCGTGAGTCAGCGTCCGCCCTGCCGCGCCGGCAGCCGGACGGTGCAGCCACCACATCCGGTAGCCCAGCACGATCATCGTCGTCAGGGCGATGCCAATGGCGGCCATCAGGAGTTGATTGGGCCAGCCGAACAGGATGCCCATGTGCATGTCCACGCCCCAGCGGATCAGCTTGGCGATGAGCGGAAAGGTGTCGAAGTCGGCACGGCTGGTGATGGCATAGGTGGTCGGATCCACGGCGATGGTGTCGACCTGGGTGGGCCAGGAGCGGTCCACCTCGCGCACCAACCACGCCTGGCCAGCGCCGCGCGGCGGCCGGATTTCGAGCTGGCTGCTGTCGATGCCGCCCTGGCGCGCGGCCTGCAACACCCGGTCAAAGCCCGCCGGCACGGTGTCCGGCGCCGGCGACATGGCGGCGTGGCCATGCTGGCCGCCATGATGATGGGCATGCTCGCCGCCCTCGGGCATGGCTGCCATGGCGGGCATCCCGGCGTCGGGCAATTTCAACGACACCGCCGGCGTGATCCACCCCAACTGCGCGCGCAATTGGTCCACGCGCGCACCGGCCCAGTTGGACCAGGTCAGCCCGGTGGCCGAGAAGAACACCAGGCCGATGCCGATCCACAACCCCAGCAGTCCATGCCAGTGCCGGGCGCGCAGGCGCGGGCTGCGGGCTTCCAACGTCTTGTCGCGCCCGCGCCGGGCAAACCACAGCACCAGACCGCCCAGCGTCGCAATCCAGAGCCACGACGCCGCCAGTTCGCTGTAGTTGCGGCCCAGGTCGCCCAACATCAGGTTGCGGTGCAGGTAGTCCAGCTTGGTCCGGAAAGGCAGCGTGCCGCTGGTGCCGTAGACGACCATGTCGCCCTGGATCTTCAGCGTGACGGGGTCCACAAATAGCGCGCGGGCTTCGGAATCGCCCATGCCGGGCTGCGTAAACATCACGCGCGTGGTTTCGCCGGGGCCGGGCGCGGGCCGGACGGCGAACAGGCGCGGACCCGGTCCGACTTGGCTTTGCGCTGCCTGGACCTGCGCCGCGAGGGGTTGCGCCGCGCCCGTGGAAGTGGTGCGCAACTGCTCGGCGTAGATGAGGTTTTCCAGTTGCGGGGTCAGCACGAACAGCGTGCCGGTCACGGCCGCGACCAGGATGAAGGGGCCGACGAACAGGCCTATATAGAAATGCAGCCGGGTGATCAGCGCGAGCAACGCGCTGCCGCTTGCCGCCCTCGGCCGCGTGGAGGCGGCCGGACTAACCAGGGTCTCAGTGGACATGATGATCTCGAAAACAACGGACGCCGCCTGCAGCAGGCGGCAATCGTGCGCTTGGCGCGCACGGCGACAGATGTCATCCGGTGATTCGAGGCGGAGCGCGCTGTCCCAGCGGCGGCCCGGCGGCCGGCATGGGCGGCCGCGGACTGTCGGTCAGTCGGGGCGCCTGCACCCACCAGCCGAGCAAGGCAGGAACCAGCGCGACAGTGGGCGGCACGAGCAGCGCCGGGTGTGCGCTCAGCCCGAACGGACATTCCTGGCCGGCGCCCACGTGCTGGGAAGAATCGTGGTGCTCATGGTGGTCATGAGAGGAATCGGTGTGGGCGGTGTGCGCATCGGCCCCGCCCGACATGCCGGGAAACACCCCGCCGCCCGCGGCACAGAAGCCCAGTTCCAGGCGCCCCTGCTTCAGCGCCTGCGCGTCCGGCATGTATCGGACCGGCACGAAGGCCCGCACCACCAGCAGAAGCAGCAGCAACAGCCGCACGAGGGTGGCGGCGCAGACTGGACGGGAGGACGGACAGGACGATCGGGCGGGCATGCGGGATTTCCGGGCGACGGCCGATTCCGTCGCCAAGCCGGCATTTTAAACATCGGGCCGTCAATTCCGGATGCTTTGCGCCGGCGCGGCGCGCCGGATCAAAGGGGCGACTAAGACAATTGAGAACTATTATTGCTAGAATTCCGCCTGACGCCTCCCTTAAATGGGGACCAGGCAACCCTCTTCTGTCTACCGGATAGCTTTTGAATGGCCAAGCCATCGCGCTCCAAATTATGGTTTCTCGTCCACAGTTGGCTGGCCTTGCCAATCTGGATTTTCCTTTTCTTCATCTGTGCGACCGGGACCATCGCCGTCATCAGCCAGGAAATCGTCTGGCTCATCAACCCCGCCGTTCGCGCCCAGGCGCCCGATGCCGATACGCCCCGCATGGGCTACCAGGCCCTGATGGACTCCATCGCCAAACAGGAACCCGAAGCGTCGGTGCAGCGCCTGTCCTGGCCTGAGGAATCGCAGTTCGCCCTGACGGCCGCCGTGGGTTATCCGGGCGCACGCTTCACCTCGATCTACGTCAACCCGTACACCGGCCACGTGCAAGGTCCGGCCTTGAACTTCGACCTGCGCCAATTCATGCGCGCGCTGCACGGCTGGCTGCTGATCCCGTTCAACAATGGCTATAGCTGGGGCTGGTACTTGGTCTCGCTGTTGTCGATTCCGATGCTGCTGTCGCTGATCACCGGACTGGTGGTCTACAAGCGGTTCTGGCGCGCCTATTTCCAGAAACCGCGCCTGCGCGTCGGCCAGGGCGCTCGCATTTTCTGGGGCGACTTCCACCGCCTGTCGGGTCTGTGGTCGGTTTGGTTCATCCTGCTGATTTCGGTCAGCGCGATCTGGTTCCTGGCGCAGGCGATCCTGTCCGACACGGCGACCACCATTTCGACCCAGGGCGTGCCGGCTGTCGTGGCCCGCGATCAGGTGCCCACCGTCGCCGCCGGCGAAACCGTCAAACGCCTGCCGCTCGACGAGATCGTTGCCATTGCCGAGCGCGAACTGCCCGGCCTGGAAACGCAGCACGTCTTCTTCCCCGGCAACGCGTATGACCCGATCACCATCTCGGGCCGCGGCGCGTACCCGCTGATGTTCCAGTACGCCAAGATCAATCCGTACAACGGCGCGGTCGAGGAAGTGCGCCGCCTGTCCGACCGCAACGGCCTGGAGTTCTTCACCGAATCCATGCGGCCGCTGCATACCGGCGACTTCGGCGGCTTCTGGCTGAAGCTGGTGTGGTTCCTGTTTGGCCTCCTGCTGACCATGATGTCGCTCAGCGGCCTCCTGATCTGGACCAAGCGCACCGCGCAAGCCACTGCCAAAGCCCTGCGCCCTGCCCGCGCAGACCGTACCGCCGCTCGCGAGGTGACCGAATGAGCAAGACCGCCACCCTGGACGCCGCCGCGGCCAAACCCAGTTTCTGGCGCCGCTGGCGTTTTCACCTGAGCGCCCTGCTGCTCATCCTGCCCATCATTTACGTCCCGAAGTATTTCGACAACCTGGCGCTGTCGCGCGGGCTGATGGGGCTGGGCCAGCGCCCCGCGGGCGAGCTGGACGTGGGTCCCTGGAAGTTGAAGTTTGCCGAGTGGAAGGTCGAGCCGCCCCAGTCCGACCCCGCCGGCATGGTCAAGACCTTCACCATGGCCCAGTGCGAAGGCTGCAAGGATCAGATCCGCGCGGTCTACGTGCGCGTGGGCAAACCGCGCAGCCTGCGTGCCGCAGGTTCGATTTTCTTTGGCAGCCCGCACCGGGCCTTTGCCACCGTGCCGATCCCGCCGCGCACCGCCCCGGACGCCGAGCTCTGGGTCACCGCGGAAGGCTGGGACGGTTCGGTGCACCAGGCGGCCTGGCCGCTTGCCATGGCCTCCCCCGCCACCGTCGAGTGGCTGAAGAAACAAGGAGCATCCCGATGAATGCAATTTTCGCTAACGGCCTTCGCGCTGCCCTGCTGGGCGCGCTGCTGAGCGCCAGCGCCACCGCCCTGGCGCACAACCCCATGGCCGAATGCAAGGCCGATGGCAAGGAACAGATCCAGTGCACCGGCGGATTCTCCGACGGCAGCGGCGCCGCCGGCGTCACCATGGACGTGATCTCGTACGACGAACAGATCATCGTGCCGGGCAAGCTGGATGCCGATTCCAAGATGTCGTTCAAGCGGCCCAACGGCGAGTTCTACGTGCTGTTCGACGCGGGCCCCGGCCACGTCGTTGAAATCGACCACGTCGACATCCAGTAAGCCCCGGCCTTCGCAGCATGCATACACAAGTCATCCGACCCGCGGGCGCCGGACACGAAACGCTGGCGGTGCTGGGCGCCTGCCTGGTCATCGTCGCGGCCGCCGCAGGTTATATCGGTCTGCGTGAAGCGCCGCCCGAAAGCGCGCCGCTCGCCGCCACCCAGATCGATGCGCGGCGCGACCTGACGCCCGCCGAACAAGGCATTTACGCCGACCTGCGCGTCGCCTACGAGGAAATCGGCTTCGCGCTGCAGGCCGGCGAGCCGCTGCCTTCGGTTGAAGAACTGGCCGCGCAGGGGCTGCCGCCGTTTGTGGCGGACAACAGCACCGCCGTGCGCGGTGGACACGCCTGGCGGCTCCAACGCCAGAGCGGTAAGGCGCTATACGTGGGCCAGACGGCCGACGTTGCGCTGGCCGGATCATTCCTGCTGCGCACCGAAGACGGCCACGCCAAGGACGGCCATGGTCATGACCATGGCGCGGACGCCCAAGCCGATGTCTGGCTGGCCCGCGATGCCGCGGCCCGCGTGCCCGCTGCCACCGACGACGCCGCGCTGGCCGCCGCGGGCTGGCGCCAGGTCGTCGCTCAGTTCGACGCCGGCGTGACCCGCCAGAACAAGCCCTGAACGGGCCCCTCCCCCTTCGTCTTCCGACACGAGCCTACGGATTTATGTCTGCCTTTTCGTCTTTCTCACAGCTCCTGCGCCGCTGCGCCGCGCCGATCGCCGCGCTGGCGCTGCTGGCCGGCGCCTTCGCCGCGCCCGTCCACGCCGAAGAGGCCAAGCGCCTGAAGATCGGCGTGACGCTGCATCCCTATTACAGCTACGTCGCCAACATCGTGGGCGACAAGGCCGAGGTCGTGCCGCTGATTCCGGTGGGCTTCAATCCGCACGCCTACGAGCCGCGTGCCGAAGACATCAAGCGCATCGGCACCCTGGATGTCGTGGTGCTCAACGGCATCGGCCATGACGACTTTGCGGACCGCATGATCGCCGCCAGCGAAACGCCGAAGATCCCCGTGATCGAAGCGAACGCGCAGGTGCCGCTGCTGGCGGCCGTGGGCATGGCCGCACGCGGCGGCGGCGATTCCGGCAAGGTCGTGAATCCGCACACGTTCCTGTCGATCACCGCCTCGATCGCCCAGATCAACACCATTGCACGCGAACTGGGCCGTATCGACCCGGCCAACGCGCAGACCTACACCGCCAATGCACGCGCCTATGGCCAGCGTCTGCGCAAGCTGCGCGCCGACGCCCTTGGCCAGCTTGCAAAAGCGCCCAACGCGGACCTGCGCGTGGCCACGATCCATGGCGCCTACGACTACCTCTTGCGAGAGTTCGGCCTGGAAGTCACTGCGGTCGTGGAACCGGCGCACGGCATCGAGCCCAGCCCCGCGCAGCTCAAGGGCACCATCGAGCAATTGCGCGCGGCGGACGTCAAGGTGATCTTCTCCGAGCTGAACTTCCCGTCCGCGTATGTCGAGACGATCCAGCGCGAGACCGGCGTGAAGCTGTATGCGCTGTCGCACATCTCGTATGGCGAATACAGCCCCGAGCAGTTCGAAAAAGAAATGAAGCAGAACCTGGCCACCGTGGTGCGCGCCATCGAAGAGGCCGGCGCGTGACCGGCCCCGTGACAGCTCACCCGGGCGGCGCAATGGGTCCCACGCTGACCTTCGACCACATCTCCCTGACGCTCGGCCGTACCGACATCCTCAGCGACGTCGCCTTTACCGTTGCGGCAGGCAGCGTGCATGCGCTGGTCGGCCCCAACGGCGGCGGCAAGAGTTCGCTGGTCAAGACGCTGCTGGGCCAGATGCCGCATCGCGGCAAGCTCAGCGTGGCGTGGCCGGGCGACCGGGCGGGCGTCATCGGCTACATCCCCCAGGCCCTTGAGTTCGATCGTGGCCTGCCCATGACCGTCAACGATTTCATGGCCGCGATGTGCCAGCGCAAACCTGCGTTCCTTGGCCTGTCGCGCGCGAAATCGAAAGAAATCGGCGACGCGCTGGAACGCGTTGGCATGCAGGACAAGCGCAACCGCCGCATGGGCGCGCTGTCGGGCGGCGAGCGCCAGCGCGTGCTGCTGGCCCAGGGCCTGGTGCCCAGCCCGTCGATGGTGGTGCTGGACGAACCCATGTCGGCGCTGGACGAAGCCGGCGTGCGCGTGTTTGAAGAACTGCTGGACAGTTGGCGCGCGCAGCGCGTGACCGTGCTGTGGATCGAACACGACCTCGAGGCCGTTGGCCGCCTGGCCGATCGCGTCACCGGCCTGAACCGCCAGGTGCTTTGCGACGGCCCGCCCGCGCAGGTGCTGACGCCCGACCGCCTGCTTGCGCTCTTTTCAACCCGGCCGCGCGTTGGCAATCAGCCGCAGGAGCGCGCCGCATGAACGCCTTTTTCGACAACCTGCGCCAGCTCATTCAGAGCGCGGCGGAATCCGGCGTGTTGCCGGAATCGCTGGCCTTCGGCTTCGTCATCAACGCCCTGCTTGCGGGCCTGATCATCGGACCGGTGTTGGGCGGCCTGGGCACGCTGGTCGTGGTCAAGCGCTTTGCGTTCTTCTCGGAAGCCGTTGGCCATGCCGCGCTGACCGGCGTCGCAATCGGCATCCTGCTGGGCGAGCCCTACACCGGGCCGTATGGCAGCCTGTTCAGCTATTGCCTCATCTTCGGCATCCTGCTCAATTTCCTCAGCAATCGCACGCGCCTCACGCCCGACACGCTGATTGGCGTGTTCCTGTCGGTGTCGCTGGCGCTGGGCGCAAGCCTGTTGCTCGTGCTGTCAGGCCGCATCAACATCCACATCCTGGAAAACGTGCTGTTCGGCTCGGTGCTTACCGTCAACAGCAACGACCTGTCGGTTCTGACGTGCGTGGCGATCCTGGCGCTGGCGCTGGCCCTGCCCAACTACAACCGGCTGATGCTGGCGAGCTTCAATCCGCAGCTGGCCGCCGTGCGCGGCGTGCCTGTCAAGGCCATGGACTACCTGTTCGTGATCCTGGTGACGCTGGTCACGGTGGCCTCGGTCAAGGTGATCGGCGCCATTCTGGTCGGCGCCCTGCTGGTGATTCCGGCGGCTGCGGCGCGGATGCTGGCGCAGTCGCTCAAGGGCTTTTTCACGATGTCGGTGCTGTTCGCGCTGTTCAGCACATTGGCCGGCATCATGTTGCCCATCGAACTGGAACTGCCGATCCCATCCGGCGCGGCCATCATTCTGGTCGCGGGTGTTTTGTTTGCGATCTCGGCCCTGGCACGCGGCCTGGTCCCCGGCCTGAAAGGAAATGCAGCATGAGTTTGAAGTCAGTCACCCTGCGCCGCGCCGCCCTGGCCGTGGCATTGGCATCCGCGCTGGGCGCCGCCGTCACGGCGCAAGCCCAGGAAGCGGCCAAATCCGGCCGCGCCGCGCGCGCCGCGCAGCCTGAAGCCACGGCCGCCGCCACGGGCAGCGTCACCGTGCTGGCCGCGCATCCCGTCGTGTTTGCGCTGACCGACAGCCTGGCCAAAGGCAGCACCATCCGTGTGGAGCGCGCCGCGCCCGCCAACCTGCCCGCCACCCGCCTCACGTCGTATTTCAGCGGGCGCGGCGGCGCTGCGCTGCAAAAGGCCGCCGCATCGGCGGACGCCGCGGTCGGCCTGCGCTCCATCTGGCCCGACGATCCGCTCTACGCCAACGCGCGGCGCACCAACATCCGCATCGTCGAAATCGACGCCGCCCGCCCGCTCGATGGTGCGCTGAACGGCATTGCCCTGCAAAGCGACACGCGCCCCGGCGGACAGTTTGCCGCCTACCCGTGGCTCAGCATCGTCAACCTGGGACGCATGGCCGACATCGTCGCCGCCGATCTGGGGCGCCTGTCCCCGTCCGACGACAAGCGCATCGCCGAGAACCTGGCGCAGATCAAGCGCACGCTGGTCGAATTGAACGCCAGCAGCCAGGCCGGATTGGCTCAGGCTGAGAACGTGGCCGTCGTCAGCCTATCCGAGCGCCTGCCCTACCTGATTGCCGAGTTCAATCTGGATTTGATCGACACGAACGCGCGCGACGACAAGGACTGGACACCTGAGACGCTGGCGGCGCTGACCGCCACTCTCAAGGACAACGGCGCGGCCGCCGCGCTGCTGCACCGCGAGCCCACGCCGGAACTGCGCCAGGCCATCGAAGCCGGCGGCGCCAAGGCCGTCGTGCTGGCCACCGACGGGGCCGATCCCGTTGCCGACCTGCAGGCCAACGCCAAGCTGCTCCTGCAGGCGCTGGCGCCCGCCGCGGCACAGACCACCGCCGCGAAGTAAAGTCCATCGCGGGAACGGCGCCGGCCTAACCGGCGCCGTTTGCCGCATCAGCCATCAGCGCCGTTGCCTCGTTCTTCAGGCATTCGATCAGGTGCGCGCTGGCCGCAGGCAGCCGGGCTTCACGCAAGGTGATGATGCCGACCGGCGGCAATGCCAGGTCCAGCGGCACGTCCAGGATCCGGCACAGGCCCTGGCGCTCGAAACTGCGGGCGGCTGACCTCGCCAGAAATCCCACCGCATTGCGCTCGCGAATGAAGGTCAGCGTGGACAGGTAGGACGACGTTTCCATTAGATCGGACGACGGCTGCAGGCCGCGATGATGGAACTGCTGCTCCAGTTTTACCCGCAATGACGCCCACGGCGGCGGCATCACGCAAGGCAACGCCGCCAGATCCGCCCACCCCGGTGCGCTGCGGCCTGCCACGTCGCTGCCGGGCGCCGCCACCACTACCATCGGCTCTTCGAACAACGCTTCGGCATGCAGATCGGGCGCGGCGTAGCCTGGCTCCAGCCTTCCCACGAACAGATCCAGTTCGCCCAGCCGCAATTTGGGCAGCAGATGGGTCAGGTCGCCCTCTTCGATCAGGACGGTTGCGCGCGCCGACCGCAGCTTCAAGGCATGCACGGCCCGCGCCAGCAGCACCGGCAGCGCGACCGCCATCGCCCCCACCCGCGTCTTGCCGGCCGCGCCGCTTGCGGCGGCGTCGATCTCATCACGCGTGCGCTCGTACTGCGCCAACACGCCGCGCGCAAAGCGCACCACTGCAGCGCCCGCGTCGGTGGGCTCCGTGCCGCGCACGGACCGCGCAAACAGCGCGAGACCCAGCATGGACTCCACCTCCGACAGCATGCGCGACACCGCCGGCTGGCTGACCGCCATGAACTCGGCCGTGCGCCCCAAATGCCGGAACTCGTCCAGCGCCACCACCAATTGGAGGTGACGCAGCTTCAGGTTTGAGCGGAACACGCGGTCCAGGTGCGCCATGCCAACATCCTTACATATCAGACTTGTTATCTTTCGATGCGGCAATTCTATTGGATAGTTATATATAAGCTCACGAGAATAGATCCGGGCGGCCTTGTAGCCTTGAGGGTGCTCACAAAAATAATCACATCGGAGACAAACCATGAGGCACATCCCCACCCCTGACCGGGGCCGGCGCAGGTTCCTGGCGGGCGCCGCCTGTCTGGGCGCCATGGCTGGCGCCGGCGCGGCCGGCCTGCTGGCCCCCGGCCTGGCACGCGCCGCGGACTATCCGCAGCGCCCCATCACCTTCATCTGCCCCTGGCCCGTTGGCGGCACCGCGGACCAGTCCATGCGCGCGCTCTGCCAGGTGGCGTCGGGCGTGCTGGGCCAGTCCATCGTGGTTGAGAACCGCGCGGGCGCCTCGGGCATGATCGGCACGAAGTCGCTGTCGCAGGCGCAGCCCGACGGCTACACCATCGGCCAGATTCCCATTTCGGTGGCGCGTTTCTCGCAATTGGGACTGTTGCAGCTCGATCCGCGCAGCGAACTGACTTATTTGGCCCGTACGTCGGGCCAGACCTTCGGCATCGCAGTGCTTGCCAGCTCGCCGTTCAAGACGTTGCAGGAGGTCGTGGCTTACGCAAAGGCCAATCCCGGCAAGCTGACATACGGCCACGCCGGCATCGGCGGCGCGACGCATGTGGGCATGGAAGAGTTCGCCATGACGGCCGGCGTGCGTTTCAATGCGATTGCCTACAAGGGCGGCGCGGCCGCCCTGCAGGATGTGCTGGGCGGGCAGATCGATCTGCTGGCGGATTCAAGCTCGTGGGCGCCGCATGTCGAGGCAGGCAAGCTGCGGCTTCTGGCGACCTGGGGCGAGTCGCGCGCCTCGCGTTTCAAGGAGGCGCCCACCCTGAAAGAACTGGGCTACGACGTCGTGGTCGAGGCCCCCAACGGCATCGGCGCGCCCAAGGGCCTGGACCCCGCCGTCGAGCGCAAGCTGCGCGAGGCCTTCCGCACTGCGGTCAGGAGCGACGCCTTCAAGCAGGTGGCCGACCGCATCGATGCGCCGGTGATGTACCTGGACGGGCCGGATTACCAGGCTTATGTGGCGTCGGTCTATGCGCAGGAGACCGCGCTGATCGCGCGCCTGAAACTGAAAGAAATGCTGCAGAAAGGCTGATCCCCGGTGACTTCCAATCCCTTGATCCGGCTGCACGCCAACGACAATGTGCTGGTCGCCCGGGAGGCCCTGGCCTTGGGCATGCCTATCCCGGCGCTGGGCCTGCGGGTACGCGCGCAGGTGCCGGGCGGCCACAAGATTGCGGCCTGCCGGATTCCGGCAGGCACGCCCGTGCGCAAGTACGACGCGATCATCGGCGTGGCCGCGCGCGATATCGAAGCCGGCGAGCACGTGCATGCACACAATCTTGCGCTCGCGGACTTCGAGCGGGATCCGGGCTTCTGCCGCGATGTGCGGCCGGTCGACATCCTGCCCGAGGCCGAACGCGCGACGTTTCAGGGCTACGTTCGGGGGGATGGCCGGGTGGGCACGCGCAATTTCATCGGCATCCTCGCGTCGGTGAACTGTTCCGCGACGGTCATCCACCACATCGCGCAGCACTTCACGCCCGAACGCCTTGCCGCGTTTCCCAACGTGGACGGCGTAGTGGCGTTCGCGCAGACGAGCGGTTGCGGCATGTCGTCGCCCAGCGAGCATTTCGACGTCCTGCGACGCACGCTGGCCGGCTACGCGCGGCACCCGAACCTGGCCGGCGTGCTGATCGTAGGGCTGGGCTGCGAACGCAATCAGGTGTCGGCGCTGATCGAATCGCAGGATCTGGCCGGGGACGCGCGGGTGCGTACGCTCGTGATGCAGGACACGGGCGGCACCCGGGCCACGATCGAGGCCGGCATCCGGGCCATCAACGAGATGCTGCCGCTGGCCGATGCCGCGCGCCGCAGCCCCGTGCCGGCAAGCCACCTCAAGATCGGTCTGGAATGCGGCGGATCGGACGGCTACTCCGCCATCACGGCCAATCCTGCGCTGGGTGCAGCCATGGACATCCTGGTGCGGCACGGCGGCACGGCGATCCTGTCCGAAACCCCGGAGATCCACGGGGTGGAATACCTGCTGACCCGCCGCGCCGTCACGCCGGAAGTGGGCCAGAAACTGCTGGACCGGCTGGCCTGGTGGGAAAGGTACACGGCCGGACACAACGCGCAGTTCAACGGCGTCGTCGGCCACGGCAACCAGCAAGGCGGCCTGGCCAACATTTTCGAGAAATCGCTGGGGTCCGCCATGAAAGGCGGCACGACGCCGCTGCAGGCCGTGTATGAATATGCCGAGCCCATCGACCGCGCAGGCCTGGTTTTCATGGATTCGCCCGGCTACGACCCCGTCGCCGTCACCGGCCAGATCGCCAGCGGCGCCAACCTGATCTGCTTCACGACAGGCCGCGGGTCGATGTTCGGCTCCAAGCCCGCGCCCACGCTCAAACTTGCCAGCAACAGCAGCATGTATGCGCGCCTGGTGGAAGACATCGACATCAATTGCGGCGCGGTGCTCGATGGCGAGGTAGACATCGCACAGATGGGACAACGCATCTTCGACCATATCCTGCGCGCGGCCTCCGGCGCGCCGACCAAGAGCGAAGCACTGGGCCTGGGCAACCATGAATTCGTGCCCTGGCATCTGGGCATCGTCAGCTGACCCGTCATTTCAGGAACCTTCTCGCATGCCCGCACACAATCCTTTCAAGACGGCCCTTGCCGCGCGCCAGGCCCAGGTCGGCCTGTGGCTCTCGATGGCCGACCCCTATCTGGCCGAGGTTTCCGCCACGGCAGGCTTCGATTGGCTGCTGATCGACGGCGAGCACGCACCGAACGACCTGCGCGGCACCCTGGCCGCCCTGCAGAGCGTCGCGCCCTACCGCGCCCAGCCCGTGGTGCGCGTGGTGGCCGGAGACACCGCACTCATCAAGCAGATGCTGGACATCGGCGCGAAGAACCTGCTGGTGCCGATGGTCGACACCGCCGATCAAGCCCGCGCCCTGGTGGCCGCGACCCGCTATCCGCCGCAAGGCATACGCGGCGTGGGCAGCGCCGTGGGGCGCGCATCTCGCTGGAGCGCCCGTCAGGACTACCTGGAAATCGCCGACGACGAGATCTGCCTGCTGGTGCAGGCGGAAACGGTGCAGGCGCTGTCGAACCTGGAGGCGATCTGCGAGTTGCCCGGCGTGGATGGCGTGTTCATCGGGCCGGCCGATCTGGCCGCGTCCATGGGGTATCGGGGGCGGCCCGGGCATCCGGACGTGCAAAGCGCCATCGAGCGCGCCATGCAAGTCATCATCGAACACGGCAAAGCAGCCGGCACCCTGACATCGGACCCCGCGCTGGCGCGCCGTTACCTGGAACTGGGCTGCACCTTCGTGGCGGTAGGCGTTGACGTGCTGCTTTACGCAAATAGCGCCCGCCGGCTGGCGGCAAGCTTCTCTTGCGCGGACCCGAACGCCGCGGCGCCCGCCCCGTCCGCCGCCTATTGAGCATTCCGAAGCGGCCGATCCGTCCTGTAATCCGGTCTTGCATGACCACGCATTCAGGCATAAATTGATCGGTACCGCTTTTCGATCGGTCATCTCGATCCCCCCGCCCGAATCGCGCGCGAAGGTTGTTTTCTATCTTTTGTTCCCCCAACAGGAGCGATGCGATGCGAGTAAAACACCTGCTTGGCCCAGCGACCGTAGCCCTCTCGATGCTTGTCGGGTCGGCTGTCACGGCCGCCCCCTCGGACCCCGCCCCGATCATCACCGGCAAGCACTGGACCGATTCCGACGCCAACCTCAAGAAGGCCTATCTGCTGGGCGTGGCCAATGCGCTTGAGGTTGAACGCGCCTATCAGCAACGCCGGGCCGTGCCGGATACCCAGACGCTGGTGCCCAAGTTCTCCGCGGGCCTTCAGAACCAGACGCTGGACTCGGTGCGCGAGACCATCGACCGCTGGTATGCCGCCAATCCGGGCCAATTGGATCGCCCCGTCATGGAGACGATCTGGTTTGAGATCGTCGTGCCTGCCACCAAGACGAAACGCACCCCCTAGGAGCCGCCATGAAGACTATCCGCACGATAGGCCTGGCCATTGCGATGGCATCGCTGGCCGCATGCACCAACATGACCAAGGAACAGCAAGGCACCGTCACGGGTGGCTTGATGGGCGCCGCGGCGGGCGCCGGCATTGCCGCCATCGCGGGGGGCAGTGCCTGGACCGGGGCCGCCATTGGCGGTGCAGCCGGCGGTATCGCCGGCAACATCCGCGGCGCGAACCAGTAGACAACGCAATCCCGACCTGACCCGTCACCCCCGAACGCCGGCTCGCGTGCAAACGCCAGCCGGCGTTCTTGCGTCTGGGGTCTGCCTGTACGCCCGCGTTCCTGTCTGCGCCCCGCCCGCCGCCTTCGTCGCCCACGTTCGCGCCGCCCATCGCCACAGCTACCCGCTGCGGCCATAGACTGATACGCTTTGCGCCGCGACTTCACCCGGGCGATGCGGATGTTTCTTTCATGATGTACCTGCTGTGGTCCCTGCCGGCGCTGACCGTGATCGCCGCGATCGCGAGCGGGCGCGTCAACACGACCATCGCCGCCGCGCTGGGCCTGCTGGCGGCGCTGCCCATCGCCCTGCTCGCCGCGCCCGCGCCGTTCGCGCTGGCGCAACTGGCCGTTGCCCTGGAACGCGGACTCTGGATCGGCTGGATCATCACCCCCTACATCCTCGGCGGCCTGCTGTTCTGGCAGATGGCGGCGCAGGGCGGCATGAGCAAGGGCGCGGCAGGCAATCCGCCGGACGCCATGCGTCTCGAACCCCTCGCACGGCGCCGGCTGCTCTTCTTCGCCTGTTTCCTGGTCGGCCCGTTTGCCGAGTCCGCCACGGGCTTCGGCGTGGGCATGCTGGGAACGGTGATGCTGATCCGCCCGCTGGGCCTGAAGCCGCGCGAGACCATGGTGTTCGCGCTGCTCAGCCAGACACTCATCCCGTGGGGCGCGATGGGAAGCGGCACGTTGCTGGCCTCGGCCTACGCGCGGGTGCCGGCCACGCAGCTTGCTCTTTACAGCATGGTGCCCGTGGCGCTGCTGATGTGGGTGTGGCTGGCGTTGTACTGGCGCACTGCCGCACGCGCGGCGCTGTCCGCGCCTGCGGCCGAACTGGGGCGTGAAGCGGGCTGGATGGCCGCGAGCCTGGCCTTGCTGACGGCAGCGACCGCACTGCTGGGACCGGAAACGGCGCTGCTGACAGCCTATGGTCCGCTGATCGTGCTGCGCTTCCTGGCGGACCGCAAGCCCGATCGCGGGCAAGCGCTGGACGCCGCACGCCGCGCCCTGCCCTACATCGCCCTCATCGCCTGGCTGGTGGCTACGCGGCTCGTCCCCGGCCTGAATCGCGGCCTTGCCGGCGTGGCCGATTTCAAGCCTTATGCGGACCTGCCGGCCTGGATGCCTTTTCTGCACGCCGGAAGCTGGCTGATCGCGGGCGCGGTAGCCATGGCCGCCTGGCAACGCCACCCGGGCGCGCTGCGGACTCAGGCACGCGCCGCGTGGATGACAGGACGTCATGCCGTCATGTCCGTCTTTCTGTTTGCAATGATGGCCGAGGTGCTGGCGGGCGCGGGCATTTCCCGGGCGTATGCCGATGGATTATTCTCGAGCCTGCGCGACTGGACTATCCTGATCACGCCGCTTCTGGCCGGCGCGTTCGGCATTCTGGCCAACAGCGGCAATGCGCCGAACAGCCTGTTCATGTCTTCCCAGCTATCATTAGCCCTTCAGGCCGGTCTGAACGTGCCCGCGGCCGCCGCGCTGCTGCACGTCTCGGGCACGTCGATGGGGATTTTTTCGCCGGTCCGGATGTCGATTGCGGCCGGTTTGGCGCATGGACGGGGGCAAGAACGCGGCGTGTATGTTCTACTACTGCCGTTTGCCCTGGCCGCGTTCGGCATCCTGCTGTCGCTGGCGCTGCTCGTGGTCATCTCCGGGTAGAAGTTTTCAGGGCTGCTGAAAGGCCGACAACTGGCGGCGCAGCGGATACGCTCGCCGCCTCAACCTTTTTTTTGTGTAGCACATGGGACTAGAACAATTAGCCGCGATCCGGGAATTGCTTATCAAGCAGTCGCCTGACAAGGCAGGCTCGAAGAACGAATCGCGACCGCAAGGCACGGACAAGCCGCGCCGCCCGCAAGGCGCCGGCAAGGGTCCGCGTCCGCAAGGCGGCGACAAGGCAAAGCGCGCGCAAGGCGGCGACAAGGGCCAGCGTGCGCCGCGTCCCGAAAAGCGCGAGACGCCGGTCGATCCCGTGGTCGTCGCCATTTCGCGCCTGCAACGTCACTTTCCCAAGGCTTTCCCCAAGAACCCCGCGCCCAAGCTGCCCCTCAAGCTGGGTGTGCTGGCGGACCTGGTGCAACACGCCGAGCAACTGCAGCTCGACGAGGCGCAGATCAAGGAAGCCGTCAAGACCTGGTGCGATGGCCGCCGCTACTGGGCCAGCATGGTCGAGGACGCGCCGCGCGTGGACCTGAACGGCGAACCCGCCGGCGCCGTGACCGCCAACGAAGCGCGTCACGCCAAGCGCATGGCATCTCGCAACGCGTCGCGCAACGCCGCCCGCGCACGGGCCGAGAAAAAGGCGCAGACGGCTGCTGAGCAGACCCCGGCGCCGGCTGCTGACGCCGCCCCTGACACGCAACCAGCCGACGTGCCGTCCGCTGATGTGAAAGCCGTGGATGTGAAAGCCGCAGAGGTGAAAGCCGCCGACACGAAGGCCGCCGGTGCGACGTCCGCAGACGTCACGCCCACTGACGCCACCCAGGCAGACGTCACGCCCCAAGCGTCCGAATAAGCCCGCCAAAAGCAATTCAGNNCGGGACAATGTTTCCCGGCCTGGCGCAGGCCTTTCTGCATTGATGCGGCTGTATCTAGCCTGCCGACTCCAGCGCCGCCAGCGCCTGCTTGATGTAGCCCATGCCCTTCTCGGAATAGGTCAGCGTCATGGCCTGCTGATGCCCCGCGCCGTCCATCTTCAGCAACGACTTGCGCAGGATCTCGACGATCTTGTCTTCGTGCGCCGGGTAAAAGGCTTCGTACTGGTATTGCAGGAACACCAGGCACAGCGCGTTTTCCATGACCTGCACGTCCGGATCCTGCTTGATGCCCTGCTTCATCAGGATCGCCGCCACGCGCTCGCAATCTGCCTGCGGATAGCCTGCTTCCTTCATGATCTCCTGCGCGATGCCGGCGTGATGCCGTGCCAGTGCCTTGCGCCACGTCAGGTAGCCGATGCGGCCTTCGGGATAGCTGGCGCGTGCGATCTCCCAGCGGCCGATGTGCTGGCACCGGGACGCCAGGATCAACGGTTGGGAAGCATCGGGCGCCAGCTTCATGACCCATTCGTGCAGCTTTTGCGCAAGAAACAGCTCCTGCGGACAGGATTCGCCTTCCCAAGTAAACGTGTTGGGGTCGGCGGCGTTGTAGTCGTCGAAGCGGCGCAGAGTCTGCTGCAGGCGGTCGTTCATGGGGTGTGGTGTCTTCGGAAAGCGCGGCGCGTGTGGGCCGGCGCGGAGATTGACAGGCGCAAGCAGGCCATCATACCTGCGGCCTGGAGCGCCGTGCGTCCACCATGCCGTTTCGTGATGCCGCCTGGCGACGAATAATGCGCGAGCCCTGCGCCTATCGCGGCAACGCGGGCGCGGGCGTCAGCGGCCCTATCGGCGTCTGACCCGGCCGGGGCGGCATCGGCGGCAGCCAGGTCCGAGTGGGCGCCTTCAGCCCGGGCTGATCCTGCGGCCGCGTGGGCGTTGCCGCCGGCGACGGATAGCGGGACCCCGGACACGAGGTGCCCAGGCAATCCCGATTGATCTTGCCCGGGTCAACGATGCGCGGGCAATCGGTGCCCAGGCACGTATCCGGCAAGGTGCGGGCCGACGTTGGCGGGGATGGCACCGTCGGAAGCGGATCGCGCGCCAGCGCAGGCGCAGCGGCCAGCGCCGACAACGCACCCAACGCCCCCAGCACCGCGGCAAACAAGGGTTTCATGGACCGAGCTCCACGGAATCGGTCCAGGCCGAAGCCTGGACGCAATTCCAGTGTGCTCCCGAACCCCGCCCCTCGCAAGGCGGGATCGGCGCCGTTCAATCCAGGCGGATGTCCGTGCTGGCCACGACCTTGGCCCAGCGCGCGCGCTCGCTGCTGAAGAACTGCGCAAGTTCGGCCGGGCTCTTGGTGACGATCTCGGCGCCCTGCTCGTTCAACTGCGCCGTGACGTCCGGCTGGGTGACGATCTGCGCCATCAGCATCTGCAGGCGGGCCGCCACCGGGTCGGTCATGGTGGACGGGGCCATCACGCCTTGCCACGTGCCGGACTCAAAGCCCTTCACGCCCTGCTCGGAGATGGTGGGGATGTCCGGCACCAGCTTCATGCGTTCGCTCTTGGAAATCGCGATCGCGCGCAGCTTGCCGGACTTGATGTGCGGCAGCGTGGCCAGCAGCCCGTTCATGATGATCTGCGTCTGGCCGCCGATGGTGTCGGTGACCGCCTGCGAACCGCCCTTGTACGGCACGTATTCCCACTGCGCACCCGTGGCCTGCTGAACCGCGACGGCCGCCAGGTGAGGCGCGCTGCCGATCGCGGTGACGGCGAAGTTGATGCGTTCTTTCTTGGACAGCTCGACCAAATCCTGCACGGTCTTGGCCTTCACGTCCGGGTGCACGGCCAGCACGTGCGGCGAATACGCCAGCATACCGACGGCGCGCAGGTCCTTGGACGGATCAAAGGTCAGCTTCGTGTAGACGGACGGGCTGATCGCCAGCGCGCCGACGTCGCACAAGAGGACCGTGTGGCCTTCGTTAGCCGACTGCACCACCAGACCGGCGCCCAGGTTGCCGTTGGCGCCGGGCTTGTTCTCGACGACCACGGTCTGCTTGAGCACTTCTGCCAGCCGGGGCGCCAGGATGCGCGCGATGATGTCCGACGAGCCGCCGGGCGGGTAAGGCACGACGATGCGCACGGGCCGCGTCGGCCATTCCGCCGATTGGGCCCATGCCGGCACCAGGGGCGTCAGGCAAAGCGCCGCGGCGCTGCCCAGGAACTGTCTCTTGCTCGGGTTCATGCTGTCTCCACACTGTTTGGTATGTGTGTTGAAGTGTCCCGCGGCCTGGTGAGGCCGCGGTGGGGATGTGCCTATGCCGCGCCGCGGGTCTCCACGTACAGGGCATAGAGCGAATGGCTGCTCGCCATGAAGAGGCGGTTGCGCTTGGCGCCGCCAAAGCAAAGATTGGCGCAGCGTTCCGGCAGGCGGATGTGGCCGATGGCCTTGCCCGCGGGGTTGAACACCATCACGCCGTCCAGGTCCTCGGCTTTGGCGTCGGGCGAGCCGTTGCTGCCCCAGCCGCACCACAGGTTGCCGGCCTCGTCGCACTTGATGCCGTCGATGGCGCCGGGCCCTTGCGCGTCAACGTGCAGGCGCTTGTTGGACAACGCGCCGTCCGCGCCCACGTCAAAGGCCCAGATCACGCGATTGGGCTGGTGACGCGATTCGACGATGTACAGCACTTTCTCGTCGGGCGAAAAGCACAGGCCGTTGGGACCGGCCAGATCGGCAAGCGCCAGCGTCACACGGCCGTTGCCGGGATCGATGCGATAGACGGAATGCGGCAGCTCGGGCGTGGCCTTGTCGCCTTCCCAGTGCCCGCCGATGCCGAAGGGCGGATCGGTGAACCAGATGGCGCCATTGCGCTGGCACACGATGTCGTTGGGGGAATTGAACGGCTTGCCGTCAAAGCGGTCCGCCAGCACCGTGATGCTGCCGTCGTATTCCGTGCGCGTGACGCGGCGCGTCAGGTGTTCGCAGGCCAGCAGGCGGCCCTGACGATCCCGGGCGAGCCCGTTGCTGAAGTTGGACGGATGGCGGAACACGCTGGTTTCGCCCGTGGCTTCGTCCCAGCGGATGATGCGGTTATTGGGAATGTCCGAGGCGAGCAGATAGCGCCCGTCGCCAAACCACACCGGACCTTCCAGCCAGCGGAAGCCGGTCGCAAGCTGCTCCACGCTGCTGCTGTAGATGCGGTACTTGGCGAATTCCGGGTCCAGGATCCGGACCGAGGGGTCCGGGTAGCGCTGCTGCGGGGTGAAGCTGAAAGACTGCGCGTGCACCAGACTGGCGGGGGCCAGTGCAAGCGCGGCGCCCAGCAGCCGGCGCCGGCCGGCCTGGACTTGCGGGTCAATTTCCATCGGCTGTCTCCTCTCGGTGGTTTTCTTCTGCGATGGCGCTACGGACGGGTTGGGTCCCGATCAGGTCACGGGGCCCGGGTTGAACAGCGCCAGGGCGTTGTGCAGCTTGAGTTTTTCGGCACAGGTCTGCTTCTTGCCGCTGGCCACGTCCAGCATCATCTGAAAGAGCTGCCAGCCCACTTCCTCGATCGAGGCCTGGCCGGTGGCGATGACGCCGGCATCCACGTCCATCAGGTCGTGCCAGCGGCGCGCCAGCGCCGAGCGCGTGGCGACCTTGATGACCGGCACCTGCGCCAGCCCGTAGGGCGTGCCGCGGCCGGTGGTGAAGATGTGCAGGTTCATGCCGGCAGCCAGCTGCAGCGTGCCGCAGATGAAGTCGCTGGCGGGCGTGGCCGCAAAGATCAGGCCCTTGCGTGTCAGGCGGTCGCCGGGCGACAGCACGCCATGGATCGGCGAGGACCCCGACTTGACGATCGAGCCCATGGCCTTTTCGACAATGTTGGACAGGCCGCCCTTCTTATTACCGGGGCTGGTGTTGGCGCTGCGGTCGGCCATGCCGCGCTGCAGGTACGCGTCGTACCAGGCCATTTCGCGGATCAATGCGTCCGCGACTTCGGGCGTTTCGGCGCGCGCGGTCAACTGGTCGATGCCGTCGCGCACCTCGGTGTTTTCGGAGAACATCACCGTGCCGCCGGCGCGCACCAGCAGGTCGGTGGCAAAACCCACGGCAGGGTTGGCCGTCACGCCGGAAAACGCATCGCTGCCGCCGCACTGCACGCCGACGGTCAGGTCCGACACCGGGCAGGTTTCGCGCTGGCGGGCGTTGAGTTTCTGCAGGTGGCGCTCGGCGGTGCGCATGATGAGCTGGATCATCGAATCGAAGCCGATGTTCTCTTCGTCCTGCAGGACGATGGTGTCCACGCCGTCGCCGCCCATGCCCGAGCCGGCGCGGATCGGAATGGCGGTGGGCGCCAGGAGGCGGTCCGGCTGCAACTTTTCACAGCCCAGGCTGACGACCATGGACGTGCCGCCGAAGTTCGGGTTGCGGGCAATGTTGTGCAGCGTGCGGATGGGAATCGCCGCGCCGGGCGCGTCAATGGCCACGCCGCAGCCGTAGGTGTGCTCGATGCCCACCACGTCGTCCACGTTCGGATACAGCGGCAGCAGTTCGCGGCGGATACGCGCAACCGCGTGCTCGACGACGCCCTGCACGCACTGCACCGTGGTGCTGATGGCAAGAATATTGCGCGTGCCGACGGTGCCGTCCGCGTTGCGATAGCCCTGGAAGGTGTAGCCCTCGAGCGGCGGCAGCGGCGCAATCCGCGTGGAGACCGGCAGGTCTTCCAGCGTGCGGGCCGTCGGCATCGTGGTGACGCGCTCGTTGATCCAACTGCCGCGCGGCAGCGCCTTGGCGGCGTAGCCGACCACCACGTTGTAGCGCCGGACCTCGTCGCCCTCGGCCAGATCGGTCAGGGCAACCTTATGCCCTTGCGGCACGGCGTCGACCAATTGAAGCCCATCGGGCAGAACGGTTCCCGACGGCAATCCGCCATCGTTGGCCACGATGGCGACGTTGTCGTCGGGATGAATCTTGATGAGAACGGGCGCCTGCTCGACTGCAACCTGCATGATGAATCCTTTAGCCTGATGGATGCCCCGCTGCGGGCACCGTACGTTATCGTACAACCAAGAGAATATCGCTGAAAGGCTCTAGAAAGGAATTTCGGGTTTCCCCTTGTAAATGCTGCGCCACATGGGGACACGCCTTGAATCCGGCAAATTGATGTTGTACGATGACTCACCTTTTACCACCGCATCCCGTTCGCAAGCACCTACCTTTCGCCTGCGACGGCCATTTAGGGATGAGCGCAACATGACGACTCCGCAAGAACTCAAGGCCATTGTTTCGGAAGGTTTGCTTTCCTTCCCCGTGACCGACTTCGACCAGAACGGCGATTTCAACGCCAAGAGCTATGCGGCTCGTCTGGAATGGCTGGCTCCCTACGGCGCCACCGCCCTGTTCGCCGCCGGCGGCACCGGTGAGTTCTTCTCGCTGGCCCCCGATGAATACTCCGACGTCATTCGCACCGCCGTGCAGACCTGCAAGGGCAAGGTGCCGATCCTGGCCGGCGCCGGCGGTCCCACCCGCACCGCCATCGCCTACGCCCAAGAAGCCGAGCGCCAAGGCGCCAAGGGCGTCCTGCTGCTGCCCCACTACCTGACCGAAGCCTCGCAGGACGGCATCGCCGCCCACGTCGAGCAGGTCTGCAAGTCCGTCAACATCGGCGTCATCGTCTACAACCGCGCCCAGTCGCGTCTGTCGGCCGACAGCCTGGCCCGCCTGGCTGATCGCTGCCCCAACCTG